>JASMGX010000069.1 GCA_030751095.1 Pirellulales bacterium | reverse complement strand
TCGATATATCTGCTGGACCTTGAAGTCAAGGAACCCAAGTTGTTTTAGCGCATCATATAATATCGAACAGTCTTCCGTCTCTCTGAATGCAAATTTTACCTGTGTTGCGCCGCCGGCGATTGCCCGCGCAAGACCGATTCGCAACAGCCATAATTGAATCGGTTCTTGCGTCAAAGCACTGTCTGTTTCGGAGTCCGACGACTCAAGGCTTAAGCGGAGTTGGAGTATCGTCGGTTGTGACATCGTCCATTGCAGCATGACGGCCCCGTGGATCTGGGAACTGCCGGTGGGATGGACCACCAGAATCTCTTTTTCAGCTGGATTCGCAAATGGCCGATAGAACGACATGTGTTTGATGGCCGCCTGGTCGGAGGGTTCGATAGGTCGCGCAACCCAATCGTCATTCCGGAATATCGCAACCGAATCTTCTTTGGTGCACCTGCCTGACGAATCTGTCGCCCCCGCGTCTCCCTGAGAGAGGTTTTTCGTCTTCTGACTGAGGTGATCGTCCAGTTGGTATTCAGCGGTTTCCAGTTCATCCATAAACTCGTTACGCCACGCGTTGATTTCCAGCAGCGTTTCTTTGACCGTTTCAGTAGGCCTGGAATTGCCTCCTAATTGGGGATGCAGTTCCGGGGTGAGCGAGCGCCAAGAATGCTTTGAGGGATCGCGGATTGCAGCGTTGAAATACTGGTCCAGCCACTCCAGATGATCGCGGACTAAATCAAAATGTGGCGCCAAGCGAAGCGCCGTTTCGTATGCTTCAGCTGCGCGCTCTTTTTCACCCAGTTGCGCCATTGCGCGACCAAGGGCTAGGTGCATTGCAGGCTCAGAAAAGCGTGCCCCCACTGCCGAAAGAGCTGCTTCTGCGGCCTCTTCAAACCGCTGCGATCGCAACAGTGCTTCGGAGAGGCCGAGATAGGCGTGCGGTAAGCACGGATCCATTTCCAAAAACCGGCTAAAGGCTTGAATTGCGTTGTCCGGCAAATCCAATAAGAGATAGACTTGCCCAAGATAGTAGAACAATATGGGAAACGGCGGATTATTCGCCTCGGCACGTTCAAACATTTCTTTAGCGAGGTCAAAATCCCCCTGGCTCAATGCCACAAAACCAGCCATGAACTGGCCCACTGGATTATCTGCAAAGACAACCGCCAACGGGCGCATCAATGCCAGCGCTTCTCTTGTGTGTCCCGTCTGCTGTAGTGCCTCGACGATTAGATAACCTCGCTGGACCTGGAGCGGGTTGGCGTGATACAGGCGTAACAACAACGGCAAAGCCTCATCACGACGATCGTCTGCAATCTGGACAGCGATTAGCGTCCATAAATTTCCCTCTTCAACACTACGAGCAGGTTTTTCTGCAAAGGGCTCAGTAAATCGCAACACCTGTGGACGGGTAAGTGTCTGTACAAATTCGGACGGAGAATCCGTCGATTCCGGATATGCCCATGCTTCAGGCCGATTTTCACCGTTGTCTTTATGCTCCGCATAATCTTGCACAGCAAAACCATCGATATCTTCCGCTGCCTGCACTCCGCACGAGCGAAGGAGTGTGGGGCAGATATCAAGAAAGCCCACCTGATGTAATAACTCATCCGATGGCATTTCGGGCTCACGTATCAAAAAGATGCCCTCGCCCCGATAGTTCGACTCCGAATACGTTGTTCGGGTAGCTTCATCAGAAGGCGCTATGCCCGAGTTGCCCATGATTCCCCACGGCGAATACACGATAACACTCGCGTCTTCGCCAGCTAGTTCCAGCATCCGTCCCAATAGTCGATCGCAAAGCTTAATAGCGGCATTGACAACGTCGGAAAACAGGTGGACCGACATGCGGAAGCGATTCACATCCGCTTCGCTCCCGGTTTCGTTGATCGCCCCGCGATTTGTGAGATGGTATTGGAAAAAGTCCCTTCCCAAAAAATTGATCAGGTCGTAGGAGACACACATCGCATCCCACGAGGTATTTTCCATGAGCCATGTTGAAACGGCATGGATGGAGAAGGTATGAGCAGTGGCAGCACCGATTGTGATAAGTCGAGGATCGGCGGTATCTAATTCCCGAAATCGGGGGACAAACGACGACATAATCTCCGCATCAATGTCCTCCATCGTGACAATAAATTGCCGGAGCACCTCAAGTTGCGATTCCGGTTGCACGCTCAGTGGCGAAATGTCAAAGTTTTGCTGGTAGCTCTCTGGAATGGTCTCAAAGAAGCTCGGCGCCACAAAGACACCGTTGATCTTCTCGGCCGGACCGGTGGTGGGAAAATTGACAACATTACAGCGGATGTTGTTGTCGCTGAGAATGTCCCAAACGGCGTCGGTATGTCGTGAGAGGCTATCGCTCTTGCGGACAGAATTGTCTGAACCGACTTCCAGCGGTCCGAATACGCCATGCTTATCCGCATATTTGCCTGTGGCAAGCGAGTTGTAGACAACGTGGTCGAGTAAGGGTCGTTTCGTTCTCAAGCTGGCCATCACACCGTCATTTACCAGCGACTGCAGATTTGGCAGTTGCCCCTGGTCAAGCAACGGATTGATAAGCTCCCAGCTGGCAAGATTCCAACCCAGCAACAAGGTTCGTCGAGCTGAAGCACCTGTGTTATTCATAAGGAGATATCATCATAGCTGTTGAATGTTTGGAGAGATGCGCCCCACATGCTTCTATTTCTGCTCTTCTTTCAAATTTTGTTTGGCGCGGTCCAGGTACTTGCTCGCTTGTGAAAAATAGGGGCGGATCTTCAGGGCTTGGCGAAATTGATTGGAGGCCTCTTGCCATTTGTCCTGCTCGGCGAGTGCGACTCCCAGGTTGTAGAATATCTCAGCGTCATGGGGTCTTGCATGGCTGACCCGGCGAAAATATTTCTCTGCCTTTTTCCATTCTTTCTTCTTCGCCAAAATCATTGCGAGGTTGACGTGGGCCGAGATGAGATCAGGATCGATCTCAATAGCATTTTCATAATGCTCTTGAGCGGTTTGCAGATCACCCAGTCGCTTGCTGAGGACGCCCAAATTGTAATGATACTTTGCATTTTCAGGCGACTTGTCGATGGCCTTCCGGGCAGCGGATGCCGCATCGCTCCAGTTTTCATCTGCGGCAAGAAGATTACTCCATTTGAACAACATCTCCGCAACCAATTTCTTGGCATTGGGCGACGAGTGCTGAAGTTTGGCTGCTTCGGCGAATTGAAGATCTGCTTCGCGTCGGAGCCCCTGTTCCCGTAAGGAGTCCGCAAAATTATAAAAAGCAATAGCCTCGTTTTTCTCCAAAATTTTGTTGGTAACATCATTTTTCAGCATGCTGCCGACGAGTGCGGCGGATCGTTCGTAGCGCTCTTCGGTTGTGAGTGACGCATGGTGTCTATCTTCGAGGAGATTGTCCACGGAGACCGGGCCTAGATAAATGACAGCAAGTCGCCCCGATGCATCGAGAAGGAAACTGGTTGGCAAAGGAAGTTCTTGTGCGGAAAATAAGAGCGATTTCTTCAGTGAGTAGAGGACCTGGATTAGTTCTTTCGTCGCTTCCCCCGCATCGAACGGAAAGCCCATTTTTGCTAAGACCTCCTGACTCGCATCGGCTGCATCGGGACCCTTTTCAAGGCCGTCGATGGACAATGCAACGATCCGTATTCCTGCGGAGCGAATGTCTTCCGATCGCTTGGTGAAATCGTTCAGTTCTTCCAGACATGGTTTGCAGCTGGTCGACCACAAATTGATCAGCAGCGGGCCACTGGAGACAGTTGTCAGTGACTGCCGGTTGCCTCGGAAATCAAGATAATTCAGGTCGGGTACACGCAGCAGAGCAACGAGTGGAATTCGCATGCTCGGAATAGCAGACTTTTTCTTCGCAGAAGAGGTGGCCAGTTCTATTGTTCGATCCGGCGGTGTGGCTTCCGTCGCCGTTGCTGAACCTTGAACCAGAGTATATCGATGGTTCACTTTGAGATTATTGAAGTTCTCGACTTTACCATTTGGCCAGTGAACGGCAACGTGTTTTATGGTATTGGCATCGCCCAGACCAAAGTGGACCCACTTGCTCGATTGGGCCAAAAACCCTTCGCCGGCTCTCAGTGACTGGATCAATGTTTCAGCAACAGCGGGCGATTCTGTAGTCGCTTTGGAATGGGAATGATCCAGCACAACTTCAATCCGCGCTCCAATCGCATCGTGATTGGTTGTTGTTCCGTTACCCACCAACCGAAGAGCAACGTAATTCTTGTCGGCCGGCATCTCATTGCGCATAAATCGCAGGCGTGGTGCATTGCGATTGGACAACCACAAGTCTTGATCGCCATCCTGATCCCAGTCGACAACGCCGATCGCACGTCCGTCATCAGGAAAATCCAAGCCAGTGATCGCAGATACATTTGCGAATTGACCATTACCTCGCGGATCATTGCCGGTATTCAAAAAAATGCAATGCCGTTCCTTTCCGCTGAAGGAGCGACCACCTTGGTTCAACATGCTGACGAGCTGTTCGTTAGCGATACTGGTATTCGATATGTCTTTGGAATCAAGAGGGGATTGCGACACGACCTGTCGCCAGAAGAAACTTCACAAATCACTCGTGTTAGAATTTGTGACGTAACCATTTGCAACAACCAAGTCCTCCCAACTGTCGTTGTTCAAGTCTACAAATTTGGAACTCCATGCCCACCGGCCAACCTCTACATCAGCGGCGGCACTGACATCGCGAAACGATTGCCCTTGCTGATTTTCCAGAAGTGTATTGCCCCGCGCGAGTCGCTGGATTCTTTTTTTCAGTTGTGGCGGAGCATTTGTTTTAAATTGGGGTTGGAACGCAATTCGATTTCCTGCGGACGACCACATATTGCTGATGTATGCATCCATCCATCCGTCGTGGTTATAATCGCCCCAGGTGATTCCCATCCCTGCCGCCGCGTCCTCGGCACCGACCTGATCTCCGACATCGACAAACTGCCCGTCAGTATTCTGGAAAAGGTTATCGCGACCAAAGTCATTGGCAACGTAAAGATCTTGGTCGCCATCATTGTCATAATCTTCCCAAGCTGCTGCATAACTGTATCGAGAATTATTCTTGGCGAGTCCGGTTTCTAGTGTGGCATCCACAAAGGCCCAGTCATCTCCTGCAATTTCATTGCGTAGTAGGGAATTGCTGGCACCCGTGTTCGCGTCGTGGAATACGAGGTTGCTCATTGCTCCCGGCATATTTCCCGACCGGCTGTCACTCGCCACTTCATTCGGGGAGTGAATATAGGCGGAGGCATAGAGATCTAAATCGCCGTCATTATCAAAATCGGCGGCAGAGAGCGACATCACGTCTTCACTTGTCTCCAGGATCGTACGCACTTTAAAACGTTTTCCGTTTTCATTCGACGCTATCAAGACACCGCCAAAAAAACCAACGACAAGATCCTGATCGGTGTCGTTATCGAGGTCGAGAAGCAACACGCTCCGCGAGTGTTGCAGCCAGTCCACGCCCCATTCTGCCGACACGTCATCAAGCGTGCCGTCCTGGTTTTGAATAAAGAGCAGATTTGGGATGCCAAGTTCCTGGCAGAGGTAGAGATCTTCCAGGCCATCGCCGTTGACATCACCGATGGCGATGCCGGGCGAACCGAGCAAATGGCGACGTTCCTGAGTCCGCTGCAACCATCGATTCAACCCCCAGCTTAATTGCTTAGAGTAGGATTCGTTGTTTTCTAAAACAGCTTCTGTCTTGTCGACGAACATCGATTCTGGCCCGCGATGGGACTCAGTCATTTCAAAGTTTTCGACTTCGATGGACTCCATGCGCGGGGCGGTTCCCGGTGCGGGCCTGGTCCAACGGATCTTCCAAGTCGCGTGTTGTTCTACCATTCCGTCTTTGCTTTTTCCGGAACATGAAAAATACTGCCATGTCACAATGTGATTTTCGGCGGGTTCAACACGGAAAGTTTTTAGCTTGCAGTGCAATTCCTCGCTGGTGGAAAAAGGGTTTAGCAGCGACTGGAGGGCTTTAGATAATCCTTCGGCGTGTGCATATTCTCGGTGGGCGGATGCACGGTCTCCCGCTGCCACCTTACTATCTGTAACGGCTCGTTGAATGTGAAAATCGTTGTCCTTAAAAACGGTCTCGCGGTGAATCGGTAAAAGTGGCGTGCAGTTAAAATCTCCAGTGACCAGCGGCGCAAGCGATTGGGCTGATGGCGCATCTTTTTGGGTTAGAAGAGCGGCAAGTTTTTTCAATTGCTTCTTGGCTGCATTGTTAAAGACCTCTGTTGGCCAACCATCATTGGCTGGATTGTCGATTTCTGTGGCCGACATCTGCTGTGGATCGGTTATCGACCCGTCAGAAACATCCAGTCTGCCCGATGAATCTTTCCCGGCGCGAGAAGATGATGTTTCGCTGGAAAAGAACCCAGCCACGTAGAGCAGGGCAAACAATGCCAGGGCAGAGCACCCCAGGGTCAATCCCCAGCGGACAACGTTTCGCCAGAAAGGGCTACGGTAATCGCAATCGGCCACCGGGTCCTCATGATCGTGCTGAAAAAATGTTGAGTCGTCGTCTGTCGTTACCACTCACATCGTGTTGGCCAAGCCATCGTGTTGGCCAAGCCCCAAGCCATCGTGTTGGCCAAGCCCCAAGCCATCGTGTCGGCCAAGCCATCGTGTCGGCCAAGCGCTGAGATATTGCGATCACGCGGAGAGGGCAGGAGTGACTTTCGTTTTCACTCTCAGTATACACCGCCAATGGGATCATCGGAAACAGGGCGTTTTATTCGGTATTGTTGTTATAAGTGGTCTCTGCCCGATGGCCGGTCGCGCGAGCGTTTTGGAAATGTATTGCGAGTGTCACTTCTCGTTGTTTGTTCCTTTGAGAGCATCCACGAGCGGATCGAGATATTTTTCGTAGTGTTTCCAGCGTCCGATCGACGTGTTGTAGATTGGCTGCCGCACCTGAACGCGACTGAGTGTCTGTACTGCCCGATCGCTGTTATGAAATTTAAGACATTGGTCATTCCAGTCGAGTCCACAGAACGATATCAGATCGCGACTAACGGCCTCGTGGTCCGCTACCAGTTGTTCGTAGTCGACGTCGTACATCTGAAGTGGCAGAATCTGGTGCCAATGATTCATCAGGCGTTGGTATTGATAATGGTAGAAACCGATATCTTCCAGTCGCCAGGCCCACTGCAATGCACCGAAATCACTCAGATAGCAAGACAGACAGACATCCATGGCATTCCGTCGACAGTGAATAACGCGGGCGTTCGGAAATGCTATTGCAATAAAGCCAAGGTAGAGAAAATTTCCTGGTAGTTTATCGACGATGCGCGATGCACCGGGTGCCAGTTCCTCAAGACGCTCAAGATACCGTTGCGCTAACTCGGAGATGTGTCCTGAATCCGCATGCAAGATGCATTTTGGATAGGCGGTCTCACCGCCTCCAAGAATCGAAAGCTCTTCCACGAGGGTTGCGATATCGGGAAGTTCTCCCACGCCTGCTGCCTGAGGATGGCTGGCAATGATCTGCTCAACGAGTGTCGTCCCACTGCGTGGCATCCCGACAACGAAAACCGGCACATCACTATCGAGTCCACCACGTTCCTCGTTTTCAAAGAGAGCGGGTTGGAAAACGCTGATGGTTTCATCTATTTCTTTGCCGAATTGGTTTGCGTCAAAAGCACTGCCCGCTGCTGATAACAGGCCCATTTGCAAAGCATTCGCCTGTTGAAATGCGCGCATGGCTGCATCATAGTCCTGCTGTTTGTTCAGGATGCTACCCATCATAAAATGCAATTGAGAAGCATGAGCAGGCGATAGGTTTTTGCTACCGAGCAGTGCCTTGATGCGATCATGCTGTTCGGCGCTAAGCTGATATTTGTCCTGGACTGCCAGAGCAACAAGGTTTTGGTAGGCTGTAAAATGATTTGGGTCAAGCTGTAGCGTTTCTTCTAGGTGGATGATGGCAAGATCGAATTTTCCGAGATCGGTCAGAACAGAACCCAGACTTTGGTGTGCAACAGTGTGGCATGGGTCCAACTCGAGTGCCTGTTTGTATTCTTCTACGGCCTGCTCGTTCTTTCCCTGTAGCTTTAGGATATTGCCCATGGTGATATGACCGTTGGCAAATTGGGGTCGCAAACGCAAAGCGTTTCTGGCATGAGTGATTGCCTCGTCGAATCGCCCGACGGTCGCTAGAACACCGGCTAGATTGTTTTCGACTTTTGCAAAATTGGGTTCAAGTGTCAGCGCATCCTCAAAGCGAGTAATCGCTTCAGCCTGTTTCCCTTGCATCGAAAGAATGATCCCAATGCTGTTGAGAGTTGTGGCATCGCGAGGATCGATCCGCAAAGCAGTTTCGTATTGAGTGAGGGCCAACGCCATCTTTCCCTGGATGCAATAGACCTCGCCAAGATTCTTGTGCGGTAGGGGCAGATCGGGGCGAAGCTGCAGGGCATCTTCGAAGGCGGCGATGGCGTCGTTGAGCTTGCCTGCTTGCCGGAGTGCAACGCCCAGATTGTTGCGGATTTGAGAATCCTCGCTGTCCAAGCCGATCGCGTGGTGGTAGCATTCTATTGATCGATCCATTTCTCCCGCCAAAAAATGAATGTCGCCCAGTTGGCGGTGCAGCAGAGCATTCTTCGGCCGCACGCGAATCGCCCGGCCAATCGATGCAGTCGCCTGCGAAAAATCTCCCCGCTCGCATTGGATGGTCCCAAGCAACGAGAGGGTGTCTGTATCGCGCGGATCGCCTTCCAACAACCTCTCGCAGATCGCTTGCGCCTCGCCCAATCGTCCTGCGGTGCGATGTTGCTCAGCGGCAGCGAGATCGTTAGGGGCGTTTGTCATTGAGTCAACCTGAAGTGTCAATCTGGTCCATCAGTACGTTATGCATCCCGGTGGTACGCTACGGTGAGGCACGATCGTCGAGTAGTCTCTCCTCGGCAATGCCTTCTCTGCGGAGCGATTCTCGAAGCGGTGCGAGGTGGGATTCGTATTTTTTCCAACGGCCGATCGATGTTTTGTAGATCGGTTGACGCACCTGCACCCGACTTGCCGTTTGGACTGGGCGTCTGTTTTTATGAAACTCCAGACAGCAGTCGCTCCACTCCAGACCACAGAAATCAATGATCTCTCGGCTAGCCGTTTCATGATCGGCAACCAATTGTTCGTAGGAGACTTCGTGCATGCGTAGGGGCAAAACCTTTTGCCAGTGTTGCATCAATTGTTCGTACGAACGGTAGAAGACCCCGATGTCTTCCAGACGCGTGGCCCACGGGATTGAATTGAAATTCGAAAAAAAACATGAAATGCCAACATCCATCACTTCGCGGCGGCAGTGGATGATTCGGGCTCTGGGACAAAGGAGTGCAATGAGGCCAAGATAATAAAAATTGTACCAGGTCTTGTCGACGATGCGGTCCGCTTCGTGGCGGTTGGCGGTCAGTTGACTTAAATAGTCTTGAGCAATACTGCGGAGAGCTGGAGCCTCAGCACGGGAGAAGCAATCGGGATACTCCTGCCCGGAGTTCAATAGCGCCGGCAACTGTGGGATGAGTTGTTCGATGGCCTCCAGTTCACCTGCTCCCGCTGCGTGCGGGTGGCTGGCAATAATCTGTTCAAGGAGCGTCGTACCGCTACGCGGCATACCGACCACAACCACCGGGATCTCCGTATCGAGCGAGTTGCTAAATAATATCTTGTTCTGAAAGAAGTCCCGCCCGAAGACGTCAATGGTCTGCTGTACTTTTTGATGATGGTTTGCAGAATCAAAAGCGGCACCTGCTGCTTTCAAGACGCGGTACTGCGCGCGATTGGCCTGCAGGTAGACCTCAAAGGCATCGTCATGGCGCTGTTGTTTGTCCAAAATACCGGCCAGAGTGAAATGCAATGCGGAGGTCTCTTCGTGCCGGCCTTTGTGATTGGCCACCAGCGACTGGATCCGTTCAAGTTGATCGGCGGAGAACACATATTGGTCTGTGAGGGCCAGATCTCCCAAGTTATGAAACGCAACAGCGTGATTGGGATTTATTTGCAATGCGTACTCGAGGTGTTTGATCGCCTCATCAAACTGTCCCAACTCAATGAGTACCGATCCAAGATTGACTCGTGCGGTCACAAAATCGGGTCGTCGTCGCAGCACTCTTTCGTAGAGAGCGACAGCTTCTTGGAACCGTTCGGTTGCCTTGAGTAGCGTACCTAGGTTGTTTTCTGCCTCGTCGTAATCTGGTTTGATCCTGATGGCCTCTTCAAACTGGGCAACCGCTTCGTCCAGTTTGACCTGCATCGAAAACACCAAACCGAGTCCGTTGTGTGATTCAGCATCGGCGGGCGAAAGCTGAAGAGCCTGCTGGTAGTGGACAATGGCCTGGTCCAGTTTTCCCTGCAGGCGCAATACCTCGGCCAGATTGCGATGTGGAAAGGCAAGTTCCGGGGAAAGTCGGGAAGCAGACTGAAATGCAGCAATTGCCTCCTCAAAGTTGCCTTTTGTTTTCAGCGCGACGCCCAGATTATTTTGCGTCTGCGCATCATTGGCATCGATCG
Organism: Pirellulales bacterium; assembly: GCA_030751095.1. Classification (GTDB taxonomy): domain Bacteria; phylum Planctomycetota; class Planctomycetia; order Pirellulales; family UBA7805; genus UBA7805. The sequence goes on along the minus strand of JASMGX010000069.1, from coordinate 6,635 downwards.
CTAGTCCGCGACGATAGGCTTCAATGGCTTGGTCCACCTTGCCAGCGACAAAGTAGACATAACCGAGATGGTGGTGTAGGTGGGCCACATCGGGACGCAACGCAATCGCCTGCCCGATCGCGTCGACAGCTTCCTCGTACTGGCCCTGTTCACACGCAAGTTGTCCGAACAGATCGAGTGCCTCGGAATGTTTCGGATGATCCTGGAGAAATTTGCGCAACGCCTCTTTGGCGCGGGGCGACCGCTCTGCTGTGAGTTGCTGCTGGATCGACTCGAAGTTGTCGTCACACCCTGTCATAACCGGTATCTGCCAATGGAGTCATTCATGGACGGATCGTTTGGGAAAAGTGGTCCGGGAATCCTGATGTAGCCCGGTCCTAGATATCATACTCCCGCGCGGAGTCATGGTCATCGGGGATGTCTGCTCATCCATCGTGCGGAGGCGGACCGATTAAGTGCGCTGTAGAGTTGCCTGCCCGCTCACTCGGGTGAAACACGGATTCTCTCAAGCCTCTGTTTCACGCTGTAGATTTTTTGTGCGCAAAAAATGCCAAAAAAGAGCAGCCGTAAGAGAAATGCCGAGGGCACCGGCAACAGAAATCAGCAGGCCACGGAACGGATGGTGCATCAGCCTTGGCGGTGCAATCCGACCGGCTGCTCCAGAGATCCAGCCCGGTTGGGCCTGTGCGGTCCCTTGGGTCAAAATGTCCATGATCTTTGAAGCGGGCCGTCGCCTCGATTCATCGGCGGTATAGTCGGGTGAATTGGCAATGCTCACCGCCTTGATTTGCTTTGCGGCCTTCCGATAGAAGGTCTCGAAGCATTCGATCAATTGCAGATGGCGCGCTTCTTCTTCGGGACTGTTATTCAAAGGATAATGGGGAATTGAATTGGCCACGTTCTGCCATCCTCCCAGGTGGACCGTTCCGGCATAATCCACATCGACGCTCAGATAAATATCTGCAGTACCGATCTTTTCAAGGATCGCATTCAGATTATCCGGATCGACAATATGGACCTTAATATCACGAGGCTCCTGGACAAGGCACGAGACAGATTGGCGAACGGTCCGCAGTCGCGGATCGTTGCTGACGCTTTGTACCCCCTCGAATCCCTCCATGGTTCCAAAAGCGGCCAACCGTTTCTTCAGATGTTTTAAAGCCCGTTTCCCCTTTTCCCCAGCCTCGCCGGGCATCTCTGCTAAGGGTTGGAGTGCATCGAGCAAATCGTAAAAATTTTCTATTTCCTCGAAGTCGACTGCCGTATGGCCGATTTGCATTTCATGAGTGCCGTAGGGCGGCCAATAGTCTTCTTTTGAAGTCTGCTGGGCCTCTTTAGGGAGCACAATGATGAGTTCCGACACATCTTCGTATTGGAACTCCTTGGTATGCAGCAGGGGGAGAATCCACCCGGCAATACTCATCATCCCAGCCACCTCAACAAATTCTTCCTTGCTGCTGGCGTTTTGAACCAGTTTCAGTAGGCGATCGGTGTCGTGAGGAATGAGTCCCTTGACGAGTGCCAATTCTCTCGAAAGATGGCCAAAAGGGGGCGACAGATCACGATGGGCATCCCAGTTCATCAGCACACGTTTTGTATTCGGAGGAAATAATGTCGGATCGGAGAGGTCCAAGCGTGCGTGAGAGTACGACCAATTATGCCCCTGGGTAAAGCGTATCGGCGCCCCCTCCGTCGTTTTGGCCGGTTGTTGGTAAAGTTGGTTGATCTTTTCATATTCCTGAAAGATCGGCATCAAAGAGATCAGATTGCGTCCGTGCTGGGCCACACCCGACTTAAAAATATAGGGGGCCTTCACGGGCGTTCCGTTGATAACGGTCGGGCCATACGCCGGCAAGGTACCGAATTGATATGCCTCCTGGAGTTGCCCGCGCCATTCATTGCGGTCCTTATCAAAGTGTTCTGCCGCTGCATAAAGCAACGCGAGATAATTATTGCCCAGATGGGCGAGGAGTCTGTTTTCTTCTTGAACTAACCTTTGAAGCGTTTGGGAATCACCCGCATACAAAAAATAGGCGGCTCCCAGCCAATCGTTCATGTTCAGCGCATGAATGAAGTTTTGGAAGTGAGCATCGGCTTTCTGATTTGCAGTGCCGCCATCACGTTTCGATTGACCACGTTTCGATTGACCACGTTTCGATTGACCACGTTTCGATTGACCACGTTTCGATTGTAGGTCTTGTAGGATCGCATCGCCCAGCGTCAGACGAGATGCATGCGCATAGCGCGCCAGCAGATCTGAGGTGGGATCACAAATGGCTGCCATCGATACATCCTCTTAGGCCGATTGAAGCAAGACTCGTAGAACCGACCGCCCTCATTATCATACTCTCGAGTGGCGACAAACCATAAAAAAACGGGCGCCGGTTACCCGGCACCCGTTTTTTGTCAGTAACAGTTTGAAATCCAGCTCGTTTGCCTTACTTGCCGCGACTGCGACGACGCAAGGCCAACAGTCCCGCACCACCGATCGCCAACATGGCCATCGTAGCCGGTTCGGGGACACCACCGGGGGGGTCACCACCTTCCAAGGTGCACACAATCGGCTCGAAAGGCACAGTCTCCATAGCCCAACCCAAAATCTTAAAGTTATTGCGACGGTCATTAAATCTCTCGTGGACCTTCACAAAGCCATTCTTGTTGTCAATGCGGAATCCAAGGTATTTGATGCCACTGACAATATTATATTCGCTGCCTGTGGCCCAGCCACCAAAGCCATGCATGTCGGCCTGCACAGCACCGGCTCCGGGGCCACCACTGTAGGCTTGCATGATGCCATCGGCACCCGCAGTATCGGTGGTGATCAGGTTGTCACTACCATCAATGATTTCACCTTCTTGAAAGCCATAGACGCCATTCTCACCACCGGGACGGGTCGAGGCACCCTGCGAAACAGCATAAAGACCGTTACCACCACCGGTGAGCGTACCGAACTGCGTACCGCTCTTACCCCAAGTCGCACTCGGCTCGGAGAACAGGCTGTAGCGGAAGTAGATCTCACCGGGATTCGCAGTACCGGCACCCGAAGCATCGGAGTTCTGACCGTTCGGTGCAGTATCATAATCGAGCAGACCGGCTGGACCGGCGATCGAGGGATCGATCCGAGCCATGTTATGGCCGGCCATCGTCTCAAAACTACTGTGGACAACGATGGGTGTTGCTTCCGTGTCATAAATCATTGGAGCGGCATTTGCATCCGTTGCCACACCAGCGGTTGCCGCAGCACCCGCAGCGGCCGAGTACGCACAAAGCTTTTTACTCAGTTGGGCCAATGTCTGTTTTTCTCTAATAACCATGGTTACTAACCCCTAAAAAAATGATTTCAAACTGTCAGTCAGCTTTCCTTTTTTCACAAGTTCAAAAAGTACAAACGAAAAAAAGCGACTACAGCCGCTCGCGGTGGCGAGAAGCTACAGACGCTTTTCTTCGAAAACAGTTTTTTCAGAAATTAGAAGATCCGCTGCGCTCATTAACCCAACCTAAAAAATCAGTCGAGAAACCTTATTGAGTGCCGCTATTAAACTTGATAACCGGTCGCTGTTCAAGCAATTTGTCGGACAAAAGCCACATTTTTTTGAAATGTGCAGATATCTAAGTATTTTTAGGGGTGTGTTGCAAACATTTTCGTGTTTTTACCCTGAGATTTCTCCCCAAATAGCCCATCGGGGGGGCTTCATCCGTGCCGTATTGTCCCAATCGGACGGGATTCGTTCTCTACGACCGTTTTGCGCAAGCCGCTTTGGTAGGCGATCACAGGTCGCGGATCGGAACGCCGCTCTAGGTGAGTACCGTGGCGGCGGCCGCGAGTCGTACACCTATCTGCCCGAAACGGGCGCCATCTGTTAGTACCTACAGAGTGCCTCTCGGTCGAGGCAGAGAGGATCCTTTTCGCCGCAGGCAGCAGATGCAAATTGCCTCGGCCGGATTTCTGGCATTCGGGAAAACGTGGTACAAGGTACTTTGAATCCCTTTCAGGGATAAACGGAAAAATCAGTGCGAGAAGAGCAGGTGAAAATCAAACGCCCGATAAAAGATACACTCGAGCAATTCTTTTTTGCCAAAAGTGATGGTACGGCCGAAGGGCTCTTTCGTATTGGTTACGCCCTCGTGCTGTTTGCCGATCTGCTCTGTCAGTACGGGAAACTCGAACTGCTCTATTCAAATCAGGGTTTGCGCGTTGGACCTATCGACGGTTGGTACACGCCTCTGATCGTCAAAACGGTGTATTTCATCTGGCTGGCAACACTCATTGCCCTCGCTCTCGGCGTGTTGACCCGGTGGGTCTCGATCCTGAACTATCTGATCCTTTTCTACTTTTTTGCCCTCACGCCCGCATTCGTTGGCCACGGCGCCGATTGGGTCTATTTTTCGATGGGCTTTTATCTGATGTTTATGACGGCGGATCGCAAATTTGCGATGATGGTGTCATCGCCCGAGAGTTGGGGAAATACCCGTGCTATCTGGCCGTTACGTCTGGGGCAGATTAACTTTCTCTTCATCTATTTTGGCGCGGGGGTTGCCAAACTCTTCGACCTTAACTGGTTGAACGGATCGGCAATGGAATTGGTATTCCAGCACCCTTTAATTATTTTTGATTCGGCACATTGGATGGCCTCAAGTTCGGGCCTGCTGATGTTGGCAACCTACCTGACCATTCTCTGGCAACTTTTGGCGCCAACCGCTTTGTTTTCAAGAAAAATCAGAGTTTTTTATGTTCTCACGGCGCTGTTCTTTCACGTCATGATCGACCTGAGCATGCGTGTCGGTTGGTTTAGCGAGTTGATGCTCGTTTCGCTCTTTCTGTTCAGCGATGACGTGGCTTTCTATCTGAAAAAATGGCGTGGCGCACCGACAGAAAAGGCAAATGGCGAAGATGCTGCACCTGCGACCGAGCCGGTCAGGCCGCTCTCGAGGAATTTCCTCATTGTCTACCTGGCAATATTTCTACTTACACAGACCTATTTTTTTTCTCTCGCCTGCGGGGAGCCGCTCAAAGTGTTACGCATTCCCGCGAGCTATTCGGCTGCCGTGACAGGGAATCGACCCTACGATCTTGTCTCCACCCTCGAAAAGGTGCTCTTTGTCGTCTTTGAAGTGGTTGATCGCAACGGCAAGCGGACGTTTCTGCCACCGATGGATAGCGACGGCGCCTTCGCGCCGGCCTACAAAGACGTTAAGGAGATCCGGCGCGGCTTGCTGATGTTGAAGTTTGCTTCTCGTCCCATTACACAACGGGGGTGGAGGAGCCTACTGAAGTACGAGCTGCTCCCGAAAATATCAGAATTGAAGCTGGCCTATCCGGTCCGTATCGAGGGTTTCGGCATCAGGGAACGGGTTGCCGATGTGCCTCGCCCGTTCAACGCTAATACGGTACCAAAAACCCTGATCTTTGCCGCTACCGTTCAATCGCCGGATGGTGAGGTGGCAATAACGATTCCGGATCGTTAACATGCCCGGCTCGCGGCTTCTTTTTAGAGCCCAGCCGATGGTGTCGTCCAAACGGTGTAATACGAGCAATGGCCAATATTGTTGAAGATGCGCAAAAGCTCATCTCGGAGGGCCGTCTTTTTGACGGGGAGAGGCTGCTCCGAGGTGCGGTGAGCCGCGAGCCGGGAAACGAACCTGTTGTGCAGGCGTGGTGTAACGCGCTACTCATGATCGGTGATGTTCGCGATGGAGTTGCGCTGCTCGAGCAAGCGGTAGCAGCGGGCATCCGAGACCCGTCTGTGCGGTTCTGCATGGCCCTGGCACATCAGACCGATGGACAATTCGCGAACGCCTGCGCCATTCTCGAGGAACTATTGGTTGAATATCCGCAATATACACAAGCAGTCCATTTGATGGTGCGGATGCTCGCTCTGGAAGGCAAGCACCAGGATGCCTTAGAAATTCTCGAGCCGCGCCTTGGCTCGGACGATCCGCTCATTATCTGTGCGTTCGGCCTCATTGCCGTCGCAGTCGATCGCCGTGAGGAGGCGGTGGAGTTGCTTGCCGGTGTGTTGCAAAACCCGCAGCTTGCCGCTGCGATCCGCTCCGATGCGGGCCTGGCCAGAGCACGTCTGCTCGACGCACTGGAACGTTTTGACGAAGCGATGCTCTCGGCACAGCAGGCCAACCGTCTGGCCGCCGTACCGTACGATCCGGCATCCACTGCGACCATGGCCGAGCAACGGATCGTAGGAGCCACGCCCGACCGCGTTGCCAACCTGCCTCGGGCAAGGGGCGAAACTTCACGGCCGATTTTCATCCTCGGAATGCCTCGCTCGGGGACTTCGTTGGTGGAGAAGATTCTGGGTGCCCATCGTCAAGTCGGTCCGCTTGGTGAATGTCGGCTCGTTGAGAGTTTGCTGCCGATGGACTTGAGGACCGAACAATCGGTAGAACAACTCTCCGTGCGACTGTTGGATCTCTACCGAAAACTCGACGCAACACACACCCGGGTGACCGACAAACAGTTGAGTAATCACTGGCATCTTGCCGAAATCCAATCGCTGTTGCCCGAAGCGGACGTGATTTGGTGTCGTCGTGACATTCGCGATGTGGCTCTCTCCTGTTTTTTTCAGCTCTTCCAGTTTGGGGCACCCTGGTCAAGCAATCTTGAACACATTGTCGATTAT
>JASMGX010000068.1 GCA_030751095.1 Pirellulales bacterium | reverse complement strand
ACCGTCCGGTCCGCCTCGGCGGCAATGCCTTCGTCGTGGGTCACCATGACTATAGTGAGATTTTTATTCGCGTTCAAGTTTCGAAGAATATCGAGAATCTCCCGGCCTGCTTCGCGGTCGAGATTGCCGGTCGGCTCATCGGCCAACAGTACCCGGGGTCCGTTAATGAGCGCCCGGGCAATCGCGGTGCGCTGCATTTCCCCACCCGAGAGCTCGCGCGGCTTGTGGTTGAGGCGGTGGCCAAGGCCCACCATCGAGAGCAGCTCGACGGCCCGCCTGCGGAACGTTTGCCGGTTGCTCAGATAACCGAAGAATCCGTGGCCGATCAGCAATGGCAACAACACATTGCCAAGTGCCGCAAGCTCCGGGAGCAAGTGGTAAAATTGAAATACCAGTCCAAAGGTTTCGTTGCGTAGCTTGTCGCGTTGTTTTGATGCGATGTTATCGATCCGCTCTCCGCCAAAGTAGATCTCTCCTGCGTCGGGGTGGTCGAGGGTTCCGAGTAGATGCAGCAAAGTGCTTTTTCCGCAACCACTCTGCCCGATGATCGAAATAAACTCTCCTTCGCGAATATCGACATCCAAACCCCTGAGTACCGGAATAATATTCTGCCCTTTGCGGTAGTTCTTCCGGACATCACGCGCTGCAAGAATGGTCCTCTGGCTTTCCGGAGCCTGCACTGCGTCGGGTGCAGCGTCGTGGGCGTGCCCAGGCAGAGAACTCGCCTGTTGCGATTTGCTCTGTTGTTGCTGCTGGACAGAAGAGGAGACGTTACTCATAGCGCAATGCCTCCACAGGGTGTAAGCGAGCAGCCCGCAACGCGGGCAATACGCTGGCAATGACGGCGATTGCAATCGCACCGACGATGACCCAGGCGATCATCATCGGTTGGATCAAAGTGGGAATCTCCTGGAAGTAGTAGATAGAAGGATCGAAGACAGGCTGGCCGGTCATGACCTCCACCCAGTGGCGAATGGTATCGATATGCCGCACAAAGAGCAGACCCAACAAAACTCCCGCACCCGAGCCGACCGTTCCGAGAGAAAGACCGTACGTCAGGAAAATGCTCATCACCCCGCCCCCGGATGCCCCGAGCGATTTGAGAATCCCGATGTCCTTGGTCTTCTCCACGACGATCATGAAAAAGATCGCCAGGATCCCAAACCCTGCTACGGCAATGATCAGAAACAGGAGAATGTTCAAGATCGCGGTTTCCATCTGGACCGCGGCCAGGAGAGGGCCCTGCTTGTCCCGCCATGTAGAAATCCCGTACATCTCGGGAGGGAAAGCGGCTCGCAGCCTGTCGCGTACCGCTACCAGATCGGCATCTGCCCGCAGTTTGATCTGGATCGAGTTTACATTGCCCAGACCGGTGGACGGATCGATCATGCCGCGCATCTGCTGGATTTTTTGAATCGGAGCAAAGACAAAGGCCGAATCGTACTCGCTCATCTTGCTCTGATAGAAATCGACGACGGTGAAACTGCCACTGACTGCCTTGGGAGGCGTTCCGGCGGCAGGAAATGTAAGCTGGACATCGTCCCCCGGCAAGACCATGAAATAGTGATCGCCATCGCGCCCCATAATTTGCGAAAGGGCGTAGCCGACGATGATGCCGGTCTCCTGCTCAACCGCTTTGTCATAGATGCGGCCCTCGGTCAGCGGACCCCACTGTTGCGCAACACCCTGATCGCTTTCGGCGGCAAGTTGCGGGGTCTCGATGCCCGAAAAAGGATCGGACTTGCCAACCTTCTCAGGCACCGCCAGTTCGGGCGTGTTTTTTTTCTGAGCGGCGAGCCAAGCCTTTTCCTGCGCTGCGACCCATTGGCGGTGCGGCCAACCTGCAACCTCCATGCCATGACGGTATGGCGACTCCTCTCCCAGATCGTGGTCATACACGTCGTAGCCGCCATTGCGAAGTTTGAAGCTGGGCTGCTTGCGATTTTCCGGATGCTGGAGATAGGTCGTACAGTCGCTCACTGCGGCATACGTCTCTGGATCAATACCAATAAAATTCACCTGGCGGTGTACCCAGCGGCCTTGCACCCGATAGTTGAGCATCGCCGGAACGTGAACCGTAGGCGTCATCGCCTCGATGTCGTCACCGGCGACCTCTCGTATCCGTTGCATGTGCCATGCGGCGTCGGAGAATCCTTCTAATCCATGCCCGTCGAAAACAATATCGGACAAGATCCCATGAATGCGGTGCTGCATCTCATAGGTAAACCCCGACATCACGCTGTTGACGACAATCAGCGTTGCCACACCGAGCGTCACGCTGATCACCGAAGCGAGCGCAATGTAGCGGGTATGCAGATAACGCCAACAAAGAATTATCTTGTACACGGCCAATCCTTCGGCTCTATAGGACAACTTGCCTTGAAGATCCTGTCTTCATGCATCATTTCTTACGGTTCTTGTTCGGGACGTAGCAGGGGAAACAAAATTACCTCTCGAATCGACTCGCTGCCGGTGAGCAGCATGACTAGGCGATCGATCCCGATGCCCAGTCCGCCGGCCGGTGGCATTCCGTGCCGCAGCGCCCGGACAAAATCATGATCCATCTTGGCCATCGAGTCTTCTTCTTTTTGGCCACCCAATTGGGTGCGGAAAAGCTCTTCCTGCAGATCCGGATCATTCAGTTCGGTATAGGCGTTGGCCACTTCCATGCCTTGAACAAACAATTCGAACCTTTCGGCAATCTCGGGATGATCGGCTTTGCGCTTCGTCAGCGGACAGATGCTCGCCGGGTAATCGATCACGAAGACCGGGCCGATGAGGGCATCCTCGACCTTCTCCTCAAAGATCTCGTTTTTGATCACATCTGGATGTTTGTCGGTCGTTTCAAAGCCGATCGACTCGGCCAGCGCTCGGACTGCATCCGTGTCTGTCGGGTCGATGCCGGTATGTTCGGCAAAGAGTTCGTCATATGTCTTGCGGGCAAATGGGATCGAAAAGTCGATCGTAGCATCTCCCCAACCCAACGCGGGCTGCTGTCCCGTTGCCTCGATCGCATCGCTGATAATTTTTTCGGTCAAGTCCATCATCGACTCGTAGTTGCCATACGCCTGATAGACCTCCAGCATCGTGAACTCAGGATTATGCTTGGGGCTGATCCCCTCGTTGCGATAGACGCGGCCCAGCTCGTAGACCCGCTCGATCCCGCCGACCAACAGCCGCTTGAGGTGCAGCTCGAGCGCAATCCGCATGAAGAGCGGGATGTCGAGGGCATTGTGGTGGGTCGTAAAGGGGCGAGCGGCAGCACCGCCGGCAATCGAGTGGAGCGTGGGGCCTTCGATTTCTACAAAATCCTCGCCGTCGAGTGTGCTGCGGATGGAACGCACGATCCGAGTACGGTTCAAAAACCGATCGCTGACCCCCTCCGTGTGGATCAGATCGAGGTAGCGCATCCGCTGCCGCAACTCCGGATCGGTCATGCCGTGATGTTTTTCCGGTGGTGGGAGCAGGGACTTGGTAAGAAAGTAGAGCTGCTCGACAAAAATGGTCAGCTCGCCGGTCCGCGTTCGCTTCAGTTCGCCATCCACGCCGATGAGGTCACTCAAATCCAAAAGCTGCGCCAATTCCCAATGCGCTTCACCGACTTGGTTTTTGCCTATAAAGAGCTGGATTTTTCCGGTCCAGTCCTGGATGTCGGCAAACACCAGTTTGCCTTTGCGCCGCTGTAGGATGATCCGGCCTGCGGCCCGTACCTTCGGGCCGTGCTGTTTTGTTTTGCGCTCGTCGCCATCGGGTGACGGCTCGGTAACGATCTCATCTTCCAGAGCACGGATGCTTGCGATCGACTTGTGATCGTCGAACCGCCCGCCCCAGGGATCGATGCCGAGGCTACGAATTTTTTCGAGCTTCTCGCGACGGGCCGCTTCGTGCATCCCCGCCTCGCGGATCTCTTGTTTGTCGTCGGTCATAGGTGCTGTGGACATCTCGGGGCAACTCGGGACAAAACAGCTGTCGCGCGGCGACTGCCACCGGCGCAGTGGGAGAATATTAAGGGCTCAGGACAACGCAGGCGTGTTAAAATGCGGGACCGCAACATTTTAGTGAAACCCCCAGAACCGTCAATGTCAGCTACCGGCGCGGCCCGAAACCGGCCGCTTGCTAGCTATGGTGGCACCCACCCCCAAGGCAATTTGAGAGAGTGCCCGGGGGACAGCCAAAGGATTACAATATGTTTTGCGACCCCATTGCCGGGTCGAGCTTTCGCACTCTGACCTAAATGAGGTTTACCATGCGTTGCCTATCTGCGGGCAGTCTTCTCACGATCATTCTCTCAACGGCCCTCGTCGGTGAATCGGCCGATTGGTCGGCATCTCAGATCAACAAACTTCCCTCAAGCGAAACGCCGGTTCGCCTTTTCAACGGCAAAGATTTTGCCGGCTGGCAGGGCCAGATCGGCAAGTATTGGAGCATTGCCGACGACACGGTCATCGGCCGCAACACGGCCGAAAATCCGCCTCAGGCGAGTACCTATCTGCTGACCGAAAAGAAGTACCACAATTTCCGACTCATCTTTGAAGGGCGTCTTGTCGAAAGTGAAATGCATACCGGCATCGCCCTCTGGGGCAAACGGGTCGAGCGGGAGGGAGATCCCGACTCCTACCTGGGACACTTGGTGATGTTCCCCTCCGAATATGGTTTTTGGGATCTTTATCGCCGCAACCTGATCTATCGGGACACCGAAGGGATTGCCAAGAAGGCGGGCAAGCAGCATGACTGGAATCGGTTCGAGATTCTGGCAACCGGCAATCGCATCCAGCTTGCCATCAACGGCCAGCTTGTGGCGGACTGGAGTGACCCGAAACCGGAATATTGTCAGGCCGGTCCCATCGGACTCCAACTCCACTCCAATAGCGTCCCCCAGGAAGTGCAGTTTCGCGGCCTGATCCTGACCGAAAATCCAGAAGACCGACTGGTAACGCTGAGCGAAGCGTGCGATTAGCCGTTCGCTATAGCGATAGCCGGTAAAAACGCTCGGCCGCGCGCTGCTTACTGCCCGGGACTTGCGCGACGGCGGCAGATCGATTTTATCTCCCCCGAGAGCCAGGGCAGTGCCGCCAGCGTAGAAGCAAGAAACAGTCCCATCGCATTGGCAAGATAATCATTCCAGTCAAAACCGCGGCCAAACATCGGTTGCGTCACCTCGTCGATAAAACCCCAAAGCAACAGCGCACTGAAAATTAGCCAGCCACTTGCGCAACAGAGTCCCAGAGCCGCACTCTCGCGCTGGCGACCATAACTGGCCGCAGCCCAGAAGGCCAAAAGGCCAAGCAACAGATACGCGCAAAAGTGAAACCACTTGTCGGGACTTTCCAATTGCATGCCGTGACCAAAACGAACGAGACTCATAAAAAGATTGTCGAGCCAACTGACATCCTCGGTCGTCGCTGCGTGGATGAGTGGGATGTGGGTGGTCAAAAACATGAGGGCCATGTAACCGATCAGGACCAGCCGCCGGGCAGAAAACGAAACCTGCCACAACGCCCGCCGGGTTCGATCGTCCACTACCTGAACCGTCTGCTTCTCACCCATATCAACGCCTCACAGAGAAGAGCGGCCAATCGGGCAACGCTGCCGAGCGACCGCTGAATGAATTATTGTTTTTTCGGCTGCTGCTGCAAACGACGCATAATGTCCCGCATCAGGTCGGCCGCACGGCGCGAGTCGGGGGCCAGTTGCAGCAGCTCCCTGGCCCGCGATTCCGCTTCGGCCAGGTTGCCGATCTCTATGAAGAATATGCTCAAGGCATACAAATAGTCAAAATTATTTGGCTCTAATGTATGGGCCCGCATAAGGGCCTTTTCCGCTTCTTCGAAGCGATCCATCCGTCCTAAATTCAGTCCCAGCCGGTACCAGGGCAAGCTGGCTTCAGGATCCTGCTCGGTAAGTCGCCTAAATTCGGCAGCGGCTAATTTGTCCTGTTTGGTCCGACTGTAGAGCATGCCGAGGTTAAAACGGGCTCGAAAGAAGAGGGGATCGATCTTGAGTGCTCGCTTGTATTGGTCGGCAGCCCTCGGCGAATGACCCAGATCGAGTGAAAAATTCCCCAGGTTGTAGTGGGCAGAGGCCAGATCGTCATCGGCCCGCTGAGCCGCTTTGAGTTCCTCGGCTGCCTGCTCAAAGGCGCGGCGAATATCGGGCGCAAGTGAACGGTTCAGAGGTGCTAGCACCAGCGCTGCACTGCTGCGGACCATCCGCACAGGATCGCGAAGCAGCGGAGCGACGGCTGCGATGAGCGCATCGCCGGCCCCGGCATCCGGCTGCAAGTTTCTGATGGACACCCCGCGGACGAGTGGATTTTCATCTGCAAGCCCTGCGACCACCAATGCCCGGCTGCTGGGGCTGTTGATCTGTGCGAGGTGTTCGATGGCGGTCGCCTTCACAATCGGAGCGATCTCTTTGTCTTGTAACAACCGGGTGAGCATCTCTTCCGCCTCCGGCTTGCCCTTGCGGGCCGCGTCGAAGGCCCAGGCATAGTGGGGCACCTTTTCTTCCACTTTGCCGTACCACTTTTCGGTCGCTGTGAGCATTTTTGCATCGATCTGGTCGAGCGTCTTCTCGGCCCCACCATCCCCGGCGTTGGCGGCGGCCAACAGATCGGCATAGCGGCCGCCTGTGCCGCGATTTTCGATTTTTAGATGACACTGCGTGCAGGCATTGGGTACTCCGAGAGCAACCGAAAGATCGGGCCGGGGAATCCGAATGCTATGATCGCGCCGCGGATCAACAAGCATGTAGTGCGTTTCGGGCATGTGGCAGGCGACGCATTCTGCGCCGGGCGAGCCGGGCTGGTGGTGGTGGTGTGCCGGAACATCGTACTTGCCCGCAGGGTGCTGGTGGCAGGAGGTGCAGAGTTGATTCCCTTCATGCTTCAGTCGCGTTGAATGCGGATCGTGGCAATCGGTGCAGCGGATCCCCTTGGCGTGCATCTTGCTCTGTAGGAACGAGCCGTAGACATACACTTCATCCTGGATCTGACCATCAGCGTGATAGAGTCCCTCGCGCAATAGCGCCGGTTCGTAGTAGTCCAGCAACTCATCGCCGGGCCGGAAATCTGCGCCAACGCGGTGCCGCCGCGCATGACACGGCGCGCACGATTCGATTTCTATTTTGGCATTTTTGCTCTTGAGGTTCGGTAGCCCGTATCCGTGATGCCGATCCCAGAACAGGCTGTGCGACTCGGCCAACTCGACGTGTACACTGCCCGGTCCGTGACACGTTTCGCAGCCGACATCAATTTCAGTAAAGGTCGTTTTATAGCAGGCGAGTTCGGGATCATAATTTTTTTGCACATTGGTCGAATGGCATTCTGCGCACATCTGCTGCCAGTTTGACATGCGACCGGTCCAGTGCAGCCGATCGTCAGGAGCCAGTTTTTCGTCGCGGACATCGGGCGGATAGTGGTAGAACCATTTGTTTTGTTTGCTATCCCAACTCACGCGCAGCACCTGCACGCGTCCGTCAGGAAACTCAACCATATACTGCTGTAGCGGATCGAAGCCGAAGACGTACTTCACCTCAAAATCGGCCATGTCGCCATCGGGTCCTTCGGTGTGGATCATAAACCGCGCACCATCGCGAAACATCCGCGAAGTGATACCCTGATAGGTGAGTCTGGCATCCTCAAAATCGCCGAGTACCGTCTCGTCGGTGGCCAGATCCATGGCCCGGTCGTGAGGCGACTGTTGCCAGCGATGAAACTGTGGAGAGTGACACTCAGAACACGTCCGGCTACCCACATAGCCGGCCCGCGCATCGATCGGGATGGCGACGAAATAGTCGCCCAGAAGAGCGACTGCAACTATCACGAAAAGCAGGCAGCCGACAAAGCGCATCGGAAACCGGATTTTTTTCATACAAGCAGATCCGCGGCAATCTTTCTGTGCAATCTCGTACTCCGGCAGGACTGTTATACCTTATTTTAGCCTAACAGTGAGCCACACACACCACATTGACACGGATGGCTGCCGATTCGGCGAAATCGACTGCCACTCTTTTCCGGCAGCACCGGTACCGGAAAAGGAACGCCTGTTTTCAGGCAGCGATTGTTCTTCCTGGAAAGAAAGCTCAGGTTAACAACCGTTCGCAGCAGACGGAAAGAATCTAAACGAGCCTCGTTTCTGCCTGGTAATGGCGTGTGATCAGATCGTTCTGTAGCCACAACAACTTGTTGAACGCCCGCAGCGTCCGAGCCATTGTGTCTTGATCTAAATCAAAACCGAGAATCGTTGCCATGAGGGCATCGGACACAAATCCCATCAAGGCATTCATCTGCACCAACGGCACATCAAGTTGGGCACTGCCTGCCTCCGACGTATGGATCTTTCCGACAAAGTTCAAATACGCAATTAATTTTGTGTCGTATGGATCGGAGACCAGTGTCGCGAGATAGGCACCCAAGTGTTTTTTGCGAAACTGGATTGTTTTGTGATCCAGAGTCAACGAATCGAGGTTGTCCGGAACGAGCCCGTCATACCCCGACTGTCGTGGAACAAAATGTCGTTTTGTCGCGTCGTACATAAAGAGTTTATCGTAGACCGCATCGACCAGGGATGGAACCAGAGGTGCGAGAAGACCGGCGGCACTATGAATTACAACGACATCTTCTTCGTTGAAACCGATGAATTCTGCCAGGTATCCAAAACGGTATTCGAGGTCCGTTTCCAGCCGTGCTTCATCGATTTGTTTCACAATGGATCTCCAATGCGATGGAATGCTTTTCGCGAACCTGAAACCTGCGCACTCTAAAATGCGCAGCAAGGTGAAAGAACCGGTTAAAAAATCTTTCAAGGCACGCCAGCTTAAAGCCAATGATTGTAATTGTAAAGATCGAGTTTGAATCCGACCCTTGAGACAATTGGTTTTCTGATGATGGTCGCTCTGAGAGTCTGCCAACTCGCGGCCAATGTGGGCCTTAATCTGAGTGGCGGACTTTCTGCCATTTGGCGGCACCTGGCACGCGCAAGCGACAGGTGGCCCGCTTGAATCGGTCGCTGCAGAGCCGTCGTGTGTCGTTAATTTGCAGCAGCAACGCGGTAATCGCAACCCGCTTTGCAGTGGCGGGCAGAAAAACAGGTCGTTCCACCGCACAATAGTGGCCCGGTTTGACACGCCAACAAATTGCCGTGTAGAGTCACACTCTCGGGCAAGGCCCGTGTGAAACCGATTGGGATGGGTGGCCGAGTGGACTAAGGCGGCAGTCTTGAAAACTGCTGTACGGGTGACCGTACCGGGGGTTCGAATCCCTCCCCATCCGCTCGTTGTTCCTAGGGGGTCTCTCCCTGGGCCGTCCGCCATGCGGAGAGCTTTTGCCGCAGCTTTTCCTTTACCGCCTCGGGCAGCCGATCCGCACAATCCTCCAACTCGTGCGGGTCTTGGCTCAAATCATAAAATTCCTCAGCCGGTCTCTTTTCATAGGCATCCACCGCCTGCTGTGCCGCTCGGTTGTGTTCTGCCGCCGCGAGCCAGCTCTTCCAGTAATCGCGGCCATCGCGGGCCACGCCGAGTGAAATGTGCGTTTCATATTTGCGTTCCGGCTGCAAGTTCAGGATGTATTTGTAGCGGTCGGTGCGGACCGCGCGCATCGGCGAGCGGTTTATCCGGCCATCGCCCGTATGTGTTGTAAAAATTGCCTCGCGGTGGCTGTCGGTCTCACCCCGTAGGAGCGGTGCAAGGCTCCGGCCGTCGAGGTTTGTCGACACCTCGCCTCCGGCGACCTCGATGAGCGTCGGCAGAAGATCGACCAAACTTACCATCGCCGAGGTCGTACGGCCTTGTGCGATCTTTTCCGGCCAGCGGACGACCAGTGGCACCCGCGTGCCGGCCTCGTACAGGTTCCACTTTGCAAAGGGCCACTGGGCCCCGTGGTCAGAGGTGTAGATGAACAGGGTATCATCGGCATCACCATGACGGGCAACCGCATCGAGCGTTTTCCCGAGACGCGCATCGAGCAGCGAAACGTCGGTGTAGTAGCGCGTTCGGGCCGCGCGGGTTTCGGGCGTATCGACCGAACCGGGGGGCAGATCGACTTGAGCCGGGTTGTACCGGTCGTTCTCGGGCCAAGGGATATGCGGACTCCAACTGCTGACGATGAGACACAACGGCTGCTGCGGATCGTGCGAAGCAAGGAATCGATCGAGCGCTTCGATGTCGAGGGCACTCCCCTGATCGGGGCCTGCCGGTGGAATACGCCCACCCACATACTCGAAGGGAAACGCTTCGCGAGGTGCGACGTGGCTCTTCCCGAAGAGGACCACGCGATAGCCGAGTTTGGAAAGGTAGTGGGGCAGCGACTCTGTTCCCGCGTGCACCGCCGTATGGTTCGGATGCGCGCCGTTGCGAGCCGGCATCAATCCCGTGTAGAGGGCCGAGCGGGACGGGGTACAACTGGGCGATGCGCAATACGCCCGTTCAAAGCGGAGCCCCTCCCCTGCAAGTCGATCGAGATGCGGTGTACGCACATGGGGATTGCCATAACATCCGGCATCGGCCGCGCCGTGATCGTCCGCCAGAAAGAGCACAATATTGGGCGGCCGTTGCGGTGCGCTTGCCTCGGCAGCGGAGGCGAACGCTCCGTCGATTGACAGCATCAACAACAGGCCTGCAAAGACGGAAATACGGTATTTGTTCATGATCGCCCAGGGTCCCGGTTCTCAGGGAGAATCTGAGAGAAAAACTATGCAAAAAGATCGTGGACAACGCGACCGGCAAGATCGGTCAGTCGGAAATCGCGGCCCGCGTGGCGGTAGATCAACTTCTTGTGATCGATCCCCAATTGATGCAGCACCGTAGCGTGCAGATCGGGGATATCCATCGGCTTCTCAATCGCTTTGTAGCCAAAATCATCGGTCGCACCATACACTTGTCCCGCCTTAATTCCCCCACCGGCCAGCAATAGCGAGAATCCGTAGGAGTTGTGATCCCGGCCTTTGCCCGACGTTCCGTCATCGTTCATCTGCATCGTTGGAGTGCGACCAAACTCGCCCGAAACGATCACCAGGGTCTCCTCCAAGAGTCCTCGCTGCTTGAGGTCCAGGATCAAAGCGGCAATCGGACGGTCGCAATCGAGTGCCAGACGGCGAAGCTGGGGGAAAATATTGCTGTGGTTGTCCCACGGTTGACTCGGTCCGTGCCAGACCTGCACAAACCGAACGCCACGCTCTGCAAGTCGACGCGCGACCAACAATTGGTTGGCCTGATCCGAGTTACCATACATCTTGTGGATATATTCAGGCTCCCGATCCACATCGAACGCATCGACCGCCGCCGTCTGCATGCGATAGGCCAGTTCATACGAAGCGATGCGACTCTCGAGCGCGTCGTCTCCGCCGCGCTGATCTGCATGGCGACGGTTGAGTTGCTGCAAAAGATCGACCTGTCGCCTCTGCTGTCTCGGTCCGGCTAAAGAACTGCGGACATTTTCCACGAGTTGGTCGACCCGCTTGTAC
The DNA here is from genome assembly GCA_030751095.1 of Pirellulales bacterium. GTDB lineage: Bacteria > Planctomycetota > Planctomycetia > Pirellulales > UBA7805 > UBA7805. The sequence continues at coordinate 5,751 of JASMGX010000068.1, read as the reverse complement.
GCCGTATCGAGAAGCATGCCCTGATGGACCGACGGCAAAAATGCGGACCGCCAGTTGTCTGACCCTTTGACCGGAACGCGGCCTTTGCCGGGACAGAGTACGATAAAGTTGGGGAGGTTCTCGTTCTCCGAGCCGAGTCCGTAGCTGAGCCACGAGCCCATGCTGGGCGTGAGTTGTGAGAAACTGCCGCAGTTGATGAGCATCAACGCCGCTTCGTGAATCGGTGAAGAGGTTGTCATCGAACGGACCACACAAATGTCATCCGCCACCGATCCGATAAACGGAAACAGTTCGCTAATCTCGGTTCCGCACTCACCACACCGGGGAAACTTGAACGGTGAAGCAAAAGCATGTCCCGTCATAAACGGGGTGAGTGGATTACGATAAGGCAACTGCTTGCCATCGTACCGCGTGAGCATCGGCTTGGGATCAAAACTGTCGACTTGCGAGAGTCCACCGTTGAGAAAGATGTGGATTACCGTCTTGGCCCGGGGAGAAAAGTGCGGCCGTTGCGGACCGGATGGCACCGAAGCAAGCAGGTCCTCACCATCGAGCAACCCGGCCAGACCCAACATCCCGAACCCCATGCCGGTCCGGGCGAGCAAGGCCCGCCGCGTGATGCCCGGTGAGGTCTGCTCATCGAATTTTGTTGTTCTAGTCATGGGTACATCGTTAAGCAAGAATATCTTGCAGGACATTTCCGCCCAGGTTCGTAAGGCGGAAGTCCCGTCCTGCATAGCGGTAGGTGAACCGCATATGATCGATTCCCAGTTGGTGCAAAATGGTGGCATGCAGATCGTGGACGTGGGTACGATTTTCTACCGCGCGATACCCAAATTCATCACTTGCTCCATACACCATCCCGCCCCGGATTCCTCCCCCGGCCAGACAGGCGGTGAAAGCATACGGGTTATGGTCACGGCCTTTGGTCGACTTGCCTTCTTCACTCAACTCTGCCGTCGGTGTGCGGCCGAACTCTCCACAGAAGAAAACAAGTGTCTCGTCCAAAAGACCCCGTTGTTTCAAATCCATGAGCAGGGCGCCGATCGCCTGATCGCATTCCTGGGCGTGGTAGCGATGTTGTTTTTCCAAATTCTGATGGTTATCCCACGGCTGCCCTTTGCCGTGCCAGATCTGAACAAAACGGACCCCCCGCTCGACGAGTCGCCGAGCAATGAGAATCTGACGGGCATTGGTCGACTCACCATACATCTTGTGAATGTGTGCCGGTTCCTGGCTGATGTCGAATGCATCGCTCGCAGCGGCTTGCATGCGAAAGGCCAATTCATACGATTTGATCCTCGCGCTGAGGGCATCGTCCACGCCCCGACTCTCACGATGCCGGGTATTGAGCTGTTGCAACAAGTCGATTTGCCGTCGCTGTTGCAGTGTGCCAATCTTCCGGTTGCGGACATTGGCAATCAGTCGTTCAACATCGGTAGTATTTGTGTCGACATAGGTTCCCTGATACACCGATGGCAAAAACGCACTTCGCCAGTTATTGGAGCCCGCCACGGGAAGTCCGCGAGGACAGAGTACGACAAAGCCGGGCAGGCTTTGGTTCTCACTGCCGAGTCCATAGGTCACCCAGGAACCCATCGCAGGCGTCGATTCGACAAGATCCCCACTGTTCATCATCATCAGTGAGGGAGTGTGGGTCACCGAATTGGTGTGCATGGAACGAATGACACAAACATCGTCGATTACTCGACCGACGTGTGGAAAAAGTTCGCTGACCTCAATACCACTCTCGCCGTACTTCTTGAATTTGAAGGGTGATCCGAACGCACGACCGGTCATGTTTTCCGTTTCAAGATTTCTCACAGGCAAAGGACGGCCGTCGTATTGATTCAGCAATGGCTTGGGATCAAACGTGTCCAGATGCGAGGCGCCTCCGTTGAAGAAAATGTGGATGACCCTCTTGGCGCGAGGGGGGTGGTGCGGCAACTGATTGAGCTTCGCAGTGGAAGGCAGATCCGATGCCAGCGACTCTGAATCGGCCTCCAATAAGCTCCCCAGGCCGAGCATGCCCAGACCCAGGCCTGCCTGCTGCAACCACGAGCGACGATTTGAATGCGAAGTGGCCATTGGGTTTCCGCGGCAGGTTTAAAAAATGATGAAGCGGCTCTCTTAATCGACAAACATAAATTCGTTCGAAATCAACAACGCGTGGGCGTACTGCTCCCAGGGTGTCTGCGAGCCAATCCAGTGCGCAATCGATGAGTTAAACAGCGGCTCGCTCGGCCAGGCTTCGAGCCCATTGAGTCCCCCTTCGGGCATGATTTCAACCGTCCAGATTTCCAGCGGCCAGGAATAATCATCGAATCGGTTGTACTCTTTTGGGGACACGATGAAATCAAACACATCCCCTTTTTCAACCTTGAGTCTTTCAATCCGTACGTTTTGTTTTTTCTCGCCAACCTCGTACTTGGCCAACTCACCATCCCGTGAGGAGATGACCCGGATCTGGACCCCATCGCCAACACCTCCCTGGGGCTGGATCTGACAAACACCCTTAAACAGGTACAGCCCGCTCTTCGGCGCAGTGAAGCGACGGATCGTGGCCAAACCCGAGTCCGTACCCGGACGGCCTCCGCGGGCATCGAGATAACCGAGCTCCCCCTCGATCGGATCCGATCGGTTCCGCCAACGGGTACCGTCGAAATAATCGAAAGGCGTAAATTGAACCTGTTTCTGATCTGGATGATACGCACCATAACCGTATTGCCATGTTTTCTGTTTTTTGTCCAACTCGATGCTCGCCGGAAAATCGAGCGGCGGGCTTGAGAGAAATGTACGCGCAAGATCAATCTCTCCGGGTGTTGCCCGTCGGCCGTACACCCATTCGTACAGCTTCTCGACACGCTTGGCGATATCTGCCGCGGACTGTTTGTTTCTCGTGAAGGAATGTTCATCAAGCCGCTCGACCAACCGTGATGCGCGATCTGCGATGAACCGGTTGTTCATCAAATAAAGCGCCTGCTGAGGAACCGTTGTGTTTTTGCGCATCGGCAACGTTGCATCAGGTACGTTTACATCAAATGTGGCCATCACGCCGGGCATCTGCTGGCGATTGACGAGTAAATAGAGCGACCTTCGGGGATTGCCAAAATCCTCCGTCGGCAAACCGTTTAGCCGCGTATCGAGTTCGCCGGTAACCGCCATGAGCGCGTCGCGCATCGCCTCAAATTCCAGACGGCGACGATTCATGCGCCAGTAGTACTGGTTCCCCGGGTCGAGTGCGCGATGGGCAGGAACATCGAGGCTCGCCTGCTGGTAGGTGGCGGAGTTCATGATCAGCCGATGCAGCGCCTTGAATGACCAGTCGTGATCGATGAAATAGTTGGCCAGCCAGTCGAGTAATGCCGGATGCGACGAGGGTGGCGTGCGGGTTCCAAAGTCGCTCGGTGTCGGCACAAGGCCCTGCCCGAAGTGCCACTGCCAGATGCGATTGACAATCACGCGTGCGGTAAGCGGATTTCGGGGGCTCGCGATCGCCTCGGCCAACTGTTTGCGACCACTACCCTCCTCATACGGCACACCAGCATCGATCGCGTCGGCAGCGTCGCCCGAAAACATTTCCAAAAACCGCCGATGTACGCTGCGGCCTTTTTGTCGCCAGTTTCCCCGAATGTGAATCTGTGCATCGCGAACCTGTGCACGATCCGTGAGTGTCATCGCGCGGGGCGGCACCGAATCGATAAACTGCACAACGGTGTTCTGGGCTTTCTGGTTGAGCACCTGTAAGGCGTTGTTTTCCTTGATGTGATAAAGGTTGTACGCCTGCTCATCGTCGCTCACGACAGTCGGTGAACCTTCGCCATAGAGAACCTGACGCAGTTGTTCCTTTTCGGCATCTTCAAAACCTTCATCCCCCGGATCGACCTGCTGAAGATTTTTCCAAGCGGCAGCCACCTCTTCCAAAACCGTACCGTACGTATGGGCCACATCGACCATTGATTTAGGCGGTGCCTCCTCCAGCGCTTTTTGCAACAGGCTGTTGATCCCCTCGGTCTGGGCAATCAGTTCGGCAGCCTTTTCGGAGAAATTCTCGCTACTGAGTTTTGACAACTTGTGCCAGAGACCGAACACCGGGCCAGAGGGGTGCTCTTTGAGATAGCGGGTCCAGAGCACCACACCTCCGTCTGCGGTGAGTGTATGGCGTCGCAGCAGGACACGATCCGTTTTGTAGTTCAGATCGGTCTTGGTGCAGTGTTCGGGCATCGTCTCGTGCACCACATACTCGAGGTAATCGCCCACGTACGAGAGCATTTCCTCTGTAATGTTCTCCCGCAACTCCTGCTTGCGGGTATGGTACTTCTCCATCCGCTCGACGAAGACTTTACAAAACTGGGCGTACTGGTCACCGAATTCCGAAGGTGGCGGAGCAAGGATCGGTTTCTGATCGTAGGTAGGCTCAATGGAACTATCAAAAATACCGTAAAGGGCGTAAAAATCATCCATTGAGACCGGATCAAATTTGTGATCGTGGCAGCGGGCACAGATCAGGGTCATTCCCATAAAGCCGCGCATGGTGACGTCGATCTGATCGCCGATGATCCGGTGCCTCTTGTGGATGAACCGATTTCCCAATGTCAAAAAACCCATGGCGGCCAATTTCCATTGCTCCTCCTCCGGGAGTTCCAGCAAATCGGCTGCGAGTTGGTGACGGATAAATTCGTCGAATGGCACGTCTTCGTTCATTGCGCGAACGACATAATCGCGATAGGTCCACCCGTAGGCGTAACGCTCCTCGCGCTCGCCGACGCCGATATAACCCTTGGTGTCTGCGTAGCGGGCCACATCGAGCCAGTGTCGGGCCCACCGCTGTCCATATTCGGGCATGGATAATAAACGTTCGATGACCGATCCGATCTGATTTTCAGAGCCCTCGCTGCTGAGCACCTCAAATGTTGGCGGCAAACCAATCAGATCAAAATAGGCCCGCCGCAAAAGTACAGGAGCCTCCGCTTTTGGCGAAGGGGTCAGCCCTTCCGCTTCGAGCTTTGCGAGTACAAACCGGTCAATCTCATTTTGGACCCAACCTTCATTCTCCACCTCCGGAACCACAGGGCGAAGGATCGGTTGGAAGGCCCAATGGCTAGACCGAATGTCCTCCAATCGGTCCATTGGGGTTGCGGCCTGTTTGTCTCCGGAAGGCTCATCGGGCCACGGTGCGCCCATCTCCACCCACCGGACCAGAGAGGCGACAGCCTCCTCGGAAAGCGGCTCATCGGGCGGCATCTGCAAATCGTCACTCTCGGAACGAATGGCTTCAATGAACCGGCCTTCTGGCGTATTGTCCGAAGCGAGAAGAGGGCCAGAATCCCCACCCCGCAAAAATGCGGCCCGGGCATCCAGCCGCAAACCATTTTCCTGCTTCTCAGGCCCATGGCAGGAGACACAATGATCGGCCAAGAGAGGGCGGACTTGCTGTTCAAAAAAATCTGTCTCCGTAGGGGTCGCAGCAGACACGCTCATCGACATCGCGACAAGGAATAACACCAGAATCGGGCGCGCAAAGAAAGCACCTAGTGATGTGTCACGCTGCAACAAGGAAAACTTCGGAGTCATGACAGGCGGGGGGTCTCATGGTTGCGGCTACTCCATCGCCTGCCGGCCATGGCAAGCGATCGATTCAAGGGGCTGTTGAAAGCCGCCTCCAACAAACAGAGACAACTTCAAACGGCGACCGTGAGGACCACCCATAATATAATCTGCCACAGAAGAGAGGGCAAGGAACAAGTTTTT
>JASMGX010000067.1 GCA_030751095.1 Pirellulales bacterium | reverse complement strand
TGTGGGCCAGATACGCCTCGGTTCGGGCAGTCGTGGGACCAACTTCTAAGGTTGGAAAGTAATCTTCTCCCGGTCGCCCTGGAACGTCTGTAAGTTTCAATCGATAAATTGCTCCCTGGGGAAAATCTTCCCGTCCGGGAACCACCAACGGTTGGGAAATAAAGAGTCCTTGACCGGTTGTGTCATGCTGGACATGCATGCCGTCCGGGCCTTCAAAGGCGATTTGCGAAATATTATAGGGCACAGGTGTCGGCAGGTTTCCGAGCATCACACCCGGTCCCGGGCCCCCTACTCCAGGGCCAGGCTCCATGAGCATGTTGGCAGGGGGCAGGTTGTCGACATGGTGACGGTGACAGCCAAAGCCAGCCATTCCCACAGCCAGGATCAGAAGATGAAAACAGATGTGGCGAATTGTCATTCGAGTGTTCCCCTTGGGCCACAAAGTGGACCCTAGATCAGTCTGTGCCATAACGGCGGTTTGCTAACTGACATAGACCAGCAACGCTGGCCTCCCTAAAATACTCAGACTTTAGGACGCGGACTACGATTGCAGAGCGCCCTCGATGACTTTCGTCGGCGCATACCAACCCATATCTTTGATAAAACCAGCAAAATTGCCCTATGAGGATAAGTTTTTCTATTTTGTCTATTGTGGTGTTTGCCGGTGGGATGCCACTTGGTATCTGTAGCGGCCAATCCACCGATGCGTCGAGCGATCCAGCAAAACCTTCTCCTGCTGATACTGCCAGCATCGCCAGCGGGGAGGTACTCCTCGATTCGGCGATCGCAGCCTTTGAGTCCCAGGACTCACTCTCAGCAAATGTGCGACTCCAAGTGCACCTGCTCGGACATCACTTGTTTGGTCCTGGAAAATATCTTCAGAAAGGTGCGGGAGAGAATCGCCAAATTCGTTTCGAAATGGCAGTGCGGGGCAGGGCGGGTAAATTCGTTTACACGCAAGTCAATGACGGACGACGACTTTGGCTCCTAGAGGAAATGATCGATGAGAAAGAGTTGCGTTTTTTGGACCTTCAGCGGTTACGTGAGGCGGGGTTATTGGCAGTTGCAGACATATCTTCACCCGAGCTTCATGCGATTGGCCTCGGTGGTCTGTCCGGCTTGATGAAAAATCTTCAGTTGATGTTCCGCTTTGGTCGTGCGGTGCGTATCGAGTGGAATGGGATGAGTGTATGGGCTATGCGTGGCGTGTGGCGGGCCGAGCAACTCGGCCAACTCATTTCGACTCCAGACCAAGGAGATGTAAACGAGTATTCCAAAATTGTTTCACAGCTTCCCGAATGGGCACCTATTGAAGTTGGCCTTCTTTTGGATACTGAAACTCTATTTCCTTATCGTTTTGAGTTTTTGCGGGCAGTCGATTCTTCATCCAATAAAGCCAGCTTGACTCCTATCGCGATCATGGAACTTCTCGAGGTTCGTTTTGATGCCCCAATCGAGGAAGACAATTTTGACAGGCCAAGCAACATTAGACCAACGGATATTACCAAAGAAATGTTGCGGCAGCGCAAAAAACAAGATGTCGAACATTCCCGGAATACTAAAGCGACAAACCTTAGTGGATTGCCAGATGAAAAATTGCGTTCAAGGTAATCAACTGGTCGTGGTTCCCGTTACGGTGGATAATATTGATCCCGCAATGGGACTGTTTAATGTGCCTTGAACGTGAGATCGGTATCCCGGCCAGTTTTGCCAGATAAATCCGATTGACCACGTTGTGTCCCACGATGACGATCGATTCTCCGGCATGGCGATCCAGTAAGGCGTCGAATGCTGGAAGGATGCGCTCCGCGACGTTGCCAAAACTTTCTCCCCCGGCATAGGGATGTTTGTCAGGATTTTCCATGAAGCGGCTGTAGGCATCTGGCTCGCTACGAGCAATCTCTTCCCAATGGCGATCTGCCCAGTTTCCTACATCCGCTTCTATCAAATCTGCAATTTCGACGATGGATATGCGATGCATTTTTGCGATTGGACTGGCAGTTTCTGTTGCGCGTAATAGCGGTGAACTGTAGACTGTCGAGATGTTGCCCTCCGCGAGCCATTGTGCCGTTGCGCTCGCTTGCTGCCTTCCTTGTTCTGAAAGCCCTGGATTTTGATCGCATCCCTGCAAAAGAGGCGGATTTAAAAGATTGTTGGCTGTAGCGGCATGACGCAATAAATACAGTATGCATGCGTCCTTTTCGGGACAGGGCAGGGCGGGCATCATCCGATAGCTTTCGTTAAGGACCACACGAAGCAAAAAGCGAATGCCCCTTCGTTGCAAGACGTGCGGCTGTCACGATTGCCTCAACCATGCTGGAGGGGTCTGCATGGCCTTGCCAAGCCCGATCGAATGCAGTGCCATAGGCAACGCTGGTGCGAATGATCGGCAGGCCGAGCGTGATATTAACAGCACGATGCATCCCGAGAAGTTTTAGGGCAATATGACCTTGATCGTGATACATCGCTACAAGGGCATCAAATTCTCCAGTCGAAGCACGAACCATAAGGCTGTCAGCAGGGTAGGGGCCAGAAACGTCAATGCCCATGTTGCGGCCCAGTTCCACTGCTGGAGCTAGAATGTTAAGTTCCTCTTTGCCAAAAATCCCGTTTTCACCCGCATGTGGATTGAGTGCACAGATGCCGATGCGGGGTGCCGCGGATGGGGTCGTTGCGGATAGCTCTTTCATCGCTCTTTCAGCAAGCTGCGCGCAGGTCACAATGCGTTCAACCTGTAAGTGCTGGAAAATATCGCGAAGTGCCATATGCAAGGTGGCGTGGACAATGCCCAAGCCGGTCCGGCCAATCTTGTCATCCGTTGGGGGCAGGTAGAGCATCATTGTTGTTTGCTTCACGCCACAAGTTCGGGAGAGAAGTTCGGTGTGGCCAGGAAAATGGTGTCCCGCAGCGTTGAGGGCTGCTTTGTTGAGGGGGGCAGTGACGAGACCTGCAATACGTTCCGTTTGTGCCAAATGCGCAGCACAAATCACGGCGTCAAATGCAGCTTGACCTCCGCATGGATCGATGGTTGCCGGTGAAACACAAGCCGCTTCGGGTGAACCAGCACTCAGACAGGGTATTGAAAAGAGGCTTGGGTGAGCATCTTCCGGGCTCTCAATCTCTACGACTTCAATGTCCCCTTGCAGGAGTTGAACAGCCCGACGCATAACAGTGCAATTTCCGACCACAAATGGCCTACAGATCGCATGGACCTGAGAGTGGCCCCAGGCCCCGACAATGGTCTCAGGGCCGATACCTGCGGGATCCCCCATCGTGATGGCCAAGGCTGGTTGCGACATAACTTAGATTCTAAAAGGAGTTTTGCGATTGGGTAGCGGTGAATCTTCACTTTTTTGGATACAAAAAAGGACTCACGGTGCATTTTATTTTAGACATTTCATCAGGGCGCTTGCCTTGGCCCTCGGCAAGATTCTTTGTCGTTCTCGACACTTGCTCGCTGCCGGGGGGCGGGTGATAATGGGCATCAATGTTGTGGCTTGAATTTCCACATGCATGCTCGCATTGGGTCCGCCCAGCGTCTTGCCAATTCCCAGTTATTTGAGGATGGAGAGCGGTGTCACGTATTTTTGCAGCCCTTGCATTGTTTGCCATCATCCTGTTGGCTGCCACCATGCTGCTGGGGTTGCCGGTTGATTTGAATGATAAGATCAGTCATCTGCGCGATTTAAATGCTCAGATGGGAGGTCTCACTGATACGGCACCAAATGCGGAGAGTCGTGCTGAGGAAAAGGAGAGGATCCGTGAGGAGATCGAGCAGGGTCGTCGGGGATTTGCAGCTGAACAGATATTGAGTTCGGTACACAAGCTGGTGGGGATAGCCGCAGCCCTTATTGTCGTGTTGGTGTGCAGTATTGCAGTGACGTATTTTGTGGGGACCAGTCGCTGGTGTCGTGAAGTCGTTGAGGCCTACGAGTTAAACGGGAGCCTTTTGTTGAGAATCCAGAAACTCAAGCGGCGTGCATTTCCGTGGGCAGTTCTTGGTATGTGTACCGTAGTGGTCATCAGCGCATTTGGGGCGGCATCGGATCCAGGGACAGGTCTTCCGAATACCGCCGATTGGGTAATGCCTCATCTCGGTGTGGCGTTTCTAGGCACCGGTCTCATCGGATACTGTTTTTATATTCTTTGGGATGCGATTGTGCAGAATCACGCAATCATTGAATCCGTGATGCACGAAGTACGTGATGTGCGTGCAGCCAAGGGATTGGAGACGGAGTCGGATACCCATGCTCCGCTACTGAGTTGAATTACTTTCTTCTCAGAGAGTATACTGTTAGCCGGCTGGGATGGATCAGAACGTACAGAATAACCAACTAGTTAGAGGAACAAAAATAGTGTTTGATGCTGTAGCAATTGTTGGCGCAACGGGAGCTGTGGGAACAATCATCCGTACGATGCTAGAGGAACGTAAGTTCCCGTATAAGACGATCCATTTCTTGGCATCCAAGCGATCAGCCGGTACGTCTCTCGAGTTTGCTGGCCAAATGCATACGGTGGCCGAGTTAACTCCCGCGGTGTTTAACGAAATTGATTTGGCCATTGCCAGCACCCCGGATGAAGTTGCCGCAGAGTTTATCCCTTGGGCAACAGAAAAAAATTGTGTGGTGGTTGACGAGAGTGGATATTGGAGGATGAACCCGGAGGTGCCTCTTGTAGTTCCCGAAGTCAACGGCGAAGCGGTGCGTGGCCATCGCGGAATCATTGCTAGTCCGAATTGCTCAACAACCCAGATGGTCCTTGCGATGAAGCCGCTGCACGATGCTGCTCGAATCAAAAGGGTCGTGGTCAGCACCTATCAGGCAACGAGTGGGGCAGGGGTAGCTGGAACGCGTGATTTGGAAGAGTCTACGAGATCCCAACTCGCTGGGACCGATTATCAAAATGAAGTATTTGCCCATCCCATTGCATTCAATGTCATTCCTCAAATAGGTTCGGAAAAACATGCTGGATATACGTCGGAAGAAATGAAGATGGTCTACGAAACCCATAAAATCTTTAGCGATGAAAGCATTGAGATTTGTCCGACTTGCGTTCGTGTCCCTGTCTCAAACTGCCACAGTGAGAGTATTCTGGTCGAGACGGAGCAGAAGCTGAGCGTACAAGAGGCCCGTGATTTGTTTGCGGCCCAACCGGGAATCACGCTTCTCGATGACTTGAGTGCCGGTTCTTATCCTATGCCGCATGCCTGCACTGGGCAGGATGATGTTTTTGTGGGACGAATACGTGAAGATCTCTCACATCAGAATGGTTTGGCATTTTGGTGTGTCAGTGACAACTTGCGTAAAGGTGCTGCCACCAATGCAGTTCAAATTGCCGAGTTACTTGTACAGATGAAAACCACTGCCGTCTGACTTGCACCGTACGGTCGCGAGCAAAGCATTCCCCTCCATGCGCGTACTCAAGATGACACTTGCCTATGATGGGTCTCAGTACTCGGGCTGGCAGGTTCAAAATAGCCAGTCGACGCTCCAGAGGGCACTCGAAGAGGCGCTCTCTGGTATCACGGGAGAATCCATTCGAGTCGTTGCCAGTGGCCGTACTGATTCGGGTGTCCACGCGCTGGGTCAGGTGGTGGGATTTTCTACGGACACTCAGCTGACAGCCGGGGCCCTCAAACGCGCGCTCAACGCATGTCTGCCAGAGGACATTGCGGTTCTAAAAATTGAATCTGAAACAGAGAACTTTCATGCGATCCGTGATGCGCGGAGTAAACGGTATCGGTATGTGATTCACGATGCTGGTGTTCGTGATGTCTTTGTCCGCAAATACTGTTGGCAGCAGATGAGACAACTTGACGTTGCAGCGATGGCCAGAGCAGCAGAAGCATTGGTTGGGACGCATGACTTTTGTAGCTTTCAGTCAGTCGGTGCACCTCGGGAATCGACCGTTCGAACCGTTTCAAGGCTGACCATTGCACGCCCCCCCGGAGTGGAGCAGGGGATCGTCATCATCGAGATCGACGCTGATGGTTTTCTCTATAATATGGTGCGTGCGATTGTAGGAACGCTTGTGGAAGTTGGGCGTGGGGCTAAACCGGAAAGCTGGCCCGGCGAAGTACTCGCCGCGAAGCAACGGAGTATGGCAGGACCCACCGCGCCGCCACACGGTTTATTCCTTGTGAGTGTTCAATATGGTGATTGATGTTGGCCTGACGTCGGGTCGAAGTGCAGATGGCGTATGGTGGCACTGCCCATGACCACCTTGTCTTCGAGGTGGTGTCCAAATTTGTTGTGCGGTTCATTGGAGAAGAGGGATAGATTGCCTCAGTTTTCGGTTTCACTGTCTTTAGGAGTTTGTTAAAATGGGGCGTTCGGCCAGCGGGAGCTGGGGCGATTACCACTTTTTATGGAGATGGACCAGACGGCGTGAGCAGGAGGTTCCGCAACGCAAAGTGCGTACAGAGTGACACGAGCATCGAGCGAAAAACACACAGTGAATGATACCTGGGGCGCCTACCGCTTAATGAGCCGGCTAGCCACGACCCGAGCATTTGAGGTTTGGGAAGTAGAGGATTCACGGCAGCATCATCGTTTTGCGATGAAGTTGATGCAGCCACAATGGTCTGGCAATCGCCATTGGGTCCGTAGTCTGCAGCAGGAATATTTTGTTGGCCATCAGTTGAAACACGAGCAGGTGATAGAAACGCGAGAGTTTGGTGTCAAAGATGGCCTGGCCTTTCTCGTAATGGAGCTTTTTCCAGAACCGAACTTAAAACAATGGATGCGTGAGGTTGATGTTTCCAAGGTTCCCTTTCTTTCGCACGTTGTTGAAACAGCAGCCGAGTCACTGCAGTATCTGCATTCCCGGGGGTGGGTTCATCGAGATATCAAGCCCGACAATTTTTTAGTAGGGGGGGAAGGATCGGTCAAGCTGATTGATTTTACGCTAGCAAAAAAACAGCCAGGTTGGCTTTCCCGCATGTTTTCCAGCTACTCCAAGACTCAAGGAACCCCCAGTTATATGTCGCCCGAGCAGATAAGAAACAAACCTCAGGACCAGCGATCTGATATTTATAGTTTTGGCTGTGTGATCTTCGAATTGGTGACAGGCTTGCCTCCCTATTCAGGAAACACAGCAAACGAGTTGCTGACAAAACATCTGCGTTCACCCATCCCTTCTTTAAAACTGAGAAATCCGAAGATCAATGAATCGTTCTCGCAAGTCGTACAGCAACTCTTATCCAAGCAGCCAGCGGATCGTCCTGCAACCATGGATCGTGTCATTGCAAACTTAGCGAACATCGATATTTTTGTCCCATGATCTGATGCTGCTATCCCTTGGCTCAGGGAAGCATTTTAGGAATCGAATATGGCATCTGCAAATTATCAACTTGACTTTGAGCGACCGCTTTACCAACTCGAGGAAAAGATCGCGGAGATGAAGGCCAATGATGACGGCACGCAGGCAGCGCGCGAAGATCGCCGCCGTTTGCGGCGCGAGTTGACCGATTTACGAAAAAAGATTTACAGCGAATTGACTCCGTGGCAGACGGTGCGCGTGGCGAGGCATCAGGAGCGTCCCATGACAACGGACTACATCAACTTGGCTTTTGATGAGTTTGTTGAATTACATGGCGACCGTTTCTTTGGTGATGATCGTGCTATGCGAGCTGGCTTTGCTAAGCTTGATCGGTTCAAGGTAATGCTGATTGGCCACCAGAAAGGAAAAACGCTCGAGGAACGCCAGCAATGTTTTTTTGGTTGTGCGCATCCAGAAGGCTATCGCAAGGCATTGAAGCAGATGAAGTTGGCCGCCAAGTATGGATTGCCGGTGATTTGTCTGATCGACACGCCTGGTGCTTATCCAGGGGTCGGCGCGGAGGAGCGAGGTCAGGCACAGGTGATCGCTGAAAATTTGTTTGAGATGTCCCGCCTGCCGACTCCGATCATCTGTGTGATCATCGGGGAGGGGGGGAGTGGCGGAGCTTTGGGAATCGGAGTCGGGGATCGCGTGGGAATATTGGAATATTCCTACTATTCGGTAATCAGCCCGGAAGGCTGCGCGGGGATACTGTGGAAGAGCGGCGAGTATGCGGAGAATGCTGCTGAAGCCCTCAAGTTGACCTCGAAATATCTGCTCAATTTGGGTGCCGTGGATGATGTTATTGAGGAGCCAGTGGGAGGAGCCCACCGAGATCATTATCAGATGGCATCGCGACTCAAACTCTACCTTCTCAAGACGCTGCAGCAGCTGACCGAGCAACCGATCGACGAGTTGCTCGCGACTCGTTATGAAAAGTTTCGTCGCCTGGGAGTCTTTTTAGAAGGCGATCAGAAGGGCCCGGAAACGGCAGATGGCTGAATAGAGGCCACCCACCCCAACGTCCGATAATGTATCTTATGTTCGTTTGATAGGGCTTTTTTCCCGGGGTTTTTGCTTCTTTTCAATCTCCCCTTACCCGCCGCCAATACTCTCGTTTGTAGTCTGCTGTCGGTTCAGGGCGTAGTCTGCTCAGGACGTAGTCTGCTCAGGACGTAGTCTCCAGCGGTGCCGGTGGAATCTCGGCGGGCGTTGGTGGTGGCTTCGGCTCGGCGGTGGGAGCCGGCTGCTGCGGATCGGTATCGTGACGATCCGAGTCGACGTGATCGTGTTCCAGCTGTTTGTCGAGTTCGTCCAGATAGGGGTGGAGCATGTCATGCATCCCCTGCGGCATGATGCCGTCGATCCGGTCGATAAAGTAGCCGATATAATACCCGGATCGGCTGGTCATGATTGCTTTCTGGTAGGGTGGCCCCACCAGGCTCAGTGCGAAGAACGTGATGGCCACACAGAGCAGTCCGCCCTTCACAATTCCGGCTACCGCCCCCATCTGCCGATCAAATTCCTTCAGTTTGACCCGATCGATCAGCCCGGAGAGCAAGCGGAAAAGAATCCAAATCAACAGTCCGCAGGCCACATAAATTAAAAACATTGCCAAGAATCGGTTCAGCGGAGGCTTCACGCTAAGATAGGGAGCCAAGTTACTACTGAACCGCAAGGCAACGAAATAGCTGACGACGAGCGAAGCGAGTGACGCAATCTGCCAGACAAACCCTTTCCATGCACCAAAGACCATCGCTGCGAGGAGGACAACGATCATGATTAGATCGTAGATCTGCATAAGTGGGCAATGCCCTTCTAGAGAAAGTCCAATGGATCAGAATCGAAGCGGCAGGAGTATAGCTGTTAAAGAACCGGTGCTGAAGGCCATTGTATTGCCGTTTTAACGCCCGTATCCATGCTGGCACTGCAGGCAATCGGGTGCGAATGACTCCTCAGCGGATGCACTCCGGCCTTACTGCTAGACAATCACCGGTTGGACCAAGAAAGCTTTTTAGCACCAGTTGGAAACCCTGCTCTGCGACAAAGTTCTCGATGTCTGCTTCGAGAACACACTTCTCGTAGGCTTCGTTTTCCCAATATTCAAAGATGATCCACTTGATATGCGTTAATGTTTGTTGGGCTCCTTTGAGAACCTCCAATTCGTAACCCTGTGTATCTATCACAAGGAAATCCGCATTTTTTATTTGATAGGAGTCCAGCGTATTCACTTCTACCTGCTCGCTTGGTGTCGCTTCGAATTTCACACCCGGGAAATCAGCTAGATGTTTTTTCGGTTTGAGCAGGCTTGCAGACCCGGACAGGTTTGGGCTTCCTTCCTCCTCACGATGGATCGGGAGAGTTACCCCATCGGTAGCACCCAAAGCGGAGTTGAATAAATGTATGTGTTTTTTGTACCCATACTTTCCCCGCAACAGCTGAAAGATATCAGATTGAGGCTCGAAAAGGTGGATATTATCGACATTGAGCAAGTCGTACGCAGGAACTTCCCATCCATGGTGTGCTCCCACATGAATGACTCCTTTTGGATTGAAATTTGTTGCTTGATGGATTTGATCCAGATGAAAAGGTAAAAGGCCTTTGTAGCGGCGGACTCGTTGGGGATGAAACCAGTGATTCAGCCGATTTCGGAACGACCTGGAAAACATCTCGCGGAACGATCTGGAAAACAGGACATCAAACTTGCTTTGGTATTTCTTGCGAATTGTTCTTAGATGTCCGTTATTATTTGATTGCATTTTTTATTCAGTGAATAAGGGTTGCACCAGAAGTCTTAGAAGCAGGGAATGTATCTATAAGACTTCCTGAAGTCCATTGCGTTTGCGGTGTTCATTTGTGCTATATCCTGCCCGCTGGCGCTGCTAGCATGGGTCGCATCGTAAATGTGATATAAATGATGTTGGTTCCTGTACGTGGATGACCTATTGTTCCCCATCCATTTTGTGGACGCATTCCGCTACGGCATCTATTTCTGACAGGACTCATGATTGATGGCTGGTTTCAAAACACATATTACGACTAGCTCTGTATTGGGTATTGCGTATGGTGGCGCCGGTGCGATGATGTTTCGCAATGCGAATGAAGAAATTCCGGTCGCAACCTGCCTGTTGAGTGCGGGGCTATGTTCACTCGGCGGCATATTGCCAGATTTAGACAGTGACTCGGGGGTTCCCTTGCGGGAAACGGTCGCCTTTACGGCAGCCGTTGTTCCGCTGCTGCTCATGGATCGTTTGGCTCAGATAGGTTTTTCGTCTGAAATGCTGGTGGTCTTAGGCGCAACGCTCTATCTGACGATTCGATTCGGTATTTCCGCCCTGTTGAAGCGATTTACAATCCATCGAGGGATGTTTCATAGTATCCCGGCAGCATTGTTTGCCGCTGAAATCGGTTTTCTGCTCTGTTCCGGAGAAACACTCGCGCAAAGGTACTATAAGGGAGGTGCGGTACTGCTAGGATTTATGTCCCACTTGCTGTTGGATGAAATCTATAGCATTGAATGGAAAAAGGTCCGCCTGAAAAATTCTTTTGGTACGGCCATCAAGTTTTGGGGAGGTTCTACCTATGCAAATGTGCTGACGTACGCCCAAGCGTTGATTTTGGCATTGGTCGTTTGGAAAGATCCAGGTCTTGTGGACTCGGTCGAAAGCCAACTCAAACAGGGAAAGTCAGTTCCGCATATTGCACGTGAGGAGATCAAAACGCTTTTTCGTTAGCCCGATATTCCTCGTCGGACGCGCATCCTCCCCTGTTGCCTCACCATCGGTTGCATTACCGATCTGACTGACTGTCGATCCAGATCGTCACCGGGCCGGTGTTGACGAGTGCCACGTCCATGTTTGCGCGGAATTGACCGGATGCAACAGACGCTCCTTCCGCTGCGGTGAGAGCGAGAAACTGCTCGTAATAGGCTTCCGCTTTTTCAGGAGTTGCGGCTTCAACAAAGCTGGGCCGCCTACCCTTTTGGCAATTGCCATACAGTGTGAATTGACTCACAACGAGCAACTGCCCACCGCTTTGAAGGACGGAACGGTTCATGAGGTCATCATCATCGGGAAAAATGCGGAGATGAAGGATCTTCTGTACCATCCAGCGGAGATCGGCATCGGTATCTCTTTCGCCGACACCGAGCAACACCAGTAGACCCTGAGCAATTTGACCGCAGACCTCGCCCTCTACCGTCACGCATGCTTCTGCGACTCGTTGAACACAGGCGCGCATGGTGTTTTAGCCCCTGCCCTCCGTCGCCAATGCTGCTGCTTGCTTGGAAGATCCCCTGCGTTCCAGAATTCCCCGAACGATTGCTGGAGAGATAAAGGCTAGGTTTCCGACAATCATTGCCAGCCCAAACGTTATCATGCCCATGCAACTGGCGATCCCGAGATGCATTACGATGACCAAAAAAAGAATCACAGGACGAGTTAGACGATTCCAGATAAGTACGCAATAAAAAACTTCAAAGAGAATGACCAGATGTGTCAATGCTATCCCAAGCAGAGGCCAGTTGGCCAGCCAAGTGAGATCGATCGACTGGTATTCGTAGTTGGCTGCGGAGAGCCACATCGCCGAACCGTCCCACCAACTGGCCCCCAGGAGTTTACGTGTGCCTGCATAAAAATAGATGACACACATGTGAATCTGGATCAGGCGAATCGCCACGTTTCCTGATATTGTGAGTCCGACCTCTTTAGACGCACCGGCCTCTTTTCGACGCTTCCGCCAGCGGTCAATCGAGTATCGTGCACCACACGGGCCGATCATGAGGTACAGGGCAAGCATTGCATTGATTTGATCCAGGCCGAAGAGAGCCCCACTGGCTCGATGGATGTAGGATACGGTAAGCAAAAATGTAAGCACTGCGGTGACGCGACTGAAAAGTCCTACAGTGAACATGGCAAAAATAATGAGGCTCACGATGTGTACAATCCAAAGCAGCACCGGCGACTGGATCCAGAAGAGGTGCGACCAGAAATAGACCCGTTCGCCAGCCAATTGCTGTTCGTTCCACATCTGTCCGAGGAGGTCTGTGGAGATCCATCCCCCCTGCCCCATAAAAGCCTCCAAGTCAAAACTCCACACCAGATGGGTATAAAACAACATCAGGCCCGCAAGAATGCGGATGAGCGAAAGCATGGCCGGATCGGTAGGCGTGAACCAAAATTGGTTCCAGATGTCCAATATTTCGTGACACCAATTGCGAACGGCTTGCCAAAGCATCCTCATGGCCGTTCCCCCGCAGTAACGGTTATCACCCGCCCAGTTTCGTACAGTTTCGGATCCTGCAGGCTTCCTCCACCGAGGATATCCTCGCGGCTTGCTTGATGGTGGCGGATAAGATGCATCTCCACCTGAGATGCTCCCGTTGTGTTCAGCAGATGGTGTCCGTACGAAGTAGCACGTCGCTCAAAATCTCGATTTTGAAGCGTCCAGCGGTCGTGCATCTGTTTCCACTCTGGATCGTAACGGGAATCAGCAGGCCTGAGAGGTTCGTCTTCGTGCAGCGAGGCGAGCTGCTCAGTAAGCATGAAGTGCCGATGATATCGGAGTCGAGGCCAATGTTCCTGAAGATCTGGAATCGTGCCTTGCTCTGTATGTCCGTCTGGGAAAGAAAGTTCGTAGTCGATGATATGTCCCGGTCCTGGATCGGGAGCAAAAAAAGCATAGCCGTGACTGACGTTTCCTGCCTGGAGATAAGGGCCAGCATATTGGATGATCTCTCGTGCAAGTTGGGACGCCGGAATCACAATGCCCATTGGCGTTGCAATCACGACCACCAAATGAAGAATGAGCACAACGCTAATGACCAGACGAAGCGATCGACGAAGAGGCACGGGCGATTGAGGTGCGGAGGCAGGATTCTTTCCGGATTGTTTTTTTCCCATGGCTAGATTATGGCCCGAGAGGTTTTTTCTGGCAAAGCCAATTTTTTTCCTCCGCGGTGGACAAAAACAAAAAAACCTCGTACATGCTCAGCGGCATGTACGAGGTAAAGATCCTTTTTTGGGCGGTAATTCGTCGTTTATTGGTTTGTGGCAACGGCTGCCACTTTTGTGGCGGGAAAATGGATCGTCAATTCACGAAGTTCTCCCGCCTGCAGCGTAATCTTCTTCTCGCGAACGAGCGTCTTTCCGCCGCGTTGGACTTCCGCTCGCACCGTATAGTCATTCCAGTGTTGCCCCTGGCCTAACGCGGTGGTCTGAAAGACTCGATTTGAACCGGTCGACTCGGTGTCATTGCCGGCAAGAGTGACTTTGGCGTCACTCGGAACCTTGAGTTTGAGCGTCGTCTTTGGAGGAGCAGTCTTGGGGAGCGTTTCATCTGCGACCCGCTCAGTAGCGGATACCGGTTCTAAATCAAATGTAACGGTCGGATGGTCCCCTGCCCCAGCATACACAACCTGGGATTCGACTTGATTCGTGCCGTTTCGGTCCACTTCGGCCCGAATTTCATATTTATACTGTTTTCCGTCACGAGTGCCGCTCGAAACGTAGGTACGCATTGTTCCGATGGTCGTTGTCGGTTTCTCGTTCACAAACACCTTGGCCTCGGCGGGAACGTTGACCGTAAGATAAACCTTGTTGGGATCTCTTTGCTGATGGGTCGATTCGTCCGCCTTCGGTTTTTTCGCCTCGGTGGGTGTCGGCTCGGTTGAGGACTTTTGGCCTTCAGATTGCACCGGTGCTGATTCAATGGGTGCTGATTCAATGATGGTGCCTCCCGCGCTACCGTAGCTACCATAACTTCCGTAACTTCCGTAGCTGCCCCCCGAACCTCCATAGAAGTTGTAATATCGGACAGGTTGATATCCCCAACTGCCGTAGGAGCCATAACTGCCGTAGGAGCCATAGCTGCCGTAGCGATGACGTCCCCTCCACGCATCAGCGTCGGGGATCAGGATCGCCATGCCAGCAAATCCCAGACAGAGCATGATCGCCAGCTTCCAATGTTTTGATTCCATCAACGCACCTCTCGATAACTCTAAAAAGTTTGCGAACCAACTACCTCCGAGCATACTTGCTTTGGATTGTAAAACAAGCGGTCTAGGTAGGTTTTTCTGGTCCCAGGGGATCGGAGATATGCGGCAAATAGGGCATTTTATTGCCCGATTTAGGCAGCTATTTGGCTGCATTCAGTCTCTTGTTGCAAAACGCTTCCGGCGAGAAAATTTGCCTCCCGCGGCCGGTCTCAGCTCCCCTCCCCTGCCAGTAAGAGTTTTAGGTCGTGGAACCCATTTTCCACAGTTCTGGTGTGATCGAAAGCATCCCATCAAGCACTGATTCCTTCGGTGAGCAACATGAAGGCCGTTTCGAGATTCATTTCCTCCTCCTGGAAAAGGGTGAGGCCGAAACCGGCTTCGATCAGAACCCGAGGCAGCTCTGTATAGTCCGCGACATCGCCGACTAAAGAAACTGCGAGCAATCCATTTCGCTCTTCAACCTGCTGCACGAGAGGATGTGATGCAAGAAGTTTCACTGCGGCTCCGAGATCGCCAACAAGACCAATTTTTAACATGGACTTCTGGCGGATTCGTTGCATGACCTCCGAGACTTTTTCGTTAACGATTAATTCGCCCCGTTCGATGATTCCGATTTTGTTGCAGATATCGGCCAACTCGGGAAGGATATGGCTTGAGACCATGATCGTCTTGCCCATCGCCTGAAGCCGTTTGATCAGTTCTCGGATTTTGATGCGGGCGCGGGGATCCAGACCACTTGCAGGCTCATCGAGTAACAAAACCTGAGGATCATGGACCAGCACGCGCGCAAGTCCGAGACGTTGGGTTTGTCCGCGCGAAAGTGTGTTGGCCATGTTGTCTCGCTTGAACGTCAGGTCGACTAGATCGAGTACCTTTTCGCAGATGTCCTCGCGCTTCTCCGATGGAATGCGATAGGTAGCGGCAAAGAATTCAAGGTATTCAATCACCTTCATGTCGTCATACACGCCAAAAAAATCTGGCATGTATCCAACGAGCCGACGGATTTCGCGAGGCTGCTCGTAGATCGAATTTCCGCAAATGTACGCCTCGCCACTCGTGGGGTCCAGCAGCGTTGCGAGCATCCGCATGGTGGTCGTTTTTCCGGCTCCGTTGGGGCCGATAAAACCGAAGACATCTCCTTCGTCGAGGGCCAAATCGAGCGATTGTACGGCATAAAAGTTTCCATACTTTTTGGTGAGTCCCAAGGCCTGGATGACGTGACTACTCATTGAGATATGCCTCTACTACTTTCGGTAAGCTAGGGAATCCGTTTTTGGCAAAGGGTTATTTCTTTTCATTTCGCAGTTGTTGGACTGGAAGTACAAAACGAATCATGGCCGACTTCAGGGTCTGCGGATACGAAATGGCATCAGCATCGTTAAGGATGTGAAATGTTTCCGAGCCCATTTTGCCGACGAGTACGGCACGATGGTCCGTCAGCAGAGGTGTCATATCCATATCGTGTAGGTAGGTGTTTTTGAGCGGTATCCCACTACGGCCTCCAGCCGCATGGTAAAAGGTTATCCTCTCGAAGATGCGAAAAATATCATTCCGCTCAGATTCCGTCTCCATACTCCAAGGGCCTAATCGTGTGAGGTAGTTGCGAACGGTACGAACGGGGATATCGTTTCCAATCGTCACGGTTTGCATTGGCTTGATCGTGCCGAGCGGATACACCCAACCATCGTGAAAAAGGGCACTATTTTCAAGCGTCGTGGAAAGAAGATTGGTGATGGTGCCATGTACCAAAGGATCCAAGTTGGATTTCCGAACGCTCAGATCCGCTCGAAGACTTTTGTCGCTCCAGCCTTGGTGCTCGGCAGTGAAACATTTTGTAGACCAGATATGTATTGGAACATCTTGCATGGAGGCAAGGTCGGGGCCGTACTGGTAGCCAATCTCAGGTTGGGGTGTGGTGATGGGCGACTCCATTCCTCCGAGGCCGGTGCCCGGTAGCCCCAGCCAGGAGAGAAGCATTTTTTCTCTCCGCCCACTTTTATTTTGTTCTTCCCCTGTTTCATTTTCCGGATGGGCCGTTGGTAGTTTCCAGTCGGTGGAGAGATTGTACCGTTCGGTCTTTGGGCTGAAGATCGAAAACCAACAAGCTGCCCGGATTTGTCCGGTTGCCACGTCGATATCAATAAGCTCCGCCTGGTTGATGAGGCGACGGTCGCCTTTCATGGCATGGGCAAAAAAATAGATTCCCGTGCTCGTCAGCACGATGAGCAACGGGAATGTAATCCACGTTGCATGCATCCGGCCAATGAAACGTTTGAGAAATAGATAATCGCCAGGTGCAATGAGTAATAGATAGACAACTCCCAGTAAGAATAAAACTTCAAATGGAATGAAGCGAACTCCCTGATTCTCGAACCGATCGAGTGCTGCCCGCAATTGACCCGACAAATCGTCGTAGCCGGTATGTGCCAGTTCATTACCGCTTTGGTCTCTCAGTTGCTGTCGATTGGCGACCGATCCGAAAAGGAGGCGATCGATAAGTTTGCGAGTGCCATTCCAGAGGGTGAATTCCGGCTGTTCCAGGTCGAGGGCTATGAACGTCACCTGTCCAAAGCCGAGCGTCTGTCGAATCAGTAGTGGCACGACTCGGGAACCGCTGGAAGTTGCCAGGAGCACCTCTCCGCGCAAAGGGTCAAAGACAGGTATCGAGAAATCCTGAGCGTGTCCGCGTTCATCTTCCTTAATGAGAGGGTTGTTTGCTTTGATGAATGTTTCAATCGCTTCGAGCTGTTGGATGGATGCAAGGTCCACAAATCTGCCAGGAGCCAACGCCGCAAGTGCTCCGTCTTGTTTCAATAGATGTTCGGCACCAGGCCCGATCGATAACAGCAGCTTGCCACCAATGCGAATCCATTCGAGGAGTGAGTCGGCAGATTCCTGGTGGTCGGTCAGTAATGAAATCGCTTTGCGGCTTCCACAGACAATCACTTGATCAACGCAGTCGTAGCCATACCATTTTGACGGTAGTCGATCAGTTGCCGTCAGTTGCGCCAGTGTAATGCTCCTGTCCCCTCTCGCACCTTCAGAGACCGC
>JASMGX010000066.1 GCA_030751095.1 Pirellulales bacterium | reverse complement strand
GTACCATCCCTGAGAAGAATCGCAATCATCGCAAGGCACAAAACGTCCTGAGCCAGTGGCTCGAGGATGACGAGTGGTTGTTTTTTCTCATTCGAGCCCGGTGCCGGTGGACCGATCGGGTTGACCCTTTCCTCCAGTCGCACGACCACCTACAATCGCAGACAGTCTTTGTCCAAAATCAGACGAGAAACCCGGCAATGACCCAACGCGTTTTTAATTTTTCCGCGGGACCGGCAGTCCTTCCGCTCGAAGTACTCCAGCATGCCCGGGAAGATCTTTTGGCCCTGCCTGGTGTCGGCTCCTCCATTCTCGAGATCAGCCATCGCAGCGGAACTTTTAATGAGATTCTCGACGCTGCCGAAGCCAACCTGCGACAACTGCTCGGCATACCGGACAACTACCGGATCGTCTTCCTGCAAGGCGGTTCCCGTCTACAGTTTTCGATGATTCCGATGAACCTGCTCGATGGCAAGTCGGCCGATTACATCACAACTGGCAGCTGGGGAGAAAAAGCATTCCAGGAGGCCCGTCGCGAAGGGCCGGTGCGACTCGCCTGGGATGGAAAATCCTCCAGCTACAACTGCGTGCCTGCAAACGATGAACTCGACCTCGATGCCGAGGCTCTCTACGTATATTTTACTTCCAATGAAACGATCCAGGGCGTTCAGTTTTCCAAAGAGCCTCAGACGGGGAGCGTTCCGCTGGTGTGCGATGCATCGAGTGATTTTCTTTCCCGCCCGGTCGATATTGCTCGCTATGGACTGCTCTATGCGTGCGCTCAGAAAAATGCCGGCCCGGCAGGCGTGACCGTGGTCATTATCCGGGACGATCTGGTACCCGAGCCGGATGAAAAAATGGCGGGCATGCTCAGTTACCAGAATCACATCAAAAATAAATCGTGTTTCAATACGCCCCCCACCTTTGGAGTCTATATTGTCAAACTCGTCACCGAATGGCTCATCCACACGGTGGGCGGGTTGGAAAAGATGCACGCGTTGAATCGCCAGAAGGCGAATCTGCTCTACTCGGCGATCGACACATCCGATGGGTTTTACACGTCCCATGCCAAGCTCGATTGTCGCAGCCTGATGAATGTCACGTTTCAACTGTCAAATGCCGACCTGACGCCACAATTTATTAAGCAAGCCAAAGAGCGCGACCTCTGTAATTTGAAAGGCCACCGGAGTGTGGGTGGTATCCGCGCCTCGATCTACAATGCAATGCCGCGGGAAGGTGTGGAACGATTGGCGGAGTTTATGGATGCGTTTCGCTCGGCAAACCGCTAGGCCACAACAACCCCTCACCAACCAACTCCTTACCAACATAGTGAAAAACGGATATGCCTCGAATCGTCGTACTCGATAATCTCTCAACCGATGGGATCGAACTGCTCAAGTCCGATTCACGGATCGATTTTGATGTGCGGACCGGACTCACCGGTGATGAATTGCGGCAAGTCCTTGGAGAATACGATGGAGCCTTGTGTCGCAGCGGGGTGAACATTACGGCCGAATCACTCGAGGGCAATACGCGTTTGCGGGCGATCGTTCGGGCGGGTGTGGGAACCGACAATATCGACAAGCTGGCAGCGACGCGGCTCGGCATTGTGGTGATGAACACTCCGACCGGCAACACGCTCAGTACGGCAGAGCATACCATCACACTCATGCTCGCGCTCTCCCGCAACATTGCCCCGGCCAATCAGTCGCTCGTAGAAAAGCGATGGGACCGCAAAAAATTCATGGGTGCCCAGGTGGCGGGCAAAACGCTCGGCATTGTGGGGATGGGCCGCATCGGCCAGTCGGTCGCCCAACGGGCCCAAGCCCTGGAAATGCGGATTCTCGGCTACGATCCTTTTTTGTCGCCTGCCCGGGCTGCAGAAATGGGCGTTCAAATGTTTGAGGATGTCGACTCGATGCTCCCGGAAGTCGATTACCTTACGGTCCATACTCCACTCACCGAACAAACGCGCGGCCTGATCGGCAAAGCACAATTATCGATGCTCAAGCCCGGAGCGCGGCTCGTAAACTGCGCCCGCGGCGGTATCTACGACGAAGCGGCCCTTATCGAAGGAATCGAAAGTGGCCAGTTGGGAGGTGTCGCCCTGGACGTGTATGAGAGCGAGCCCTGCACCGACAGCCCCCTGTTTGGAATGCCGAGAGTCCTCTGCACGCCCCATCTGGGAGCGAGCACGGAAGAGGCCCAGACCCAGGTTGCCATCGAAGGGGTCAACCTGTTGGTCGACTTTCTCACCACCGGCAACATCCGACATGCAGTCAATATGACCTCCATCGACGCGCAGACGCTCGCGAGCATGCGGGGGTACCTCGATCTGGCCTACCGGCTCGGGCTGCTTGTCGGACAACTCGATCCATCGGCGGCCGAGTCGTGTCGTCTGGAGTATCGAGGCGATATTGCCGAACGGGAAACCGCCCTGCTCGGCAGCAGTTTCGCCTGTGGACTGCTCACCGGCGTGCTGGACACCGCGCCCAACATCGTCAACGCCGAATTATTGTTGCGAGACCGCGGCATCGAACTCGTTGAAGACAAGCGGCCCGTCCGCGGTGCGTTTGCCTCGCTGATCCGAGCTGAATTGAGCACCCGGGAGGGTGCGTGCGTGGTGGCCGGAACCCTCTTCGGAGAGAACATGCCGCGGTTGGTCCAACTCGGCGAAAACCAACTTGAAGCCTTTTTGGATGGCAACCTTCTTATTTTCTACCACAAGGATGTTCCCGGCATCATTGGAGTCGTCGGCACCATCTGCGGTCGCCATGACGTGAATATCGCCCAGATGGCGGTCGGCCGCGCGGCACCCGGCGGAGCGGCAATCGGGGTTTTGAATCTCGACAGCAGTCCGAGCGAGGAGACGATCGCCGAGATCCTCGCGCACGAAGCGATCCTCAAAGTACAGAGCGTCCACTTGCCTGCGGCGGGCGATCTTCCGGTCTGGCTCCAGGGGCCCAAGAGCTAATCTGTTTGGTCGCGCCGGCGAATCTTGCACCCCTTTCTCCAGAAGGATCTGCCTGCCAGTCCTAAAAGAGAGAGTGCAATCAACAGCAGAGTCGATGGCTCGGGGACCGTTGCAATCGCGTAGGCGAGGAAGGGTTGCTGCCCGGAGCCAAAGAAGAGGGGTGTTCCTCCGGTAATCTGCGAAGCGACCGAATAATGGAAACTCCCAACGCCGGAAGTAAAAGGATCGGTCGCGATCTGACTTCCGACTGCCTCGGCATAGGAATCAAAAGTGTCCGGGACAATGGCTATCCCGCTGCCGAGATCCATGAGCGCAGCGTTGATATTGTCGTTTGCATCCGAAAAAAGTGAATGACTGTTTTCGCCCAGAAAAAAAACGCTGCCGCTGTCGGCAAGAAAATCTCTTAAGACCGTAATTTCACTTTCGCCGAACGGATCATCCGGCAACAGGCTCACAAACAGGTCGACGCCAAGGAGCGTTTGGTGGGTAACGGCACCGCTTATGAGCGTGCTGCTAACCTGCGGCACTGAATTGTAAAAGTTCGAAATGTCGACATCAGCCACGTTGGCCGAACTGGCTCCGGAGGTACTCTCCAAAACCCCTACGGCGGTCCCACCCTGCAGAAGATTTTGAAACAATGTCTGGTTGCCTGCAACGACAGAACCAAATACAGAACCGGTTAGATAATTGGCAATGTTGGAATCGCCCGAAACGAAAATGGTGCCGGCCTCCGCCGAGCGCATCACCATCGCTGACCACGCAACACCCAAAGAGAGCATCGACACGAAGAGCGCCAGCCGGAGTGGGTTAGCTCCTTTTGCACATGGACGGCCGAAGCGATCGAGAGCGGAGTTGCAGTACACCTTCATTAGCTTCTTTACCGGAAAAGAGTTTCCAACAGAGTGGACGACCACTTCCATCGTATCGGAACATTCCGCGAGAGCAAGGATTTTTGCCGGTGTTGAACGTTTTTAGTCTTTGGGACGCCGTATGGGGAGATTTTTTGTTACCTCCGCCGCCGCACGCGGAGCAACCCCACTAGGCCGACGAGGAATAGCATCAGCGTTGCCGGTTCGGGAACTACCCCGACCCGGGCGATGTCGCCAGAGCCCAACAAGATGTCAAAGGTGACAGGGAATTCGAGCAGTTCTCCAAGATAACGAACCGCCACCGTGTCGACCTCACCATCGAGCAGAAATTCATCTTCCAACTCGAACGTAAAATGATTTTGTACGCTGATGGGGTATTCAAAGGGATCGTAGTAGGCATCGGCCAATGTTCCTAGCAGAGCACCATTGAATTCGACTTCAAAAAGGAAAGGATCGATGCCAAGGGGGGTAAAAAACTCAACTGTCGGAATATTGAAGTCATCGATGTACATCGCTTCTAAAACATCTGACCCCAGACTGATAGGAACAACACACTCCGGCCATTCGTAACTGACCACTCCGGTGGTATTGATCTTCTCTATATTGCCATGGTCGGTGACAAAGAGGGCAAACTGCTCATCTGCTCCGTCGTCCATCAGAGCCCCGATCGACTGCAATGCGCCCTTTAGTCCATCGAGCGTGGCGGCACCATCGACTTGGACATTGGTATAGGGCGAGTTGCCGTTACCTGCCAGGGTCGTCACGGTAGTGGTCGCAGAGGTCGGAAACCCATCCTGGATGTTTTTCAAATCCAAATAGTCCCGATATTCTGGCTTGCCGGCCCAGATCAGCACATGGGTGCTGGTCGTACCGCCGAGCGTCTTTGCCGCACCCTGCGACTGAGGATTCTCTTTGCTGTATTTGTTGTTCACACCCGCCGTATGGACCGTACCGCTGTTGGTACCTTGCGCCATCGCGTTCGCGGCACCCCTATGGTAGCCATCGTAATAGGAAACTTTGCCCGCCTCATTGGCCGAGTAGGTCGTCGCGTTGGTGAAGCCCACATTGTCGAATGCCCCGCCACCTGCCGTGTCGCCCGTGGTACTGTTAAAGTTTTCCAAAAAATCTCCACCGAAACATTGCGTCTGGTACGTCACGATGTTCGAACTGACCGTACCGTTCCCCTTCGAACCATCTTCAAAGTAGTCGTCGATCCAGTCCTGGAGCATCCAGTCGTAGACGGTTGGCCCGCTGTTGACCGTCATCGAACCCCAGGTCAACTCGTTGGCCGAAGCGGCCCCGAGAGCAAAGCCGAGTAGGCAAAAAGCTGCGGTCGGAAAAATCGCGAAGCGTCGCATGAAAAGGCCCCCTATGCGCTCGAAATGAATCGGCTCAGAAACCTGAGTCTGAGAAAATACCGCCGACACGAATTAACAGATCTTTATATCCTGAATCATCTGGCAGTCAAGCGATTTGTGGAAATTGTCTGCTTATTTGCAACGATTTCCGTACAATGGGCCTTTTGGTTTGAGCCGCGCACCTCTGAGCTTTGGAAAACTGGATCATGCAACGGTTCTCAACGAATTTGGTTTCGATCTGTTTTGTAGCAACTGGGTTTCTCGTTGCCGTCGGCTGTAGCGGTCGGGTCCAACCGCCGGGCAAAAATATTCAGTTGGCGAGCAATACAACTTGGACCTCTGAGGGCATCCAAATCCAAGCGGGCCAAACCGTCACGATCAGAGCCTCGGGAAGTTATCGTTTTGATTCCCTCGGCAACGAGTGTGGTCCGGAGGGGATTGCCGAGGCTGCGCCCCACACCGGCAAGTGGCCGGTATCGGCCCTCACGGGCCTGGCGCTGATAGGCCGCATCGGTAAGGACGGCACACCCTTTTTCATCGGCCGGAAGATCACGAAGCGCGCCGAGAGCAGCGGCATGTTGTATCTGGCTGTCAACGACGACATCGTGAGTGAAAACACCGGCAGTCTGATGGTGAACATCCAGATCGACTGACTGCCCGCTACGCTGCTCGGCGGCGCGAGTCGTTGGTACGTTTTTGGACAACGCTCCCGAACGCTTCGACCGATTCGGGACAAATCGCTGCTGTTCTCCAATCCCGATGCGCGACCAATCGGTACCAGATGAAAAAAAGAAGGCCGAGCAGACCGGCGGTCCCGAGCAAGGTGCAGCCGTACAGGGTCGCTCGATCGAGCAGGTGTTCGGCAACATCCTCCGATTGGACAATCCCCTGCTGCACAATCTCTTCGGCGCGATCTGCGGAACTGCCGGCGGTTGTTTCGACCCACGCACTGACCGCGATTTGCTCCTCGTGAAGAACCTGCATGACCGCTTCTCGCTCCAGACGCAATTCGGCAATCGTGGCGGCCTGGATTCGCTCCAGGTCCAACATGGTCAAGCGACGTTGCTCATCGACAAGACCGGGAAGTTGCTGCAGTTCCCGATCGACCGTGCCTTGGAGTCGATCGGCGGAAATCGCAAGTTGATTCATCGACTCCGACGTAACGGCAAGCTTCTCGAGCGATGCCTTCATCACGGGTGTTTGGTGCAACGTGAGCGCGAGGAGTTCTGCCTGCCATTTCGCCTGTTTTGGAAGAAACTCGGCATACAGAGCGGAGAATCTTTGCAAATCTTTGACGTCATCTTGCATGGAGGCCAGCACCTGCAGGACTTCTTGTTTCGGCTTGGCGATTTTTTCAATATTTTCTGTCGCGAGTGGAGCCCGCTGAAAATAGAGATCTTGCATCGGATGCGCTGCTGCCGTTTTATCGACGAACGTCGGGATATCGTTAAGATGCGATTCAAACTTGCTATTGATCTGGAGGAGTCGACGGTCCAGTTCGCGACAGCTTGCAATCGCGTCGGGTTGCCACGGACCGAAATAAGGATCGGTCGCCTGCGAATCAAACATGTTTGTCATCTGCCGGTTGAGGATCCAGAGATCGACGTACGATACCAGCGGATCGGCCCGACTGGCGGCGCCGAATCCCGCCGAGATGGCGTTGATTTTCCAGAGCAACGCATTTTGTCTGATTGTCGTATCTTGAGATTGCGCGAGGATTCGATCTGCCGTCGATTCAATGGTATGTGCGTAGCTCGGCACGTACTCCGTAATCATCGCTCGCAAATTGTGTGACGATATCTTGGCATCGGGAACGGCCTGATCGAGCAAACCTTTCTCTCTCGAGAAGGTGCCGCACGAGCAAAGCAACAAGACGGACGCCCCAAGGCCGATCCGGAAGCAGGCAGAGAATTTCATGGATGTCCAATAGCGATTTCCCGTCCCGCTGGCAAGATCGAAAGCATTGCTGGCAGAGTGTTGTCAGCGGTTCTCACCCGTCTGCCCCTCGCAGAGAAGCGTTTTCTGCTTTGAATCAAATCGATCGCTACCCCATACGCAGGCGCAGGGAGAAACAACCGTTCGAGACCGGAGACTGGCCGGCTTTTTTTCCGGCAACTATGTACGATGCCCTACGACGCCGCGGGAGCAGGGCCAGGCCAAACATGATTAAAAGAATCGCGGCCGGTTCGGGGATCGGGGACGCGGTCATAAACCCGCCAATAATATTCTGATACAGCGCGTCGGGTGGCGGAGCGGTGAGCTCTCCCGTGAGGGCATAGTGCGTATCGACTCCATCGTAGGTCGCCTCCCAGGAGAAGCCCCCATAAAACGAAATAAAAGTTCCATACTGATCCACCCCCACCAGCCAGGTCCCAAAATCGAGCATCGCACCCGGATCGAAACTACCGCCGCTCATGTCCGGGACATCATTAAACACGAGCCAATCCGGCTTGGTGTTATAGCTCACCTGAAAAGTAGGATCATATTGAACTCCCGGCAGGCTGTATTCATCCCAATACCAGGGGAGCCGATCGCCCCACTGCCCATCGTATCCACCCGGTGGCGGATCGACGTAGGGTACGGTGGTCACCGACCCACCCCCGCCTGGAGGCGGCGCCGGATCCCAGACGACGACCTGATACCAATTGAAGTGATCGACCCCGAGGGTGGCCGCCGCTTGTGCAAGCGACGTTCCGGCCTTCGCATCAAATTGGCCCACAATGCCCTCAATCTGCGAGTCGTCGGTGACTGAAATGTGCCCAACGATCTCTGTTCCTGCATCGACATCGAGATACACCGTTGAACCGTCGGAACGGGGAATCGCGGCGGCAAGAAAGACGATGCTTAAAGAGGCCCGCAGAACGGACCGCCGGATGATGCGAAAAAAGACTGCGCGTCCACACACCGGACGCTGCGCGGTGGGAGAAACACAAATGCGATTCACTAGCACATCCCTGTAGAGAAACTGGCACTTGTAGAGAAACTGGCAGTTCCAATCTATCAAAAAATATTTTTCTGGCAAGCAAATAATTATCTGTTCGTAAGAACACCGCGCTAAGTTCGGACATGAACATCCTATTTGGCGGGCGGAGAAAAAATGCGAGAAAGTCAAAACATGCGGGAGGAAAACGAGGTAGTTCTGCTTTCAACTGTGAACCGGATTTCAAAGATCGACGCTCGGTCAAGGAACGGTCTAAATCGAATTTCGAAACCGATGCGGTTGAAAACAAAGTTGCAGTTCTGGCATAATGGGCGATGGGAAAAACATCCGGAATCTTGTTGCTTGTTTTGCTTTTGAGCACTTAACGCACGTATCTCTCATTGAAAGGGAATCGGCAAATGTTAACTCGTCACACTCCGTTGTACTTCACTGTTGCGCTGTTTTTTGGATGGCAACTGCTGGCCGCAGAGACGGTCGTTGCCCAACCGTCGAAACCGAACATCCTGGTCATTTGGGGAGATGACGTTGGACAATCCAACATTAGCGCCTACACCCGTGGCCTGATGGGATATCACACTCCCAACATCGATCGAATTGCCCGTGAAGGAATGATGTTTACGGATTACTACGGCGAGCAAAGTTGTACTGCCGGGCGATCATCTTTCATCATGGGGCAGAGCGTTTTCCGAACCGGCTTGTCCAAGGTCGGCTTGCCGGGAGCCAAGGAAGGAATGATGGTCGAAGACCCCACCATCGCCGGTTTGTTGAAGGATCAGGGATATGTGACTGGCCAGTTTGGAAAAAACCATCTGGGCGACCGCGACGAACACCTTCCAACGAATCATGGTTTTGACGAGTTCTTTGGCAACCTCTATCACTTGAATGCTGAAGAAGAACCGGAGAATGAAGACTATCCCAAGAATCCCGAATTCAGAAAAAAATTTGGCCCTCGAGGAGTCATCAAGAGCTCTGCAAATGGCAAAATCGAAGACACCGGTCCACTGACCGCAAAACGGATGGAAACGGTCGACGATGAAACCGCCATGGCCGCGCTCGATTTCATTGAACGAGCCCACAAGTCCGGAAAACCGTTTTTTGTCTGGTGGAATGGAACGCGAATGCATTTCCGCACGCACGTCAGCGATGAAAAAATGGCCCTGATCAAGGAAAAGAATCCAAATGCCGACGAATACACGTGTGGCATGATCGAGCACGACATGCACATTGGAATGTTTCTGGACAAACTTGACGAATTGGGAATCGCCGACAACACGATCGTTCACTATTCGACTGACAACGGACCTCACTACAACACGTGGCCCGATGCAGCCGCCACTCCTTTCCGAGGTGAAAAAAACACCAACTGGGAAGGCGGATGGCGTATTCCATGTGCCGTTCGCTGGCCGGGTGTTGTCCAACCCGGTTCCGTCAGCAATGGCATCATTCACAACATGGACTGGTTACCTACTTTCCTCGCAGCTGCAGGCAAAGACGACATCAAGGAAGATCTGCTGGATGGTTACCACTCTCAGGCAATGGGCAGGGACTACAAGATCCACCTCGACGGATACAACCTGATGGATCACCTACGGGATCCTCAGAATGTGGCCAGCCCCAGAAATGAAATCTTCTACTTCTCGGATGATGGCGACCTGACTGCATTGCGTTACCAGGATTGGAAGATTATTTTCATGGAGCAAAAAGCTCAGGGAACTTTTCGGGTCTGGATGGAACCGTTCGTTCCGCTCAGAGTGCCGCTGATCTTTAATCTGCGCCGGGATCCTTACGAGCGAGCATCGATCACCTCCAACACCTATTTTGACTGGGTTCTGGCGCGCGTTTACCTGCTGGTACCAGCGCAGGCCTATGTTGCCAAATTCCTTGAAACCTTCAAGGAGTATCCTCCTCGGCAGAAAGCGGCCAGCTTCAGCCTCGACAAGGTTATGGAAGCCCTGGAGAAAGGCGCGGCCGGTTCGCGATAACCGCCTGAGTGCCACAACCGACCGATGCATCAAAGAGCCGCCCATTCCGGGTGGCTCTTTTTTATGCCAACTCTGCAAACCAACCATTTGCAATTTCGTTTCGCGGGGTAGTTGCTTGCGCCCGCCTTCTGCGCGGAAGCAGCGAAATACTGAGTTTTAGAGACTGCAAAGCTCGGGGAATCGGCAACTTGTGCGCAAAACTGTGACCCATAGAATGAAGACAACATACACTCCAAGGGAGAGGAACAATGAAGTCTGATTTCTACAGCAAGATTATTTTGACCGGTTGGGTTATGATCTTTGTGGTTGTCGCTGCCTGCGATTCATCACCACCGGCTGCTAACACAACACGGAATTCGGTTTCATCGGATCGGGCGACGACCATTGAGGAGACGTTTGAGAACACCGATGACTGGGAGACAATCTCCGGCAGGTGGTCCCTAGAAAAAAGTGGCGGACGGACCGTCTTAAAGCAGACAGCGACAGACAACCGTTACCCGGTTATTTTGCTCCGCGAACCGGAATTTTCTGATGTGGATGTAACGGTCCAATTCCGTCCAATCTCCGGTAAGATCGACGCCAGCGGCGGCATCGTGTTCCGCGCACTCGACGGCGCAAACTACTACATCGTGCGGGCCAATAGTCTGGAGGACAATTTTCGCCTCTACGCGACGGTGGCCGGCTCGCGCCGCCAAATCGCCAGCACCAAAGTCGACCCGCCACAAATTGGCGAGTGGCACACCCTGCGAGTCGTTGCGGTCGGCGATCACATTCAAGCGTATCTGAACGGCAAACTTCTCATCGACCACCGGGACAGCCGATTCCAATCGGGGCACGTTGGCTTGTGGACGAAAGCGGACGCCGTCACGCAGTTCGCCGACTTCAAGGTGCTGGGAGTTGTTTCGAAGAATTCACGTTGAGTGAGGCGATGCATCCCTACTCTCTACCGACGAATCGGACCGGCGCCACGCAAGGAGACTGAACGCAAGGAAAACGAGACAGGCAACCCACTGCACGGTGCTGACGCGCTCGTAGAACGTGTGAATCGAACGAAAGGAGGCCGCATCGGCGATCTGCCCGCCATCGATCAGTCCGCTAAGCTTCAGATGGAGAACGAAAATTTCAATGTGGGAGCCAGCCACGACAAGCCATGCGACAAATAGTGTCGCCGTGACCCAACGACACCCATTCCGGCGGGACGCCAGCATATCGCAAAACATGAACAGGATCGCCACGACACCGAGTCGGTTAAGCCAAATCGTAACACCGCGCGTAATGAGGCCACTCGTAAATCGATCCCCCAACACATCGTGGGATGCGGGAAGGACAATCAGGGCATAGAACGTGAAACCGCCAACCCACAACCCTAACGCAAGAATCAATACATACCGGCGCAAATCTGTGAAACAAAACATAGCATCATCCTTGTCCATCGCAGGAGCGACGCGATGAAACGCCACCTGTTAACTTTGTACCTTGCCGCCGAACTTATTGCAGTGGGGGTCCTGGGCTGCTCCAGTCCGTCATCGCCTTCATCGTCCGGTGCGAACAACCTCGTCGTCTACACATCGGTCGACGAAGTGTTCGCCGAGCCGATCGGCAAAACGTTTGAGCAGGAAACGGGCATCCGGGTTCAGCTGGTGCCGGATACGGAAGAAACAAAGAGTACAGGACTTCTCAACCGGTTGATCGCCGAGAAGGGACGGCCGCGTGCGGATGTGTTCTGGAGCGGCGACCCCGTGCGGGCAGCGATTCTCAAATCGAAAGGCGTTTCGACCGCTTACCCCTCGGCAGCCGCCGAGGGGCTGCCGAGGGAGTTTTCCGATGCGGAGCACCACTGGATCAGTTTCTCCGCGCGTGCCCGCGTGCTCATCTACAACAAAGACCTTGTATCGGAAAATCAGAAACCGACTTCGATCCGCGATCTTGCCGACCCGAGGTTCAAAGGCAAAGCGTGCATTGCCAACCCGCTCTTTGGTACCACATCGATGCACGCGTCTGCCCTATTTCAGTCGCTAGGGGACGACGACGCGAAGAAATTTTTTCAGTCACTCGTAGAGAACAAAGTCAAAATCCTTTCCTCCAACGGTGAGGTCCGTCGCCGTGTGGCCAATGGAGAATTTGCCATCGGGCTGACCGATACCGACGATGTGAACGTGGCCATCGAGGAAGGCAAACCGGTCGGTTTCGTTTATCCCGACGCGGATCAAATGGGAACGCTCATGATACCCAACGCGGCTGTGCTGATTGCCGGTGGACCGAACGGCGAGAATGGAAAGAAGTTTATCGATTATTTATTGCGCCCAGAAACCGAAGCAGCCCTGGCACGCAGCGAGGCGGCCCAGATGCCGCTTCGCTCGGAGGTCGAACTGCCGGCCGGGTTCCCGTTCAAGTCGGTCTCACAACTCAGGACCATGTCGGTAGACTACGGCACGCTGGCCGAGAAGTTGGAAGAAATCTCCGACAGCTTTCTCAAACCATGGGTTGACGAAAACCAATGACCCTGATGGCACAACATGGCAGCAAGCCGATGCTACGCTGGGTTCTGTTGGTTATCGTGTTGGGCATTGCTGCTTCTCCTGCACTCCCGCTCGTTGTCTTAACGCTCGGCCAAGAGCCAACACGATCGTTATGGACCGATGCATTTAGCAAATCGACCGGCAGCACGTTGTACCTTGGAGCCGGCGTTTCCGTTTTCTCGCTCGTGATCGGTTTGCCGTTAGGTCTGCTGGCGGCACTCTATCGATTTCCCGCTCGGCGGCCTCTCATTCTTTTTCAAGCCTTACCGCTGCTGCTGCCCTCCTTTCTGCTCTGCATCGGCTGGAGCAATCTGGCTGCCGCAAAATGGCTGTGGTGGCTACCGACGCCGGACGGATTGGCCGGCTGCGTTTTCGTTTTGGGGCTACAAATGATGCCACTGCCCTTTTTCGCGACGTGGGCGGCGGGCCACAATCTGACCGCCTCGCAGATCGACAGTGTGCGGCTCCACGGCGGTGAGCGATCGGTACTCACATTCTCCGCTCGTGCGTGCGCGCCGGTGGCGATTCTTGCTGCGTTGCTCGGGGGAATCCTCAGCCTCTCCGACACCGGTGCGCCGTTGATCTTCGGTTACCGCTCTGCGGCCGTCGAAATTCGCACGAGTTTTTCGGCGCTGTTCGACTACGAACTGGCGGGGCGGCAATGTTTGCTCCTAGCCGGGTTGGCACTTTTGCTGATCGCACCGGTACTGTTTGTGGGGCTGCGACTGCTCGCTGCGGCCGTACTTGCGCGTCAGACTCGACCTGCTATGCCCTACCCGCATCGCGCTCTGAGTTGGGTAGCGCCGGGTGGGCTGTTGCTGGTGCTCATCGTCGGGGTCGTTGTGCCGACTCTCGGACTCTGCTGGCCCGCCGCAGAGAATCCGATGATCGAGCGAGCGGCGACAAAGGTAACCGCCACGGCCGGCACAACGCTCATTTTTACCGGTGGAGCGGCCGTGATCGCGGTTCTTTTTGCGACTCTGATCGCCCTCGCCACTTCCGCTAGCGCCCGTGGGCGTCTTTTCGTGCTCGCCGTCCTGCTTCTGCTCTTGGCAATGCCACCGGCCCTTGCCGCGATCGGCGTCTCACGCATTGCCACCGGAGCCCCGCCGCAACTCGATTGGCTTATGCGAAGCCGATTGACCGTGGCACTGATTTTGGGATTGCGTTTTCTGCCCGTTGCCACCGTGGCCATGATGTTCGCCACCTGCGGTCTATCGCCATCCTGGAGAGATGCGGCCCGTATTCACGGCGTCAGCAGGGTACGAATGTTTGTCCGTGTGACCCTGCCCTATCTCAGTTTTGCGATTGTAGTCAGTTTGTTGCTGGTAATGGTGCTTGCCGCCACCGATATCACCACCACGCACTTACTCCAACCTCCGGGAGACCAGTCGTTACCGGTCGCCATCTTCACCGTGATGGCCAACAGTCCCGAAGGACTCGTCGCATCGCTCTGTTTACTTTACCTGCTCTGTGTCGTTCTGCTTCTGGCCGCTGCGTCACAGCTTCCGCGTCTCTGGTCGAGGAGATCGGCATGACAGCACTCGTACGTTCTCGCGGGTTGATCTGTCGACTGGGCAACCAGCTCGTGCTCAACGGCACGGACTTCGACGTTGCGGACCATGAATCCATTGCCCTGCTGGGCAGTTCCGGTAGCGGCAAGTCGACGCTATTGCGGGTGATTGCCGGCTTAGAAACGGCCCGGCAAGGCGAACTCGCCATTGACGGAAAGGTGGCTTCGCACGACGGGCGAATACTCATTCCACCGCATCGTCGCGGGATCGCGATGATGTTTCAGGACCTTGCACTCTGGCCGAATCTCACGGTCGCGGAAAATGTCCGCCTGGGTCTTTCCGGCTTGCGACTTTCCCGCGACCAGTCGCAAGCGCGGATCGAGCACGCCCTGGATCTCTGCGACATTTCGGAGTTGGCGGACCGTCGCCCGGGAACCCTTTCCGGTGGCCAACAGCAGCGGCTTGCGTTGGCCCGAGCGCTCGCGATGCGGCCCAAACTCCTGATGCTCGACGAACCGCTCGGGGGCCTCGATTTGATCACCAAGCAGGCGGTGCTGCAGCAAATCGCGGAACTAAAAGCAGAGCTCGGCTTTGCGGTCATCCTCGTGACGCACGATCCTGTGGAGGTCTACAGCCTCTGCAATTCGCTAGCTGTCTTGGAAAACGGGCGAATCGTAGAACAGGCTGCCTTGGACGAGATTGTGGCAAACCCACAGTCGGCGCTCGCAAAGGCATTTGTGCGAGCAATGCAATGCGGAGAATAGTTTGGGATTCTTCGCAGCGTGCGAAAACTCGCCATCGCGAGAAAGTACCTCCTGGAGTCGAACAAAGCGACCAAACGTCGGAGAAAAAGGTAGATGGGTGCCATTAGCGCAGCACAATGCGCAGCATTTTGACTATCAAACACCTACCGCCCTCTTCTTCGCGGCAGCAGCGCCAGACCTAAGAGAGCTAAAAGAATCGCTGCCGGTTCGGGAGTATGCACCGTGATACCGTGATCGGTGTGCAGCATCCCGGTGGGGAAATCTGCTGGATTGAGGTAATGGAACCAGGCACCGGTCCAGGTGGCCGATTCCCAACCCACAGCATCGTGGTCGTCGTTCTCGTGGTCGAAGATGGCACCCGACAGGTCGGCCCCGCTGAAATCGGCTTCGTGAAGTTGCGCTCCACCGATGATCGTCTCATCCAGCGGAGTAAGCGCAAGCTGGGAACTGGTGCTTGGCGGGTCGATCGCCCCAGTGAAGTTTGCGCCAGTTAGAATGGCATTAGTAAAGTCCGCCCAGCTCAGGTCCGCGGTGCTCAGGTTCGCTTCGGTCAGGTCCGCGTCGCTCAGGTCCGCGTTGACCAGGAGCGCGCCGGTCAGCTTCGCATTAGTCAGCTTCGCGTTGACCAGGAGCGCGCCGGTCGCGTCCGCGCCGGTCAGGTCCGCGCCCCACAGGTCCGCGTCGGTCAGGGATGGGCAATTTGAGCTTTGGAACAATTCCGGACCGAAGCCGGCCAGAGATCCGCTCATCCCGCTGGTGCGGATTATTCGAGTCCGGTGGTCCGACCTGTGACTGCTGAACCGCCAAAGAGCGAGATATTGTTCCGGAGCGGAACAACTAGACGATGAATCTGAAGCAACAACACCAACCAAACCGAGCAGGATAGAGAGCGGTGCTTGGATGGCTGTTGTTCTTGTACGTCCCGAAAAAGAACATTAGACCGATTGGTTCCGCACCAGGTGGCAGCAGCAAGCATATGGCGTATATACACCGATCCCGCCGCCGCCGCAGATTTTCTTCTCCCGATAGATCAGATATGACTTCTGCTCAGTTTTGCTGCTTTTTTCTCCGATCTGTCCACAATGTTCTGCAAAAAGACAATCTATTGTCGGAGACGATGGGCAAGCATGGGGCAGCAGTCGCTAGACCGGAGAGAGGCGTATATGCACCACAAATCAGAGACGATAGCAATGGGAAGTGGACAAGATTGGGCGGAACACCTCGACAAGTATTTGAAACCACCGGCAGCTAGACCGGTTGGTTCATCCTCGCCAGCAAGACCATCGATGCGGTCTCGATCTGTTGGTCTCTCACAATCCGCTCAAGGGCCGATTGTTGCTTCTCGAATTGCTTCCTCTCCCATCGCTCGATCAATTTCTCGCGCTGCTTTGGTGTAAGAGCGATAGCGTGCCGCCGAGCTGCTTGCAGTTTCTTTGGTATTGGCATCATGTGTCGGGCATCATGTGTCACCTCCATGACATAAAACGGGGCGTAACGTGTCTGGGCCTTTAGATGCCATGGCGTAATGTTTTCTAGGATTCTTGACGGAGAGTGACCGCTAATCCCGCCACTGCGGGCCAACGCGGGGCTGTTATTTATTCGTTGTTAAGAACAACAGCCAACCATGCCGAGCCTTCTAGAAGCTCTTTTTGATTCATCCCCGACGCAACTGATGTAGAGACTGGCGTAACAGATTCAATACGCCACCCATTATTCAAATACCACTCAAGGTGTTCTGCCACACCAAAATGATCGTAGTTGTCTGGTGCGATCTTTACCGTTACTAATTTGTGCATGTTTTGTCACAGTTAGTTTTGTCACAGTTACAGGTCAGGCCGCTTCCGAATCGCGAGAATGTATAGCATTTTCATAGTGATATGGACTGTCTATGCCAACTGTCAATAGGGGCGAGAATAGCTGGCTTTCGTTTGCCCCATATTCCAGTCGGGCAC
Source organism: Pirellulales bacterium (assembly GCA_030751095.1). Taxonomy (GTDB): domain Bacteria; phylum Planctomycetota; class Planctomycetia; order Pirellulales; family UBA7805; genus UBA7805. Next base: position 567 of record JASMGX010000066.1, on the reverse strand, counting down.
GCTCAAACTGACTGCGAATTACTTCGTCTGCCTTCTGCTGCGCTTCAAAATACGTGGGAGCTTTTCAGTCTTGGAAGATCTCATCCGATAGACGGCCCGCCTCAATAGCCTTATCCACTCTCTGCCAGTCCGGTGGAAGGGCGCCGTGCGCTTCCGCGCAGGTGGGTGCGAAAACCGGCGAAGCAACAGAGCACCCCCCTAGGGGAGTCGAACAAAGCAAAGAAACGTCGGGGGAAAAGGCAAGTGGATGCAATTAGCGCAGCACAATGCGCAGCATTTTGACGGTCAAGCGCGGCTCCGCCTTCTTCTTCGCGGCAGCAGCGTCAGGCCAAAGAGCGCGAGCAGGATCGCGGCCGGTTCGGGGACAGTGGAACCACCGGCTTGCGAGTAGAGCGTCACGTCGTTGCCGTCACCGCCTGCGTAGTTGATGAATAGATCCGTCCCCGAGAAAGTCCCCACCAGTCCGCCGTCTGGCAGCCCGTCATACTCACCCGTAAGGGCGCCGCCAACGTTCAAAATCTCAAACGACATTCCGGCCAGGAGCTGAAAGCTGTTGATCAGGTAGAC
>JASMGX010000065.1 GCA_030751095.1 Pirellulales bacterium | reverse complement strand
TAATCATAGATAAAATTCTCCTCCAAAGGGGCCTGATTCGGGAGCCGCAGCGCACCTTCACCATGATATCAGGCCCATTGGATTTGCGGCAGAGGCTCTTGCTGACAAATTTTGATGACTGCAGATGTCTTTTTTCGGTGCGATTATTTTGAAAAAAGAGTTTCAACAGTTCGCAACCTATCTACGATGGATTCACTTGTAGCGGACTGAATCAACCGTTCAAAAAGAACCAGTTATTTGCTGCAGAACAAATCACCGGATCGCCAGAGAGGACCCCTTCGAGCGGAATCATTTCACGCGCATGCACAACTATGTCCGAGTTTTGATCCTCAAGTGAGAGTGCCACAGAAATATGATGGCGACTGGGTAATCGAAGCTGTGCAAATTGCCAGTCGGTTTGTGGACTCGCAGCCTGATCGGTCAGATAGAGTTTTGGGGGACCATCATCGGGCAAAGTGAAAAAAAACCGATCCAAGGGCATTGAGAGGCCGTGCCCAATTGCCTTGATGTACGATTCTTTCAGGGTCCAGATCTGCAAAAACAATTCCTGCCACTGGTGCTCGGGGGCTCGGCAGAGAAAATCCACTTCCTGTCGAGAGAAAAAACGGCGGGCAAGCGGGATTCCTGTTGTTGTACGGTCCAGGCTCTCCACATCGGCACCAACTTGTCCCCCAGCTGCCACAGCACAGATTACCAACCCGGAAGAATGAGACAGATTGAATGCGCCATAGCCTTCCCAGGGAGATTGGACAACCGGTTTGCCATGATTTTCGGCAATGAAATTCCAACGATGGGGTGGGACATCGGTGTAATGTGAAAGGACACAACGAACGAGTGCTCTAGCTACCAGATATTCTTTGCGAACCCGCTCTGGCCGAAAACGCGCCAAACGATCGCGCTCCATCGCACTCAGCAATTCGTAATACTGATCCAACTGCAATGGATTTGTAATCCGATCCAGGTAGCTGTACCAAAGATCGATGTGGCCGCCGGGAAGATTCGGTCGCTGCAAACTGATCGTATCGCTAGGTGTCATCATTTTCAGGGCTGCTGGTCTAGAGCAAATGGTTTTTCACCAGAAAGCCCCTCCACCATTTCCTCACGCTCCCCCATCCAGTACCGCACGACATTTGTTGCATCAAGAAAAACGGACCCTGTATCCAGCACAATCACCGTGATGAGCCAAAGCCGAAACCAGCTTCCGCTTTGCGCATGATCCACTTGCCCTGCGAGATAGATCACCATTGGAATCCAAGCGAGGTGTCCGAGACCCAACAATCGTGAAAAACCGCTGTAGGCAGTAAGTGTAATGAACGTTGCACCAGTCAGAAGCGCTGTACACAAAACAACCCATGCCTCAAAATGCTCGGAAAGAAAAAAAAGAGGGATAATCATATTGGACATCAACAAAGACATCAGCCAGGGTTTCCAATAGAGCGGCATTCTGCCGAGGCCCCGATGATAGCGAACAAATGCGTGTGCCAGAGAGTGCTTCACTTTTTCGACTTTTTGGAGGATTCCACCTCAAGGACGGACCGTTACAAATCAATAATAATAGGTGGCGCAGCCCACCTGAATTCCCGAAGCAACATTGATAACTAGGCCGATATCGCCAGGCTTGACCAGTTTCGCTTTTCGAGCATGCTCAAAAGAATATGACATCGCGGATGTATACAAATCTCGTCCCTCGACCGCCAAATCAACAACCCGATGCGGTTCAATACCGAGTAGATTCGCAAGTTGATGGTTCATTGCCGGAGATATCTGCGGAGGCAGGACCACTGCGATTTGCGAGATATCAAGACCTTCTTGTTGCAGCAGTTCCTCTACGGCTCGGGGAATCATCTTCAAATAAAGATCGCAAATATTCTCGTCAACTTCCTTGGTGAGGCATGGTTTACCACCGACATATCCTCCTATTAGCTTCCGCTTGTCCAGATGATCACAGTCATATTGGAACACAAACTGGGCAAAACCCTCATCGGATTCGCTGGCAGCATCTAATATCACGGCGGATCCTGTTTCAGCAAGCTCCAGGGGACATTCGGGATGAACATCCTTGTTGATATCGACCTCGGAAGTGACAACCATCGCTGTACGGCATTTACCAGCCCGGATCATTTCAGCAGCAATCTGAATGCCATTTAAAAATCCCATCGCACCGTTGTACACGTCGAAAGCGAATGTTTTCTTGTCGGTCTCCGCCTCAATGACGTCATTCATTTTCATTTTCCCAGCAACCATAGCCGCGATTGCCGGTTCTGAAACATACCCGGTGCGCGTGATACCTGCAAAAATCAACAGTTCGATGTCAGTTACGTCATACGAGGTCTGTTTCAAACAGGTCTCTGCCGCATACACGGCCGTATCGGCCGAGTCTTCAGAAAGTTCTTTACCTTCTGGATAGTGTGCTACGGCCGCAACACGTATCCTCGGCACCGATCGTTCCGGGAGAGGACGCATCGCCACTGCATCACTCACCTTCTGTGGAGATTTTCCTTCCAGTTTCGCAGCACGTACTCGATCCGGTAAATCGTCAAAAGTATAAATCGCAGTACCAATAGTCTGTCCCGAACCGGTAATTCCAAAAACGACATTCTCTCCCGATTGGATCTTTCCATTGAGTGAGTTGTCCCAGACAGCGACCATATGGCTGGTACTGGCTGTGTTGCCTCGTTCGGGAAGATTATTGATTGTGTTTTCCTTGGTAGCAATCTTTTTATTAAATGCTTTGTTAATGGCCTTGGAACCATCCATCAGTGACCGCTCCGAGGTCTGGTGCATAATCAGCCTCTGGATCTTATCGGGGCTCCAACGGCTGTTATCAAAAGTGTGTTTCGCATGAGATACGGAATATTTGACGGCGACTGAGGTATGCTCCATAGGATCTGGAACGACCATGATGGCACCGCCATGGGCTTGTTCCGTTAAACGCCCCACACACATCCATGCGTACTTCCCGAGGGTATACATATCCAATTCATGGAATCCAACATCTGTGCCCCCCGCTGACTCGAGAATGATCGCAGCCCCGGCATCACCAACCGTAAGGCACGCTAAGCGAGGATCTAGAAATTCTGTAATTTCTAATTGCGCTGTTCGACTGATGCCAGTAACATATTCTCCGCTGACTACCATACCTCGACGTATGAGACCTGCTGAAATAAATGCGTCTACAATATTCATGCCTGTAAACATACCTGCACAGGCATTGGTTACATCAAATGCAATGGCATTTGTGAGTCCACACAATTTCTTTACTTGCAACGAGGTATTTGGTTCGATAGAAATCTTCAAATGGGCATCACTGCGGGTAATGTTGCAGCAAACGACCATATCAATGTGCTCAGGAGAATAGCGGGAATTTGTAAAACATTCCTGAACCGCTTTGGTAGCCAGATCAATTGAAAACTCATCTTCTCCTGCCATGCGCCGCGATTTGATGCCCGTCATATATTCAAGCGGGAACCACATCTTTTTCTTGCAGCCCTTGATCAATTCTTTGGTGGTCACTTCCTTCGGCGGCAGATAGACCCCCAATCCTTCGATTAGGGTATTCGCCGTCCGAACTGGTCTTTCAGAGACAATACGGCCTGCGGGGTGGGTCTTTTCTTTCGGATCATCTGCTGCTTTTTCCTCCGATTGGGTTTCGGCTGGAGCAATTGGTGGATCTGCGACCGGTTCCAGCAGACCTGCTACAGCCGCCAGTTCGGCAACGGTCGGATATTGAAAAAGCATTGCCGGGGTAATATCAAGCCCTTCGTCAGCCGCGAGGCCCGAGATTTCAAGACTTTGAATCGATGCGCCGCCAAGTTCAAAGAAATTGTCATGGATTCCGACCTTATCCAGGGAGAGCGCTTCGGACCAGATAGATACCATTTTTGTTTCCGCTTCGTTCCGGGGTTCCACAAACTCCACCCGCAAAGTCGGACGGATTGATTCTGGTTCGGGCAGCGCCTTGCGATCGACCTTACCTGCGGGGTTGAGGGGAAAATGATCCAATGTCATGAATACCGCAGGCAACATGTAGTCAGGTAATGTTTGCTTGAGAAAGTCACGGAGGTCACTGACATTTGGCGATTCCGCATCGGCAATGACATACGCAACGAGTTGTTTGTCGTCGATTGTTCCGCCTGCTTGCCGGGCCATCACGACCGATTGACGAATTCGAGGATGTTCATTGAGTACTGCCTCGATTTCTCCCAATTCAATGCGATGACCGCGAACCTTCACCTGGAAATCCAACCGTCCCAAAAACTCAATATTCCCATCGGCACGGTATCTCGCCAAATCACCTGTCCGGTAAATGCGATTCTCCGTATCGGAATTGAAAGGGTCCGCAATAAACTTCTCGGCGGTCAGTTCCGGACGATTGAGATAACCTCGGGCAAGGCCATCGCCACCAATATGCAGATGTCCCGGCACGCCCACTGGGACCGGTCGCAACCGTTCATCGAGAATATACATTTGTGTATTGTCGATCGGTTTACCAATCGAGACAGAACCCTCGCCCGAACATACTCGATACACCGAGGACCAGATGGTCGTTTCTGTTGGCCCGAACATATTCCAAAGGCTGTCGCATCGCTTGAGTAACTGCTCCGCCAGATCGCGAGGCATCGCTTCGCCACCACAGAGAATCTTTAACTGACTGCTCTCCTGCCAATCGGCTTCGACGAGCAATCTCCAGGTAGCGGGAGTGGCCTGCATCATCGTAATGGCCTCTTGGTGAATCGCTCTCGCCAATTGGATTCCATCGGCAGATGTTTCGCGATCCACAATGACAACACGGGCACCAGTCGTAAGAGGCAAATAAAACTCGAGGACCGATATGTCGAAGGACATCGTGGTCACCGCCAACAAGGTATCCCGGGATGTCATCCCTGGACATTTGCGCATCGCATTGAGAAAATTAATCACTGGCCGATGTTCGATTTGCACTCCCTTAGGCTTGCCTGTGGAACCCGAGGTGAAAATCACATAGGCCAGATGATCCGAGTTCGTCTGCAGATTCGGATTTTCGATGCTTTCCGATGCAATGATCTGTCGGTCGCGGTCCAGACAGACGACCTGCTCGGCACCCTCAGGAAGTGACTCCAGGAGTGAATTCTGAGTAATCACAAGCGGCGTACCACTTTCTGCAAGCATGTAGGCCAAACGTTCTGAAGGGGTTCCTGGAGCGAGGGGAACATAGGCCCCTGCTGCTTTATGTACCGCTAAAATGGCAACCAGGGTCTCGATCGTTGGCTCCAGATAGAGAGCAACCAACGAATTTGCACCTATGCCTCGGGCAATCAGAAAATGACTAAGCTGATTTGCCCGCCCGTTCAATGCAGCATAGGTCAACTCGGTATCGCCAAATCGGACCGCAGGGGCATCCGGGCTCAAGTCGACACATTGTTCAAAAAGCTGATGCAGACAAGCGTCGCGCGGATAATCTGCATTGGTATGATTCCAATTTGTCAACAATGCCGTCTCTTCGACCGCAGTCAGCATTGGTAAGTCGACTAAATTACATTCCGGATCAGCAACAATGCTTTGCAGGAGCATTTGGAAATGTCCCACCATACGAGCGATTGTCGATTCATCGAATAAATCTGAATTGTATTGTAACGCTGCAGACAAAGAGTCTCCCATGCTGAGCATCATGAGAGTTAAATCGAATGCGGCACCTTGCTGTCCCAGAGCAAATGGCATCAAACCGAGAGTGGCACTATCTTGGGGAGTTTGAAATTCGTCCTCGCCAATTTTATGATTAAAAATCTTGCGCGGTTTATCCCAGGCAAAGGATGCTTGAAATATTGGCGAGCGGCTCGCATCGCGTGGTGGTTGCAATCTTTCCACCAGCATCGGAAACGGAAAATCCTGATGCGTCAGCCCATCGAGTACTGTCTGGCGTACCTGTGCAAGCAATTCACGAAAATTCATTTCCGGGGACAGCTTGCCTCGCAACACAATCGGATTCAGAAAATAGCCAAATATCCCCTCAAATTCTGCTCGACTACGCCCCGCTGTCGGAGAACCGACCAGAATATCCTCCTGGCCACTGTAGCGATACAGAAGCAACTGATAGGCGGCTAGAAGTGTCATAAACGGGGTTGCACCCTCACGCCTCGTGAGTGCAAAAAGGTCTTTGGCCAGTGCGGGCGGAAGTTGGAACTGATGGCTCTTTCCCGCATAACTCTGCACGGCTGGACGGGGACGATCTGTCGGAATATCTAAATTCGTCAGATTACCATCAAGTTGATTTCGCCAATATTCCCAATGCTGTTCTCCTTGTGGCCCTTGGAGCATCTTCTCCTGCCACTGGACAAAATTTGTATATTCGTATTTCAGAGGCGCAAGCGCCGCATCCTCACCGGTGGTCTCGGACCGATACAGCACCTCCAATTCGTCGAACAGCAAGTCGAACGACCAAAAATCGCTCACAATATGCGCAGAAGTAAAGAGGAGGACATGTGTATTTCCACGACGCTCCAGAAGGCGCAACCGGAACACTGGAGCTTGTTCCAAAATAAAAGGCTTATCTGCTTCGGCTTGCATTCTCTGATTGACTTGATCCCAATTTAAATCGCGTGCATCTTCTCTTTCCAGGACGATCTCAAGGCGAGGATGCACTGTCTGCACCGGTAGCCCATGGACTGCCTTGAAGGTTGTCCGCAGAGCAGCATGCCGTTCGGCAGAAGCCTGAAATGCACGAGTCAAGGCCACAACATCAACATCTGCGCGCACATGCGCCGCATACATGATGTTGTAGGCCGAACTGTTACGGTCGATCTGGTACATGAACCAGAGTGCCCGCTGGCCATAGGAAAGCGCACCGGATTGGGTTTCCTTGCGAGCCTTTTCCTTCAGCAATTTTTCAAGCAATGCACGCTTTTGCTGTGGAGACTGTTTGTCATTTGCACTCACAGCTTCACTCATAGTTGCTCCTCTTGACCATCCAACATTTGGCTTAGCATCGCTTCAACCTCTGAATCGGACATCTCGTCAAGTCTTTCTAAAGTTTTATCAACAGATAGGTTGGACTCTGCCGAAGACGCATCGACTGTTTTCCCTCCAACACCAACCGGCACGTCTATTTCTTCTGCTGTCGTTTCGTCCAACTGTTCCAAAATACATTGAGCCAACTGAACAATATTTGGGTCCTGCAGCAATTGAGCAACAGGAATGACAACGCCCAGGCTGGCCTGCACATGGTTGCGTAATTCCACCGCCATGAGCGAATCAATTCCCAAATTATTCAGTGGTTGACGGATATCCAGTTCATCTGGAGACATCCGCAGCACTCGCGACAGTTGATCGGCCAAAAATTCTTCTATAAGTTTCGGCCGATCAGCTTCAGTCGCATCACGAATGATCTGGCGTGATATCGTGGATTCCTTTATGGGTTCCGCGATGGTCTCGTCTCGCCCGATGCCCATCTCCATCTGCACCAAATCAGCAAACAGGGAAGATTGAGCAGCTCGGGGATGGAATTGCCACCACTGAGGCCAGTCTGCAGGGATGACTGCCGTCTGTGTTGCACCTTCCTTAAGAAGTTGTTCAAGTGCTGCTAATCCTTGTTGCGGAGAAAAGGAAAACATGCCTTGCGGTGCAAAGCCACGACCCATTTCTCGCTGGCTGCGGGCGACCATACCGACCTCATCCCAAAAACCCCAGTTCACCGTCAGTGCCACCTGTTTCGTCGCGCGACGATGATGTGTAATGGCGTCAAGAAATGCGTTTGCCGCCGCATAACTGGCTAACAAAGGTGAACCCAGCAGAGAAGCCGCGGAAGAAAAATTGACGAAGAAATCGAGCGGAGCACCTTCAAATGCTTTATGCAAAAACCAGGTCCCACTTACCTTCGGCTCCAGCGCCTCTTGTAGTTTTGAAATGTCTAAATCCATCAGTTGCTGGGCATCAACAACGCCCGCGGCATGCACAACTCCCCGCACCGGTGGCCATCCTTCTCCCTCAGCACTGGACAGCACATTTTCAATCGCCAATGGCTTGCTAACATCAGCAGAAGCCAACAAAATGCGAGCTCCGTTTTGTTCCATTTCACGAATTGCCTCAACCTGGCCAGCAAGCCGTGGATTTTCTTCATCAACAACGCTCCAATGTGCGCGAGGCGGCATTTCACTCCGGCCAACTAAAATAATCTGACGGGCTCCCTGACGCACCATCCAGCGGGCTACTTGCAGACCGAGATCTCCCAGACCACCGGTAATCAAATAGCTTGCATCCGGTCGCCACCGCAAACTGACTGCATCGGCCGCCCGTACGGGCTTGGAAACAAGCCGTGCTGCGTAGCGTTGTCCAACACGATAGGCAACCTGACGCTCGTGATCGGGTTCTGAGATTTCGTCGAACAACCGATCGGCAGATGCGGCAGCTGTCTCCAATGGATCAAGGTCAATCAACCCACCCCACATTACGGGCAATTCCTCAGCAACGACGCGCCCCATTCCCCACAGAGGTGCCTGAATGAGTCCTGGAATATCTCGTTGCTGCCCAACGGGCTGGGCACCTCGTGTCGCCAAGTAGATCTTTGGTGGTGTCGATTGCGCCAACTGCTGCCCATGCTGAATCAGATAGACCAGGCTCTCAAGGCCTAATGCACGGGCCTTCCCGATACCATCCATATCAAGGTGGTCATTGTCGCTGGCATTGAGACTCCAAAGGTGCAAGATACCGCAACAGACTGGCAGATCACTCCGCCCAACTTCAGAGAGCATCTGTTGGAATTGCTCACTGTTTGACGGATCTATCCTAAATTCTGTTTCGCTGATGCATTCGTATTCGCCACCACTATCGACCGAGACCACTGCGTAGTTCGCCACCTGCAAGCGAGCCAGCAAAGCATCAGCCACCCCATCGCCATCGGCCAGTACAATCCAGGTTCCAGCCTGTTGACAATGCGATTTCTTTTTGCCGATTTGTACAAGTCCCGAATCACTATTGCGAGCGACCACAACCACATGGGGAGCGATCACATTTTGGGTCTCCGAATATTGTGGATCAGAATTCTCTGCGGGCATGGCGATTGCCTGCTCATATCCACCATTTTCAAGCAAACGCGTCCACTGTCGCGGAGAAATGAGTGGATTGTGTGGCCGCAGGTCCGTATCGGTAAATCGCCACCAGCCTTCGGTCATTCCGAAAATCAGATCCAACCATCTTTGTGTGCAAGCACCCTCAAGCAGCACAACCATTCCGTGAGGCTTGAGTAGATCGCGAATGTTGCCCATGGTCACGCTTAGATCTTGCGTTGCATGAACTACATTGGCTGCCAGGACCACATCAAATTGTCCTTTCGCAAAACCTTGGCTGGCAGGATCCTGTTCAATATCCAATACGCCATAACGAACAAAGGGATAAGTGCTAAACTTCTGCTGCGCCTTGCGAGTAAAAAGTTCAGATACGTCGGTGAAAACATATTCTGTCCGAGCCGCTGGCAACCGTGGAATGATTTGCGATGAGGTGCCACCGGTACCCGCACCAATCTCCAGAATTTTGAGTGGCCGATCGGCATCCAAGTCTGCAATCGCTTGCGCGACTGTCTCTTCAACCAGAGCATTGAGCGTCCGAGCAAAAGGGGATTCTTGATAAAGCGACTCGACAAGTTCTGAGGAGCCACCGGGAAAAAGCAACTGCAGTGGATCGGTTTTTCCACGAAGCACTTCGGCCAGATGTTCTCCACACCCACTGAGCAACGTCAACTCCGCACTGCATTCGGTAAAGCGGTCAGTAAGCAGCGATTGCATCTTTTTGGGATCTGGCTCCAAGGGGACTTTATCAGCCACAATCCAACCATTCACGGAAGACTCCAGAAGTCCATCTTCGGCTAGTATTTCCAGTAAGCGGTTAAACAAACGTCGGTGTGGCTCGATGACACCAAGATTTGCACTCAGATCCACTTCACTGATTTCCTCACCGGAGGTGGGTGTCCAACCAAGCTGGCTCAGTGCAGAGCGGACATAGGCACTGCTGAGTCGGTCGAGTTCCCGGTAAAAATCCTGATACCTCGGGAGCGCAAACTGTTGATTCAGGCGATCCACTTCAGCCTGCACCCGGCGGCCGAGAACCACAGGCTGCGGAATAAAGTCTGCAGGCATGCAAGGCAAACACTGGTCGAGCCGTGATTTCGGTTGCCACTGTATTTCATAGAAAGCATCCTCGAGGCTCTCTACCTGCTGGTTTACCTGCTGGTTGGCAGGGATTTCTTGCTCCGATGCTTGCGGGCTTTCAGCGGCGTGGGGGTCGGGAGTAACTTCATCGACCCAATAGCGTTTCCTCTGGAAAGCATAATGGGGCAGAGATATCTTCCGCCGTGGATAATCATGGTCAAAGCCCGCCCAATCAATTTCCACGCCATGCACATAGAGATCCGCTAGGCTCTGGAGTATCTGGGACCAGTTGTCACGACTCTCCCGCAAACTGGGAACCCAGATATACCCGTTCCCACTGGTACATCTTCGCCCCGAAGCGGTGAGGATCGGCTTGGGTCCAATTTCAAGAAAGACATTTACATGCTGGTTTTCCAGTTGCCGAACGCCGTCCGCAAATCGGACCGTTTCACGAATATGGGTTCGCCAATAATCTGCCGCAGCAATTTCCGTCGACACCACACGGCCATAGACGTTGGAGACAATCGGAATGGTCGGCTCCGCAAAGCGAACTTCCTCACAAACTTTCTCAAAGTCATCCAGCATCGGTTCCATCAGTTCTGAATGAAAAGCGTGAGAAACAATAAGCCGCTTTGCACGCACCTCGTCAGCCTGCAGGGAACTGACCACAACATCGATGGCATCATCGGTTCCTGAGACCACGGTTTGGTTAGGATCGTTGACCGCCGCAATAGAAATGTCGCTGCGGCCGCTCCGCTCAATTGCATGGGCCACCCGTGACTCGTTGGCCATGATGGCGACCATCTGCCCCGTATTCGGAAGCTGTTGCATGAGGCGACCGCGTGTCGCAATCAGTTTCAGGCCATCTTCCAGGCCGAACACCCCGGCAACACAGGCAGCGATATACTCCCCGACGCTATGCCCCACGACCAACTGCGGTTCAATTCCCCAACTCTTCCACAATTCATAAAGAGCGTACTCAATCGCAAACAGGGCCGGTTGGGTGTACGCTGTTTCGTCAAGCGGAGAGTCTGCACCATCTTTCGGGTACAGAACCTCAAGCAATGGAATATCTAAATATTCGTTTAAAATCTGGTTGCAACGATCAAGTATCCGACGAAATGTCGGCTGTGTCTGATAAAGCTCTTGCCCCATCCCAACGTATTGAGAACCCTGACCGGTAAAAAGAAAAGCAATTTTGGTCGGTTGCTGACTCTCTGTACGACCCCGCTTAAGCCCTGTCGATCGTTGCCCATCACGACCTGCCGCCAACAGCTGCTTTGCCTGATCAATCCCATCCGCGGCCAAGGCAAGACGATGGGAAAAATGTGCGCGGCCAGTGGCTGCGGTATAGCAAATATTTGGGAATTGCAAGCCCTTGTCCATTGCATCATGATATCTTCCCGCTAGTTCCTTAAGCGACTGTTCGCTTTTGGCGGAGAGCACCAGCAGGTGTTTGGAGCGGTCCGTTTCCGGACGGACTTCGGGGGGATCTGGAGCCTGCTCGAGTACGAGGTGTGCATTGGTACCACTAAAGCCAAAAGAGCTAACACCCGCAATCCGACGGCCACGGCGGGAAGGCCAGCCCCGCAGTCGGGTCGGGACTACCACTGGGATGTTCTCCCAGGGAATGTACGAATTTGGTTGTTCCAGATTAAGGTGAGGAGGAAGTTCGCCTTTCCGCAGTGCCAGAACCACCTTAATCAGACCTGCGATTCCTGCCGCCGATTCCAAGTGTCCGATATTTGTCTTTACGGAACCAACTGACAAAGGATGTCTCGTATTACGCCCTTCGCCGAGTACATTGGCGAGAGCTTGCATTTCAATAGGGTCACCAAGAGAGGTTCCTGTTCCATGAGCTTCCACATAATCGACGTCGGATGGTTTGATGCCCGCGTCGGCCACCGCTTCGCGAATGAGTGCTTCCTGTGAAGGTCCATGGGGGGCTGTGAGCCCGTTACTATGCCCATCATGATTCACAGCAGATCCGCGGATCAGCCCCAAAATCTGATTCCCATCTTTAGCGGCATCTGAAAGCCGCTTGAGCAGCACCATTCCACAGCCTTCGCCACGCACGTATCCATCGGCACTCTGATCGAATGTCTTACAACGTCCATCTCGCGACAGCGCCCTGACTTCCGAAAGGGCAATCATTGTGGAGGGGTCGAGCATCAGATTTACGCCACCAGCCAACGCCGAGCTGCATTCGCCCTTGCGAAGACTTTCTACTGCCAGATGTACCGCGACCAAGGAAGACGAACAGGCGGTATCGATCGCGAGGCAGGGTCCGCTGAGTCCGAGAAAGTATGCCAATCGCCCAGCCGCAATGCTGCAGGAGGTTCCCGTTGCGGTGTAGGTATCGATACCTTTCATATTATCACCGCGGGAACTGACACGTGCATAATCACATGTGCTGATCCCCACAAATACCCCCGTACGTTCCTTTTCGAGTTGATGGGGTGCTTGTCCGGCATCCTCGAGAGTTTCCCAGGCGATTTCCAACAACAATCGTTGCTGGGGATCGATACCCACCGCTTCACGCGGAGCAATACTGAAAAACTGTGGATCAAACTGATCCACCTGCCGCAAAAAACCGCCACGGCGGGTATACATTTTCCCACTGGCAGCCGGATCAGGGTCGTAGTAGCGATCAACATCCCAGCGGTCTTTCGGAATTTCTCCGATCGCGTCAAACCCATTTTTCAATAATTGCCAAAACGATTCTATTGTGTCCGCACCCGGGAAACGACAACCTACACCGATGATCGCAATCGGTTCACCTCGACTTCGCCGGGACACCCCTCGAGGTGAATCGATACTCTGTCCTCGAGACCCGAGATGTCCAGCAAGTGTCGCAATGGTCGGGTAGCTGTAAAGCAACGTCGGCGACACCGGATGACCGAGCCAATCTTCCAATTCACCCGAAATGCTTACCAGTCCCAACGAGTCGATCCCAAAACGGTCGAAGGATGCGTGAACATCGACCTCCTGCGGATTCCTGCGCATCTGTCGTGCAACGCGGTCAACAAGCCAACTCTGGATAGTGCGGGCAACCGACGAGGCCGCCAATGCTGGTTGCACATGTGCCGGCGGCAGTGTTCTCGCCATAGATACATCGCTTCCGATGGACCAACGGCCGGATACCTCGAGTGTATTCGCCTCAAACTGATGGCGACATGCATTCCGTTGAATTTTTCCACTCGATGTTTTCGGCAACTGCCCAGCTTTTAGCAGCAACATAGTGTGTACCGGAACATCGTACTCCTGCAAGACAGCATGACGAATCGCGTCAAAGACCGCATCGTGTTCAATGCGACGGTGCTGTCGCTCGATCTCTTGAGCAATGATAAGTCTCTCATCGTTGTCTACTTCGACAGAAAAAGCGGCACCAGCACCCTCCTGAAGGCACGCATGGGACTGGGCCACTGTTTTTTCAATATCCTGCGGATAGAGATTGCGACCTCTTACAATAATCAGATCCTTACACCGACCGGTGACGAACAACTGGTTGTCCTGACAAAATCCCAAGTCACCCGTTCGCAAATAATCACGATCACCATCAACCAAGCGAGCATGAAATACCTGATCTGTTTCTTCGGGTTTGTTCCAATAACCAACCCCGACACACGGACCGGCAACCCAAATTTCTCCGACCCGGCCTTCCGGCAACTTCTCGTGAGACTCAGGATCGACAATCAATACCTCCGTGTTTGGAAAAAGCCGCCCACAGCCGACAAGGCAACGTGCCGTGGCGGCATCCTCAGCTACTTCGGCAACGATATGTTTTTCCAGTTGCTCAGAGTCAAAGGAGCGAACAACAGGAATCGCATTTTTTACTGATCCTGTGACAATCAGTGTCGTTTCAGCGAGCCCATAACAGGGATAGTGGGTCTCCGCACGAAATCCATACGGTGCGAATTTTCGAGAAAATTCCTCGAGTGTTTCTGCCCGGATTGGCTCGGCACCGTTAAAGGCAACGCTCCATTGACTCAGGTCCAGGCCTTCACATTGTTCCGGAGTTATCTTTTCGTTGCAGAGGGCATAGGCGAAGTTCGGCCCGCCCGCAATCGTGACACGATATTTCGATATCGCCCTCAACCAGCGAACCGGCTTCTGCAAAAAAGCCATGGGAGGCATGAGTACATTCGGACGTCCGATGAATAGCGGTTGTAAAACACCACCTACCAAGCCCATATCGTGATAGGTGGGCAACCAAGTCACCGCTGATCCATCGCGAGTCGTATCAAAACCATAGGTAATCAGCGCACAGTTATGCATCAGATTGCCATGGGAGAGCATGACGCCTTTCGGCATGCCTGTCGAACCAGATGTGTATTGGAGAACAGCCAGTTCATCTTCCTTCGCTCTCCGCTCTTTCCAATTGGAAGAAAGCCGGTCAGGAACTTCATCGGTTGCCAACCAAATCAAATCTTTTAGATGAGGTGCTTCATCGAGCAATCCTTGGGCGCGATCTGTAACCTCGCTGACTGAGAGGACAATTTTTCCACCCGCATCATCACTGATCGCCTGGATGCGCCCCATATTCCGGTTACGACGCGGAGGATATGCAGGCACGGCAACCATCCCGGCATAGAGGCAGCCAAAAAAAGCAGCCACAAAATCGAGACCTGGGGGATAGAGAAGCAGCGCTCGCTCACCCGACATCCCCAACTCGGTCAAGTGCGCAGCAATGGCTCGAGCACGCATATCCAACTCTGCGTACGTAATCTTGATCTCGTCGTCACCATCGCTCGTAAAGTAGAAACCAACTTCCGGCCCCTGCTGCTCAGACCAGTAGCGCAGGCGGTCGACGAGGTTCGTCGTTGGTGGATCGAACGGGGCAAATAGTCCGTCAAGATTCAACTTGTTCCAAACTCCTAGGTGTCACGACTGTCTCACTATTCCATGCATCCGTTCAATCTACTTGCAGTATGCTCCAAACCATGCTGAACTCCTGTCGGGCTTCATCATGACCTGAGTTCAAAATCACGGTTTGCACCAATGGGACGATTTGAACAGATACCAAAGGCGCAAAAGCATTTCCGCTGCGCATCATGGCATCGCTGTAAATTATTCAGCAGAAAATGCAAATCTCAATAACGCAAGTCGATATGTAGTAGTGTTTTTGAGTAAGTCTCGCCGTTGGAGTCATTAAATCCGGCAAGGTTTCGCTGGCAGATAGACCAGTCCGTCAGACGGTGGTAATTTAGCGCAAAGATTATCAGCCGAACGCATTGATTTTCTGATGCAGAGTCTACGAGGGGGAGCTCTTTCTCACTTTGCTCGCAGGCGACAGGAGCCGCAGTCTACAAAAGCCCGTATTCTAGTTGTCTGAGCACGATTTTTCAACGAGCCGGCGCCGCCCCACCGAGGCCGGGAGAGGCCGAATAATGCCGCTTTTTGTCGGGATTATCAAATTTTTTGCGTTCCGGGCAGGATCTAATCAGGCCTCCATTTCTCGGTTAATTCGATTTGAGTGAGCATCTTCTCATAGCCTGCTATATCACGATCGAAAACTCCCAATGCCCACGAATCTGATCTGCAAAGCGATCCGATGGCAAAACCATGACGCCTACCACAAATGATAGAGAAGCCAAGTTAGTCCCCGACAGACCATACAACCGTCACATGCAATCTCGCCCTTATGTCACCTGCACCCGATTCAAGCAGAACGCTACAGACCCATCGCGCTAGGACCTATCGGCATTTTCAGCACGATCCGGTCGTCCAGTCCCGTCGAAAGGCATGTTGGTTACATGTGACTGGATGCGGAAAACTCGCACCACCTGAACTTGTTCTGTTTTTCAATAATCTTGCAACTAGATGGCCCGATAGGAGAAACATCGCTTTACGCGCGGGTAGTTCCGACAAAGCGGTGCTGGAAAGTGTGTACTGGTCCGGTCGAATTCTGCAACATGTCGCAAGAGTATTCGATCAGATAACGTGAGTCTTCCGGCACCGATTTACGGGCTAGCGTCACATTGCTGAATTACTTGAACAAGGCAGGTGAAGCAGGACACGAATAGGTCGCTCGCGAGTTGAACCAGTTTTTAGATAAGGAGATTGAAACGATGAAATGGAACATTCTTTTAGGGTCGGTCGTTCTGACGTTCGCCCTTTGTACGCAAAGCTTTGGTTTTGGTCACAGGATGAATGCCTGTGGTTGCGATACCGCATGTGATACCTGCGGTTGTGAGCCGACTTGTGGTGCTGCTCCTGCTTGTGGCTGTGAAGCCACTTGTGGTGCCGCTCCTGCTTGCGGTTGCGAAGCAACTTGCGGTTGTGATTCGAAGTGCTGCCCCAAGATGAAGTACTATAAAAAGGTTTGCCACACGCGAGTCAAGCGTTGCAAAACCGGTTGCGGCTGCTGCACGACGAAAATGTGCGTCACGCATGTTAAGTATCGGCGTGTCCTTTGCCCCTGCAAGCACTGCCCGGATGACCTGGTTTGTGCTGCTTGTAAGCCTTGTGGCTACACGACCTGCACTCCCTGTAATTGTGGTTGTGAAGCAGCCTGTGGTTGTGAAGCAGCCTGCGGTTGTGAGCCCACTTGTGGCGCAGCGGCCAGTGCTACCATGATGCCACCCACGCCGCAAGCTGATAGCTCGGCGTATCTGAATCGCTAAGGCGATTGAGTCACAATATTGAGCGACACGGCCCGTTCGGTGCTCCATCGGACGGGTCGTTTTTTATGCGCAGCTCTACAACTCAAACCCGCATCCCCTGCCACAAGACAAAGCATGTCGATGGCTGGATGTGACTCTTTTAGTCCTCCGGGGGTGCTATTCAATGCGACCCGTTTGCTGATAGGGTCGTGGCCTGTGCTGGCCGAGTCAAATTCGGCTGGTCCCTATCGTGCCATTTTGCCCTACCACTGCGATGTCTTTTTTCTTTGTCCCGCTCAAGGATGCGGTCTATGAAAAAATTCAAAAGCACCCACCTGCCACTCTGGCCGAACCTCGCTCGCCGTTGCGCTGTGAGCGTGCGAGAGTTTGCGACACAAAAAAACAAACGGAGCTTTCACTATGAGATGGATTTTGACCGTGTTGCTGACTTCTTGTTGTTTTTCTAGCTTTGTTGCCCGTGCCATGGCGGTCAACGACGTTCCGACCACGTCCTCTCCAAAACCTGAAACCAAAATACCGGTATCGCCAATATCGATCGATTCCAGGCATGGCCCCGCCGAGATAGGGCCACTACAAAATCGCTTGAAAGTTTTCCAAGTCGCGGTTAATGCAACGATCGACCCAGGGACCGGATACGACAACCCCGCCAGCTTCTGGGATGGAAAACTATTGCGACCGGTCATCCTAGCACCTCAGCCCAATGGCGGAGCCAAGATCGGCTGGACCGATACCGAAGGGACGATCCATATCACACCGATCGACAATCAGTCGCGCCGCTGTGGCGTAGACATGCTCATTGAAAAGGGCTCCCTGAGAGA
>JASMGX010000064.1 GCA_030751095.1 Pirellulales bacterium | reverse complement strand
TACATTGCGGTCTTCCGGTTCGGATTCGGAACGGATATTTGTTGTCGATGAACTGGTGCAGTGGGTGTTGCCAATGTATGCCGTTTGTGTCTCGCTGCTCATGGTGTCCCGGATTCCCTATCCCCATTTAGCCAACCAACTGGTTCGTGGTCAGAGAAGCTTTGCACATCTGGTCGCTTTGATTTTTGGAGTTCTTCCTGTTCTTTTATTTCCCGGATATGCCATTCCTGTTCTGGCTGCCACATTCGTACTGGCTCCTCCCGTGTACTTTCTCTGGCAACGTTTTTCACAACGCCGGGGAAAAAAGGAGCCGATTTTTTAGTTGACTCTTTCATCGAGTGAGACACGTTATGTTTACCGGACTCGTCCAGACCATGGGAACTATTTCCAGCATGCTCAAAGAAGGCTCTGGAAGGAGATTGGGAATCGATGCGGAAGACTATGCGTCCGATGTCACCATCGGCGAGAGTATCGCCGTGAACGGTTGTTGCCTGACTGTGGTGCAGGTGGCCGACAATACGCTGACGTTTGAGGCCGGTCCCGAAACCCTCAATCGCACCAATCTGGGCGCATTGAGTGCCGGTGATGTGGTCAACCTGGAAAAATCGCTTCATGTTGGCGATCTGCTCGGGGGCCATTTTGTGACTGGCCATATCGATGCGGTCGGTGAACTCCATTTGCGAGAGGACGACGAGGAATGGTCGATGTGTTCTTTCCGTGTGCCTGCGGAGCTGACCATACAGATGATTTCAAAGGGATCGGTTGCCGTCGACGGAGTCAGTTTGACGCTCGTCGACGTGACGGAGGAACATTTCACCGTGCAATTGATTCCCCATACCCTCGCCCAAACAACGCTAGGCGCACTTTCGCCTGGTGGCCTCGTTAATATCGAAACCGACATCCTCGCCAAATACGCGCAAAAGGCATTCACGGGAGAGGCCCCATAAATATGCCTCCGGCGGAAAATGCCACTGTAGATGCCCAGAAGCAGACGATCTCGTTCCTTACGCGAAGATTTCGTGAAGTCGGTTTGAGACCGGCCAGTCGCCATGGCCAGAATTTTCTTATCGACATGAATCTGCAGCAGTTGCTGGTCGATTCGGCCCAACTCACGGAAGAGGACACGGTATTGGAAATCGGCACCGGTACCGGTGCGCTCACGGCACGGATCGCCAAGGGAGCCGCGGCCGTCATCACCGTAGAAATTGACAAACACCTTTATCAACTCGCCAGTGAAGAATTAATCGATTTTGACAACGTGACCATGCTACAGCAGGATGCACTGAAAAACAAAAATCGATTCAACGAAAACATCCTCGCTTCGGTGGAAGCGAACCTTCGCGAAAACGGGCATTTCAAACTTGTGGCCAACCTGCCCTACAACATAGCGACGCCCGTCATCTCCAATCTGCTTGCCTGCAAGATCCCTCCAGAGAGCATGACGGTCACTATCCAGAAAGAACTTGCGGAGCGGATCACCGCAAAACCGTCCACAAAGGATTACAGCCACTTGAGCATCTGGATTCAAAGCCAATGTGTGGCTGAAATTGTTCGTATCATGCCCCCATCCGTCTTCTGGCCACAACCTAAAGTCGAATCTGCAATCATCCACCTCAAACTGGATGAAGCACGAAGGGCCCGGATACCCGATCTGCCATTTTTTCACACCTTCAACAGGTCGCTGTTTTTTCATCGACGAAAGTTTCTTCGCAGTGTGGTCATCAGCGCCATGAAAACACAACTCGATAAGGCACAAGTGGACGCTTCGATTGCTGAGGTGGGACTACGCGGCGACCAACGGGCTGAACAGTTGTCTGTCGAAAACATTCTCGCACTCTGCGAAGCTATCCGAAGTCGCTTGTAACGTGCACTCGTTTGAAAGCAGCGAATCACCAACACTAGCGGGTACACCTTCACGATCTCTGCCATGGCATCTTTTCTTTTTCACGAACCCCCTTCGTCCTAGACGCCAATTCGTGCTACACTTTGTCTTGATCTTTTTTTCCTTCACTTCATTTTCGATAGGATCTCCTCCATGAAGTTTATCGAGATGACAGGGGCAGTCCTCCGAAAAATTGTCAACGAGGACGAGTTTCCCGACGGAGCCTTTGAAGCTGCTGGAATTGGTGATGACACGGTCGTCCGCATCAACGAACAAGGCGATCTCGAAGTGCGTCGCCCAGATTCGTGGGATCTGATAGGTGGCCTTCTTGGCGATTATGAAAAGAGGGTCAAGGCAACCACAGATCTCGAGTGGGTCTGACTATCGGCATAAAACTCGTCATCAGCGTGGAGTCCGCTTGATCACGGATTCTTCTCCCCAAAAGACTCCTTGGAGGAATTTGTTAGCGACTTTAATGGGGACACGAATCTGGCCATCAATCTGCACAAATTCGAGCTGCCCGCTACCCAACAGACGACGAAGCTGCTTCTTGCTCATCGCTAGACGGCGGGCCGCCTCGGCAAGAGACCACGTGCCGTGGTAATGCCGGTGTCCCGGTTTTGCCGGACGCTTCATAGGAACCATAGAAGTAGCCCTCGCTGGCATCGGATCCTCAGCACATTGTACGGTTCCTGGCCTCCAGGTCAAAACAGACCACTAAAAAGTGTCGTTGGCAGGCAACTGGCGACTCGCGATGGCTGATTGATGCGTCATAGCAGTGCGGCCTATAATGGCTCCTCCGAGCAGTAAACGAGACCGATTCACATCCCTCAAGAAGAACCAAGGCGTGCGGAAGCAAAGTACGATGCCGTTTATCCACGACGATTTTCTGCTCGGTAACAAAACCGCCTCTCGCCTTTTCCACAAATATGCCTCCACACAACCGATTTTAGATTACCACTGCCACCTCAGCCCCGCCGATATTGCTCGAAATCGACGCTTTGAAAATTTGTCGCAGATATGGCTTGAAGGGGACCATTACAAATGGCGGGCAATGCGGGCCTGTGGTATTGACGAAACACTCTGCACGGGGGATGCCGACCCCTACGACAAATTTCTCGCGTGGGCACGCACAGTCCCCTCGACGCTCCGGAACCCACTCTATCACTGGACCCACCTGGAGTTGAAGCGATATTTTGGCATCGATGATTTGCTCAACGAAAAGACGGCCCCTGCAATCTGGCAGCAAGCCAATGACCAACTCGCGGGCGACAACTTAACCACGCAGGGAATTTTGAAACAGTTTGACGTGCGGGCACTCTGCACGACCGACGATCCGGTCGATGACCTTGAAGATCACCGGACGATTGCCGCATCGGATCTCGCCACGGGCGTCTTCCCTACGTTCAGGCCCGATCGGGCATTTGACATCGGTCAGCCAGACCGCTTCAACGAGTGGGTCGACCGACTCGCTAGCAGAAGCGAAACGAATATCTCTATTTTAGACGACTTCAAAGAGGCCCTCGCCAGCCGACATCAGGCATTTCACGAGTCGGGATGTCGGCTCTCCGATCATGGCCTTACGCACTGCTATGCTGATGTCTGCGATGATGCTCAGGCGGAGACTATTTTCTGCGCTGTTCGCGGAGGAAAACCCGCAACGGGTGAGCAACGACAACAATTTATTAGCCACATGATGCTGTTCTTTGGACGACTCGATGCGAAAAAGGGATGGACAAAACAACTCCACCTCGGTGCCTTGAGAAACAACAATCGAAGATTGTTCCAGCAACTCGGTCCCGACATCGGTTGTGATTCGATCGGCGATTTTCCCCAGGCAAAGGCTCTTTCATCGTATCTCGGCCGGCTCGATGAAGAGGGTGCCCTGCCCCGCATGATCCTCTACAACCTCAACCCGGCCGACAACTACCTTTTTGCCACCATGGCGGCCAACTTCCAAGATGGCCACACCGTTGGAAAAATACAGTTCGGCTCAGGTTGGTGGCATCTCGACCAGAAAGAAGGAATGGAGTGGCAAATCAATGCGCTTTCCAATCTTGGCTTGCTCGCGCATTTTATTGGCATGCTAACCGACTCGCGATCTTTTCTATCTTACCCACGACATGAATATTTCCGGCGTTGTCTGTGCAACCTGCTCGGTCGCGACATGGAAAATGGCGAAATTCCAGATGATGACGCAATGGTGGGAACGATGATAGAGAATATCTGCTTCAACAATGCCCGCGACTATTTGGGGCTCGCTCTGCCTGTTTGAAACAACCGATGATCGTTGGCGTTTGCTCCACGCGTCTTTCGACAGTATAACAGAACACTGGGAAGTGTTTGCACACCTGGTGGTGGCCGCGGTCTTCAAAACCGTTGGGCGGTGCGTAAATCGTATTGCCAGTGGGTTCGATTCCCATACACTTCCGCCATTTTGGATAATCCTTAACGAAAACGATTCCACCTATTCTGGCTCTGTGTGCCTGGGCAAGGTCGACAATGACCGCAAAATTAAAAACTGCAATCTGCTTCGGAATTGCCGCATTTGTGATCGGCTTTTGTTTTGTGGCGGGCGCCTACGTTGCGCACGACCTGTTCCGGAGTGTTGATGATGATAACGTTGTCTGGCTTGTCAACCGTGCCGGAGCGGCTGTGGTCATCACGCTGTTCGTTGCCCTCGGATTTATTACTGCGCGTGCCGTGGAATATCTTGTCGTCCGATGGTGGAAACGCAGGCACAAGGACAACGATTTCTACAATGACTAAATGAAGGCACACCCGGCAACATCGCGCGATATTTGGTGACCCAAGGGACTGATGGTAGACGATCAAATACCACGTTTGCATCTATTGTTTCGCCGCACGTTTTTTGTCTGTGCGGGCGGCGTTGCCTGCCTCATACTGGCTGGTTTGGCACTCAACCAATGGGATATTGATTGGCCTCTCATTATCGCCCTTACCATTCTGGGAACAGCGGCGGCAGGGATTGATGTCCTCCTATTTGAACACGAAGATTGGTCCATCCTTAAGGCATTTCTGATCTGGGGCGCCGGCTTCCTTTGCCTCTCCATCCTGATGATTGCTGTTCTTTTGATTCCTTATGCGGTATTAGCAGGCATCTCCAAAGCATTCGGTTTCTGGGAGGCCTGGGAAACGGCGACCTATCCCTGGACCTTCATCATCCCTCTAGTTTTTGGTGCCTGTTTCGGATATTTGGCCTGGCGACTGCTCGACGACCGTTGAGACAAAAATCGCGAACGATCACGCCTGAGGAGCGGGCTCTAGTCCGTTTGCCTTGCGACCAAAAAATTTTCCAAAAGCTGCCTGCCGAGCGGGGTACCGACAGACTCGGGATGAAATTGCACTCCCTCCAGCGGGTACTCGCGATGCCGCACACCCATGATCACCTCATCGGAAGTCCAGGCAGTCACCTCCAGACACTCTGGCAGGGAGGCAGGATTGCCGATCAGACTATGGTAGCGCATCACCTCAAACGCACTGGGGAGTCCATGAAAAATTCCTGCCTCTTCATGGAACACGTAACTTGTCTTGCCATGCATTGGCGCTGCAGCACGCATCACATCCCCACCAAAAGCCTGAATGATTCCCTGATGCCCTAGGCAAACTCCCAACAGTGGAACGCGAGGCCCCAATGCGACGATGACATCGTGACAGATACCAAAATAAGCTGAGTCACCCGCATCGCCCGGCCCCGGCGAGACGATAATCCGGTCCGGTTCAAGGGATGCCAGTTTTTCAACAGATATCTCATCGTTGCGATACACCTCGGGAGGTCCCACCAGTTCCCCCACGAGTTGGTACAGGTTGTACGTAAAGGAATCGTAGTTATCAAGAATAACGATTTTCATAACTTGACACGCCTGTTTGGCAGACAACCGATCGACGCCACTATCTTAACGCCTCACCCCCTACCATAATAACCATGGCGATAAGGTTTATTCGTTGATGAAATAGCGGCCAGAACGGTTGCCAACCATGGACGGCTCCGAGGAGGTAGATCGATGCGGCGCCAATTGCTCAGGCATCCCGAACAGACCTTGCTGGCTGTCGTGGTTCTCCTCGCGATCATCGCTATTTTCAGCTATTGGCTATTTCGCTTCTGGCATCAGGAAGATCTGATTGAATTCGATAAGGCGCCACAGCTTGAGGTTACCTTTCAGGTCGATATCAACCACGCCGACTGGCCCGAAATCATACAGTTGCCAGGCATTGGTGAAACCACAGCCCGTGCGATCGTCAAAGAGAGGCAAGCCGATGGCCCCTATACCGGACTGAGAGACCTGGAAGAACGAGTACACGGGGTTGGTCCGCGCATGGCTGCAGAGATCGCTCCGCTGCTGGTTCCTCTGAAAACGGTCCCGAATGATGCCGCCGTACGCTAAATCCGATTACAATAACGTGTCCCTTTTTCAGAGATCGCTGGATCGACAACGCGATCGAAATACCGACCGGAGCTTGCGCATGAGAAAGTGGATAGAAACTGGACTCCTCGCCACACTAGCAATCATTCTCCTCGGTGGGCGGATGCCCGGGGAAGAACCGAATGAACTGGCGCGCCTCCGCAAGAAGGCACCATATTTGCAATCCTTTGCACAGCGTGAAGGCAAGATTTTTCGGCCTGGCGCGGACGCACCCTACACGGGATGGGTTAACGTCAAGCACGGCAACGAAGGACTGGCACTCTGCCACTTCAAAGGGGGTCTGCTGCATGGGACCAGTACCACCTGGTATCTGAGCGGACAAAAGCGGAGCGAACACACCTACCACAAAGGAAAACTTTCAGGTCTCTCCACCAACTGGTTTGAAAATGGCCAGAAGATGCAGCAAGGCAATTACCGGATGGGCAAGTTGGAGGGACTCTGGATCTTCTGGGACCAACAGGGAAACGAAATCGAGCGCGCGATCTACAAGGATGGAAAACCTGTCGAGACTTAGTTCCGTTCTCTCAACCTTCCGATTTTTTCTCGTCGGCTCCTTCACTCGAGCCCTTGAGTTCACTACGGAGGTAACCGAGCAGGTCGGCAAGATCCTGCGGGGTAATGCTCTTGTAGAGATCGGCCGGCATCAGCGAGACATCGGACGCGTTCATCGCATCGATATCCTTGCGTAAAATCGTCTCACTCTTTCCCTCCTGCTGACGCAAAGTGACACTGGTTGCCGATTCGGAGGCGATGACACCATTGATCACTTTGCCATCGACCGTTTCGACGACAAAATTTCGAAACTGCGGATCAATCTTTCGACTCGGAGCAAGAATTTCCTGCAGCATGCCATCGTCGGGTGTGTTGGCCGCCTCGACAAAGTTGGGACCCACCTCATGGCCTTCTTCATTCAGTTTATGGCAGATGAGACAATGTTTGGTAATGAGCTCCTTGCCCCGAACAACATCCCGATCTCCAACGAGAGCGTCGCGATAAGCGGTTGCAAGCTTCTCGATTTCCGGATCTGGAGCCTGTTCGGCAAACAGCGCTTTGGCCCGCTTTCGGATCCCGTAACTACGAGCCTTCAATAATCGTTCACGACGAAACGGGTTCATATCGATCAAACGAATATCGCCCTTTTCAAGCGCAACAAGTAGCGCCCGCGCGCGATCCGTTCTCGCAAAGAGAGCATCCAGAACCGCATCCTGAACACGTGGTGTGTACCGGTCCCAGCCCTCTAGAAGAATTTTGGTTACCTCGGGGCTATCGGAACCGGAAAGAGCCTTCACGGTGGCCAGTTGCACTTCAGGCGATTGCCGCACGTCGAGAAGTTCCTCGACAGCCGGGGAAAAGACCTCATAGGGAGCACGGGCCAGCAATGCGAGAGCATCCTCACGCGATTGAATTGGAAGATCGTCATCGAGCGCCTCTCGCGTTGCCTGCTCGAAAACCGATTTCAATTCCGGGGCGTCTGCGGGCAATAGCAAGGAGGCGAGTTTTACTGTTTCTGCCCGAATCTGTGGAGCCGCATTATTGAGCAATTCCACAATGGCCCCACGGCCTGCATCGGTCACCGCTCCCTCAACTTTACCTTCCGAAAAACCCTGTATGAGTCCTGCCACACTTGGCGATTGTGCCGCTGGATCACTTTTGACAATTGCCGTAAGTGCGGTACCAATTTGCTCACCATTCCGCTGGCCACCGAGTGTGGCCGCAAGAGGCTGGATCACTTTTTTTGCACCTGCACTGATTTCTTCGCCCTTAATGAGGGTTGCCAACAGTTGCCCCGCAGAATCGTTTGCGGAACTCAGAATCGCGTTGGGCATCCACTGTTCGTGACCATGCTCTTTGGCCAACATGATCAATGTCTCGGTGGCACGGGGGTCGTGTGACTCGCCAAGCGTCATGGCAACCTGAAGTCGTACGCGAGGATCCTCATCACGCGCCAGTTCAATAACCCGGGAAAGAAGTTCGGAATTGTTCTTCAGGAAAGATTCGGCTAATTGCAGTGCATGGACGCGAACTGCGTAATGGTCATCTTTCAAACCAATCTGCACATCCTCTTCTTCCAATGCTCCAAGACCGCTGAGGGTATACAGGGCATGTAGTTTTTCTTGATCGCTGTTTCCCTCGCGAACCTGTCGCCGGAGCGCGGGCACAACCGATGGATCCGCTCTGGATACCAGCAGCCGCTGCGCGGTATCCCGCCACCATGAATCGGTATCGCCAAGCAGCGCCACCAGTTCGGCATTCGATTTCTCGTTCAAGTTTTCGATGGTTCGAAGATCTTTGTCGACCGGCACAAGCCGCCAGATGCGACCATGATTGTCTCCGTTGGCTACGCCGTATTGCTGCTGCAAAAATCTCGGAATGGCCGAGTAATCCTCAATAATCTCCCGATACATATCCGAGATGTAGAGCGCCCCATCGGGACCGACGCGAACATTGACCGGACGGAACCACTGATCGGTAGAGGCGACAAACTCGGATTGCTCCTCGCCTTCGGCACGCTGCCCACGATATCCAGAACCGTTACGATCAATAATGCAGCGGTGCAGAATATTCTGCGAAGGTTCGCACATGATAAAGTTACCATGATACTTTTCCGGGAACTGACCCGCGCGATAAAACTCGTTGCCACACCCACCCGTAAAATAGTTACTATCGGTCTCGCGCTTGCCATAAAAGTTCTGCCAATTAGGATCGACACCGCGTTTAACGCGCCATGGATGGGGCTCGCTGATTCGATAACAGTTGTTGTAATTGACTGCCGAATGATTGGAGGGCGGACCCGGGATGAATGGGTTTCGGACTACATATCGCTGGTCCACCGGTACCGCGTAAATTCCCGGCCCTCCTCCCGAGCATGGAAAACGGTCGCCCAGATCGTTCATCGCCATTCCGAAAGTACCGACAATACCACTGACCGGTTCGATTGCCGAACCATCCGGCTTAAAGCGAAAATCGGTATTGCTCATCGTCACCGGTTCTTTCAGGTACGGGCCTGTGATCGTGCCACCACCCCCACCACCACCGGCATAAATCCAGTTATCCTTGCCCCACCGAGGGTTGTTGATGGCCCGCTCCAGCACACGGATATTAAAGCCGGTGAAGAGGGTTTCACGATAATCGCACTCACCATCCCCATCGTTGTCGGCGAGATAGACAATCTCCGGAGGTGCCAAAGCAATCACTCCATTGCGGGTCGGCACAACCCCGTAGCAAGGCTCCAGGTCGTCTGCCCAGACGCTCGCCTGATCCATGACGCCATCCCCATCGGTATCCCTGAGCAACTTCACCGCCCCACGCTGAAAACTTTTTGCTTTCTCGATATCCTCATTTGAAGCGGGAATACGGCGGACCTTCGTATCCAGCTCACCCGTCTTATTGAGTTCGGAAACATCGAGATACCCTTCGTAGTTGTAACCATGCAACTCCGCCACGAATAAATTTCCCTTTTCATCAAAAGCTGTGCAGAGCGGTTCGGTAACAAGGGGCTCTGAAGCGACCAGCTCCAAGCGCAAGTCCTCGGGGTGTCTAAAATGTTTTGCACTTTGCGCTGGCGTCATCGGCTTGGGCGTATCCGCCGCCTTCTCGACGATCTTGCCCGCTCCCGCTGGGGAAACAAGTAGGCCTACAATAACGATCAGAACGGGTATACAAATGGCAGGCTTCATAAACTTGACTTCCTTCGTTTTTTTGGGATCGGACAGCGAACAGGGTCCAGTACGATAGGCACACAAAGGTGGGATCACACCCCTCATGATAGACCATCGCGGAGATCATTCCAAGATCCTGCAGCCCGAGGGACAATCAGCCGCAGCGGAGAGAACCAACAAAAAGGCTGCCATCGCCAGATGCTTCTGGATGGAACGTCGTGCCGTATTGGAACTTTCCGATAGGAATCTCGAGAGAAAAATTACCAGACG
The DNA here is from genome assembly GCA_030751095.1 of Pirellulales bacterium. GTDB lineage: Bacteria > Planctomycetota > Planctomycetia > Pirellulales > UBA7805 > UBA7805. Next base: position 7,478 of record JASMGX010000064.1, on the reverse strand, counting down.
ATTTTCTCGGCATCAAAGACGGGACCCTCCACGCAGGTCCGCTTGTAATCCCAGTCTCCGTCTTTGTCGCGTACCCTGGCTACGCAACTGAAGCAAATACCGATTCCACATGCCATCGGTGTCTCGAGCGAAACGTGACACGGCAGACCGACTGCTGCAGCCTGCCCGGCGACCGCCTCCATCATCGGCTCGGGGCCACAGCAAACCAGGCGTGCATCCTGAAAGCCTGAGGCGAGCAACTTTCCAAGCACTTCGGTGACCAAACCATGGTGTCCACGCGACCCATCCTCGGTACTGATGTTCACAACAACACCGATCGCCTCAAACTGCTCGACATCGGCCAAAGATCCTTCACTGCGGGCACCGTAACAGAGAGTCACCCGTTCCACTTGCGACACCTCTCGCTGCGGGTCTCCGTAGCGCCGGTTTCCGAGACACTCCTGGGCCAATGCCCGAAACGGTGTCTGACCAATCCCACCGGCAACCATGATCAGGTGTCTCGTAGACTGTGGAGGAAAACCGTTACCCAGCGGCCCCCACAGATCGACTTGCCCGCCAGTAGACAGCTGAGCTAAGCGTGATGTCATCTTTCCCACGACCAGATAAACGATATCTACGGCAACTGCAGCACCTGAAGCATCAAGTACGGTGTCGTAGAGCGCCAGTGGACGCCCCAGAAGCGGATCGTCGGCACCGGTCAGGTGCAGCATGACAAACTGACCGGGGAGAATGCGCGCGGCAATCGCAGGGCAGTGCAAACGAACGCGATACGTCGATTCTGCAAGACAAACATTCTCTAAAATGGCAGCACGGCACTGATGTGCATGATCGGCATAATGCTGGGCATGCAGTGGATTGCTCATCGTCTGCTCCGCCCACGACTCCGTCCGGGCCTTCGGGGCTCTCTGTGTCTCTCCCGACCTTCCCCACCGGTCTCTGTTGCCCGCTGCAGGGAGGCAACCTCCAGTCGCGTCAGAGGTCGCGTTTCACCCAATGGAAGTCGTCCGAGTTTCAGAGGTCCTAGCGAAATACGTTTGAGCCGCTGTACCTTGTGACCCACCGCAGCGAGCATGCGACGAATCTCGCGGTTCTTTCCTTCACGTAGAACCATTTCAAGAATAGTACTTTGTTTTTGTTTGCGTTTGACACGCACGGCAGCCACCACAGCCTCCGATTCTGCCAATCGCACTCCACGTCGCAATTGATCGAGCACGGTCTTGTCCGGCACTCCGGCAACCTGTACCTGATATGTTTTTTCCACTCCAAATCGCGGATGTGCCAAACGATGTGCCAGTTCTCCATCGTTGGTAAGCAAAATCAGTCCTTCACTTTCCAGATCGAGGCGACCGACTGTAAAGAGGCGGGCATGCTCCCCGGGTACCATATCAACCACGCGGGGCCGACCTGCCGGATCGCGATCCGTCGAGACAACGCCTTTGGGCTTATTGACTAAATAATAGGCGCGTTTCGGCTTGGCCAGCGTCACCCCATCGACGCGAATTGCCTGAGATGCTGCATCCACTTTTGTACCGAGGAGAGTCACTATCTCCCCATCGATCTCAACGCGACCCTCCAAAATAAGCTGCTCGCATTGTCTCCGGCTTGCAATCCCTGCAGAGGCAAGCACCTTTTGCAAGCGTTGTGGTCCTGCCAATACTTGCTGAGAATTTTTGCGCACACCGCGCTTGTCGCCACCACGTACCGACGGCGCAGATCGTTTTGATTTTGTCCGGCTCATCCGATGTTCCCTATCGACACCGCTCTATCGGTTTGTGACTGCATGATTCGTAACCACTATCATAGACAACCACCGGATCACTTCCCAGCGGCCCGATCCGTACCAGACCGGAAAGACAAAATCAAAGGATCTGCAGAACCGGCAATCCCCAGGCCAGCGCATAAAGATCGACGTTGAAAGATCAACGCCGTAATACCCCGCGAGAGGCACGGCACACAAAACGGGAGAACCCAGTAGAAGCATCCGACAGAGAATCCAATCAGTCCTGATCTGTTTGAGGAAAGTGGCCGGACTGGGTCGCGAGACTTTCTCTGTCTTGACTTTTTCTGTCTTGATAGAATTGATACGCGGAATTCTGCCGATCGAAATCATGGTCGGACAAGCCGATGTTCGGCTTTAAATTCAAAAAGGTGTACTCCTCCGTCAGTCGGGGTTTCCCACCAGCTTTATGGGGCCAGGTGTACGCTGCAAAGCGAACCGGAAGTTGTGTCTGAGCATCAATGAAGATCCTCGCAATATGAAATTTTAAATTTTCCCGACGGACAGGAAAGGCAACTTGGATACACCGACAAACACGACCATCGATCTTCGCATTGTCGAAAAATCGCACCTGACATTCTCTCCGATCGCTATCGAGTTGCATGGCCTCCTGAGCCTCATCGATGAGCCGCGCCATAATATTCCCTATCCCGATCTCAGTGATGGAGTAGTGTCGGCCTTTCATCGCCCGCCTACTATCGGGTTTCAATGACAACGTAACATTCTGCAAACTGCTGCTACCCCCATTTCGCGCAATCATCTCGTCATTATTTTCGTTGCGGACGTACAAGACTTCGCGACCCTCTACACTCGGTGGCGCTTGAAAGCACATATACACGCTAAAGGGCTCTACCGTTTGATCCCCATCACGTTGTTCCCGACGAACTTTAAGATGGGCAATCTCATGGCTTTGTAGCTTCCCTTTGCTCCGCTCTCGCATCACCAAATCGCAGGTGTAGTCGAACAGTTCACGATCGATTCTCTCTGCGATCTCGCGGGCAAGGTGCAATGCCGGCTCGAGCGGATGTGGCGAATCGCGAACCACTTCTTCCCCTGATGTCAGCTTCAGTGCCTTGCGATTGAGGGGCTGATTTCCTTGAAGTGGTTTGTTTTGCGCTGTAGCCTCGCTGATCGTTGCGAATACCAGAGCAGAGAAAAGCAACAGATTGCTACCATTCCTTAGATAATCTGCCTGTTTCCACATCTGTTTTTCTCCAAAACACCCTGCGGGTTTGTCTATTTCTTCTTCAGTAGAATCGCTGCCCCTGCAAAAAAGGCAAGCGAAAATCAGAAAAAGTAATCCTGCGTTTGTCTCCTCAGCCCGGCCGTTACCTGTTGTGCCGATCGGGCAAAACATACGGACAAAATAGAGCCGCTCCAGCGGGAGATCCATTATAGGCATTACACCCTAAGGAGGCACTTTCGGTCGAAAAGATCTCGCACAAATCACCTGCGGACCGCTGTTGGATTATGGCAATTTTGTCCGTGGGCAATCATTGGTAGCATTGCCGATATCTCTCAAAAGGTGGCCATAATTTTGAACGCGGCGCAAAACAGCACAATATCGCTACATCGACCAATCGAGGGCAACATCGAGGGCCCGCGCCGAATGGGTCAGAGCACCGACACTGATCCGGTCAACGCCGGTTTCCGCAATATCCGACACCGTCGAAAGATTGACTCCCCCGGAAGCTTCGAGCAATATTTTGGCGTCAACCTCATCCCGCATCGCAACCGCCTGGCGCAACTGATCGCTCGACATGTTGTCAAGCAGAACCAGATCTGGAGTGGCGACAAGTACTTCGGAAAGTTGCTCCAAGGAATCAACTTCGATTTGGACGACCATTCCGCTATTGGCAAGAGTATCCTTTGCCTCAATGAACGCGCGCGCCTTTTCAATAGCAGCAACCGGAGTGCAACAAGGATTCGTTTTCCCAACTCCCTCTGCTTCAGCGTTGTCTGTTTCTCGATGAGCGGTGCTGGCCAAGTGGTTATCTTTGATCAAGATCGCATCGAAAAGGCCAGTACGATGATTTTGGCCACCACCACAGCGAACGGCATACTTCTCCAGACGCCGCCAACCGGGGGTTGTCTTGCGGGTGTCGTAGATTTTCGAGTGCGAGGGGGCAACTTGATCGACATACTGCCGGGTGAGAGTAGCAATCCCTGAAAGTCTGCCAAGGAGATTGAGAATGATCCGTTCTGTCGTAAGAATATCTCGTGTCGATCCTTCAACGCGGGCCAACGGCTGTCCCGCCACCACCGCATCACCATCCTCGGCCTCTGGCGACCAGGTGATGTTGGCCACCATTTCCTGAAGGGCCAATTGGCATGCCAACAACCCCGCAACCACACCCTGCTCTCTAGCAACAACCGTTGCGTCCCCTCTCGATTCAGCCGGTATCAACGATACGCTGGTCCAATCCTGGCCCCGATCGAGATCTTCGCGCACAGCCAGGCGTACGATCTGTCGACAATCTTCCTTGACCAAGTCTGTCCAATCGAGTTGCTGAAAGTCCTGTGGCATGATTTCTCCATCATACTCCATGGACACCCCAAGCGGACTAGGTCCGGAATGGAGCTATGTACCTTTTCGTTTTCAAGCAGAAAGAATGGTGTGTGGCTTGGCTTTGTCCACAAGATTCGGCAATAATGCCATTGCGCTAGATTGACATTCTATCGGAACTCCAACGCATGCTGTTTCAACTGTCCAGTCCTTATCGTCCCGCAGGGGACCAGTCTCAGGCCATCCAAGCCCTAACCGATGGGCTTGTTGCCGGGACTCGTGAACAAATCCTCATGGGGGTTACTGGCTCCGGAAAAACCTTCACGATGGCAAATGTCATTGAAAAGATGCAGCGGCCTGCACTTGTGCTCTCACATAACAAGACACTCGCTGCCCAGTTGTATTCTGAATTTCGAGAATTCTTTCCTCAGAATGCCGTTCATTATTTTGTCAGTTATTATGACTACTACCAACCGGAGGCCTACATCCCGCAACGGGACATCTACATCGAAAAAGATGCCTCGATCAATCAACAGATAGATCGACTGCGGCTCGCCGCTACCAGCGCCCTCGTCTCCCGCCGCGATGTGATCGTGGTCGCGAGTGTTTCTTGTATCTATGGACTTGGATCGCCGGAAGATTATCGGGACATGATGGTTCACGTCCGTCAGGGAGACTCCATCGACCGCGATCTTGTTCTTACAAAACTCGTCAACATCCAATACGAACGCAACGACATCGAGTTTGCATCCGGCAAATTTCGTGTTCGGGGCGATTGTGTCGAACTCTGGCCATCGTACGAGGAATTTGCTTACCGTCTCGAATTCTGGGGCGATGACATTGAACAACTCTCTCTTATCAATCCCACCAGTGGCGAGGTCATTTCGACGGAAGAAGAACTCTATATTTATCCTTGCAAGCATTTTGTACTCCCCGAAGAACGGATCGCCGGTGCTGTGGATGAGATCAAAAATGAATTGGAAGAGCGTCTCGATCAGCTTCGTGGGCAGGGAAAACTGTTGGAGGCCCAACGCCTTTCAGCCCGTACCAGGTTCGACATTGAAATGTTACAGGAGGTCGGCTACTGCCCGGGGGTCGAAAATTACAGTCGCCCCTTAAGTGGGCGGGACCCCGGATCGACTCCCGACACGTTATTCAGTTTTTTCCCCGAGGACTATCTCCTGTTTGTTGATGAATCCCATGCAACGGTGCCCCAGGTGCGAGCGATGTATGCCGGTGACCATAGCCGTAAAACGACTCTGGTCGAGCACGGTTTTCGACTCCCCAGTGCTCTCGATAACCGACCACTAAAATTTGACGAATGGGAACAGAAAATCAATCAAGTGGTGTACGTTTCTGCAACACCCGGCCCTTACGAAATCAAGCAGACAGAAGGAGAGTTTGTCGAGCAGGTTATCCGACCGACCGGACTTTTAGATCCGGTCATTGAGGTCAGCCCGGCAAGCGGACAGATACCCCATCTGCTCGATCAGATCCGCCAGCGGGCGGATCAGAATGAACGGGTGCTGGTAACAACACTGACCAAACGTCTCGCGGAAGATCTGGCAGCCTATCTTGGGGAGCGCGGAGTCAACTGCAAGTGGCTCCACAGCGAACTGGATGCCTTCGAACGGGTCCAGCACTTACGGGAATTGCGCGAAGGGTTGTTCGATGTGTTGGTTGGGGTCAATTTACTTCGGGAAGGGCTAGATCTTCCCGAGGTCTCGCTCGTGGCGATCCTGGATGCTGACAAAGAAGGCTTTCTGCGCAGTGAAACCTCGCTGATGCAGACGATCGGCAGAGCTGCCCGAAACACCAACGCCAAAGTCATGCTCTACGCCGACAAAATGACAGCAGCCATGCAAAGCACCATCGAAGAGACTTCTCGCCGCAGAACCATGCAGCAACAATTTAACACCGAACACGGAATTACTCCGGAGACAATCCGCAAAAGTGTGCGAGCAGGTATCGAGGCGGTTGCTGAAGCACACGCAGAAGCCAATGCTGCAGTGGGACGCCATGATGAAACTGAGATTGTCACTGAAGAATATATCAACGAGCTCGAAATTGAAATGCTCGAGGCCGCCGAAGCACTTGATTTTGAACGGGCTGCTTCTATAAGAGACCGCATCAGCACCCTGCGCGATGCGATTGGTGAACCGCTACAAAAGGTAGAAGCAGCCACTTCAAAAAAGCACGCCAGACATCGCAAGGGGAAACGAGGCAAGGGGAAACGGGGGGGCCGTGTCCCAAGGCCAAAAAAACAGCGGTGAACGACGGTTAGCTCAGATGTGCCTTACGGATCGCGGACATACTGGCCAAAGCAGACTTGGGTTGGCTATTGGCGTCGATGAGGCCACCGTGTGGCAGTACGTGGGGATGAGAATCGGAAAATTGGTTCCACATAATCCCCTGCACCGCTTGCTTGCCCAACATAACCGGGAGATGTTCTTGCACCCAGGCATTTTGTCGATCCGGATTCCATTCATCGGGCAGTGGAGATGCTTGCGCTTGAGCCTTTGCATCTGGACCGGTCCCGCCGGGTACTACCAGTGAAACAAGCAACGGTAAGCCAAGGCTCGACCAACGATCTAATTGTCGACTTACTTTAAGGGCATCGCGATGGCTGGTACCACCCGGGTGATAGGCCAGTTTGATCTCTAGCCCAATACCCGAGAGTCCCAGGTTGGCGCGCGCCAGGGTATCGGCCAGATAGACCGGCAATTCATAGTCTTTCTGCGAGAGAGAATCGCCCCACAGTTGATCGAAGGAAAGGATCACCGGTGTTCGCGAATCTAAATCACGAATTGTTTCGACGATTTGAATCGCCATGCGCACTGTGTCTTGATGCGACAAGCCGAGAAAATTTCCCGAGTTGATTCGCGATGCCGCCTGCCAGACGTGTACGCGACCACGGTAACGACTTACAACCGACCGCACATACTGTGTCACAAAAGTGGTTAGAGTTTCCAGGTCTTCCTCCCAGAGATATAACCAGTCGGGAATTTCAGTACCGTCGAGTTGGACGAGAGGGCCACTAGAAACTTTTAATGCATGGGTCTTGCACCAGTCCAATTGACTATCGGTCAGGCTCCATACGTATTTATTTTCACTCGTCTCAAGATGTTGCCAGGCCATGGGCACAACGGCTGCATTGAATGCGCCCAAATAGCTCCGAGCAAGGTGATCATCAAA
>JASMGX010000063.1 GCA_030751095.1 Pirellulales bacterium | reverse complement strand
GGCATGCGCCGATGACCGTCCCTCGCAGAGGAGACCACCGCCCGAATCCGACACGATTCGGTTTTGCGGCAGAACGACAGCAGAAATGTTGACGAGGCGGCTCACAAGCGAGATAATGACTTCGATGGGCCACGTGCAGGGGAGATGGTCCCGCCGCGAGCTGTTTTTTTAACGACAGGGCTTTTTTTACGAGAGGGCTTTTGCGGCAAGGCGACCGGACACAAGAGCAGAGGATGCAGATCGTATGACAACCCCGAAAAACTCGCAAAGTGGCTTTACGCTTGTCGAACTGCTGATCGTTATCGCCGTGATTGGGACGCTCGTGGCGATGCTCATGCCCGCCATTAATTCGGCGAGGGATCGGGCCCGCCAGACCGTGTGCGCCTCACGGATGCAGCAGATTGGCATCGCCCTGACAAAAGCGAATGCCAACAAACGCGGAACGATGCGGACGGTGGATGGTACACCCATGAACATCCTCGACCCCACGCTGCTTCAGCCCGATCCGCAGGGCACCGAGCAATGGCAAAAAGACGGAACACTCTCGGCAGAACTCCAGGAGGCCGAAGATGTCTGGAAGTGCCCCTCAGCAACCGGTTCCTATAGCTATGGTTTTAACGAGCGCTTGGCCGGGATGGGTGGCCGGGACGGCAGTCGCATTGTCATTATTGAATACAATGAGCCTGTCGTGAATATTGTCGGGCAAACCGGTGGAACTCCTGGGGGCCAGAATGGAAATCCTCAGGACACCTGGAGTGACGGCGATGCAGTCTGGAACCAAAGCGATGCTTTTGCACCGCGCCACATGACAATGGCCAACGCCTACACGCATGGCAAGAGCACCGCCGCTTACCTACCCGATGAGATCGATCCAAACGACTGTTGGAGCCAGAAACAATACTGGCTCCCTAACCGGGATCGGCTCACAAAGATCGACTGGCCTGAAACACCGCAGGACAAGGTCGCCTACCACGACCAGAACCCCTACAGCTGCCCACATGATGGCTGCAGTGAAATGGTCGACCGGCAGGCTACCGATTGCCCGAAGTGCGGGCAGGGCCTGACACCACCGCAGCCGGAACGGGATGATCCCTACTTCGGTCAGTGCGACTGGAAGTAAACGCAGCCTCGCAGGGTCAGTTTTTCAGATCGAGAATGAGCTCGTACCGGCCGTTTACCTTTTTCCATTGCGAGAGTGGCCAGTTGCGATCCACTTCAAAATCGACCAGCCGGGTGCGAACCGGACCATAGGGGACTTTGAGTGTGGTGCGACCGGGAACCATCAGATGCGACTGATCGTTGACCGCGACCCGGTAGGCGGTGGTCGTTGCGTTGTTCACGATTATGGTTCCCAAAACCTGCTTTTCTTTCGCGGGCACAACCACGGACGAGGGGTCTTTCGCCACCTTGGGGCCTATCTTCTTGACGGTTTCGGTCACACCGCGAAGGCTGCGGTTGAGCTTGGGGAGATCCTCGTTGCGGATCAGGTGCAGCTGCTCCGCAATAGTGTCGATATCCGCATACCGCCGCTCCATCGCCGCCACCATTTGCTCAAGCGCGCTCGTTCGCTCTTCGGGAGATCCACTCGCGATCGCTTTTGACCTCTCCGGACTCCTTGGCTCTACGTCAACGAGAACTTTGTGCGACTTGCGAAGATCGCCTTTCTCCTCTGCCGCTGCGGAACCCGCTTCACCACCTGCGGACTCTTCCGCAAGCTCCTTTTGTTCATTCGGTGTTACCGACTCGCTCGCACCGAGCAGGGCGCGTTGGAGCTTTTGCAAATCATCCTGTCTGACCGCTTGGAGGGAGTTTTTGATGTGATCGAGTTTTCCCAACTGCGCATTGATCTGCCGCATCTGCGATTCGAGTCGTCCGATGCGGTCCTCCAATGAATCATTCGCAGAGGCTGCCGCAAAGACGCCAACGAGCAGCAGGACAAACAGAGGCCAACGCAGGGCGCGAGGGTTCATGTCTCGGCTCCTTTTTTCCATGAGCGGACCGGACCGGTTCCGATCTCTAACGTCTATTGTATTTTGCACCGATTACGAATCAACGGGGCCCCCTTGCGACAACCCTCAGACCGGACACATTGCGGAAAAGAATCTGCTCAAAAGCAAAAAGCGGGGTCTGGGGAAAACATCCATGACCTGGAGGGGCAGAACCATCCCCATTTTGAGAAACAGACCGCACGATTGGGTCTGTTACAAATCGGTCGCAATGTCGAAGTACACATTGCGCGAAGGCGCCCATTCAGGCACGGGGATGAAAATCGCCGTGTACCTTTTGGAGCCGCGAGATATCGACATGGGTGTAGCGCTGTGTGGTGGCAATACTCGCGTGGCCAAGCATTTCCTGTACCTGACGCAGATCGGCACCTCCGGCGAGAAGATGGGTGGCAAAGCTATGCCGCATCGTATGCGGACTTACCGTGTCGGCCAGCCCGAGGCGATGCGCGTATTTTTTAAAGAGTTCCCAAATACGCTCGCGTTGTAACCGGCCACCACGCGACGAAAGGAGAAGCCAAGCAGGATCGGTACCCGCCCTGGCTGCTAACGATCCTCTCTCATGTTTCAAATAATCATCAACCGCCAAAATTGCCTGTTGGCCGAGCGGGACCATCCGTTCCTTATCTCCCTTGCCGTGAGCACGAATGAATTTTTCCTTCGCATTAAAATCATTCAATCGCAAACCGGATATTTCAGATGCGCGGCAACCCGTTGCATAGAGCAGCTCCAGCATCGCACGATCGCGGCGCGGGTAGGGATCGGATGTTTGCGGGCTCGTTAGAAGTTTTGTAACAACATCTACAGACAACACATCGGGGACCCGCTGCCACAACTTGGGGCTGCCCAACAGTTCGGCCGCATTTTCTTTGAGCATCCCCTCGAGCTGCAAAAAGCGGAAAAACATCTTCATCGATGCGACGTGGCGTGCGATACTTGCCGGTGCAAGGGACTGACTATGAAGCCACTGCACATATTGCCCGAGTTGCTTGATCGAAAGTTTCTGCAGAGGTCGCTTGCCGAGCCAGAGAAAGAATCGCCGCATGTCTCGCCCGTACGCTGCGAGCGTGTTCTCCGAGAGCTGGCATTCTGCCCGCAAATAGTCCAACCAGAGCGGCAACCATCGCGCGCTCGTGCTGCCCGCCGATTTGGGCCGGGTGCCCTTTTTTTTTGCCGTCGAACTACGGGACCTTTTTGCCATATAGGTAGCTTCGGAACGGGACCGGGGCCGACTTCATCGGATTTCCCGCTCGATGTCCCGAAGCGGTCATTTTTCACCCTACTGACCCGTACAAGTCCTTATTGGCGCAAAGTTCACCGCCCGTTAAGCTCGCCTGCAATATGCAGGACATCATCGTCGTCAAACCGTATCAGTTTGTACCGCCCCACAAGGGCCGCATCTGGCCCTGGCTGATCGTCCACCTGCTCATGCAGCCCTACCTGCGGCACTACTATGGAATACGCCGTTTTGAGAGTCGTCATGGTGAAAAGATCCGCGCATCTCTCGATGCCGGTCATGCCATAGTCCTTGTTGCAAATCATACGCGGCCTTGCGATCCGATTGCCGCCGGCTGGTTGACGCGACTCGCCAAAGAGCCGATGTACTGCATGGCCAGCTGGCACGTGTTCATGAACTCACGCATCGATCGATTCATCTCGCGTCGTTGTGGCGCCTACAGTGTCTACCGGGAGGGGAGCGACCACACATCGCTCAATTTTTCAATCAATTCACTGGTCCACCATGACCGGCCGATCATTCTCTTTGCTGAAGGGTTCGTGACAAGGAGCAATGACCTTGTGCGCCCGCTACTCGACGGCGCGGCGTTGATTGCCCGCACTGCCGCCCGACGGCTTGCCAAGGCCGATCCACCTCGCAAGGTGGTGATCCACCCCGTTGCCTTTAAATATTTTTTCCGGGGAGACCTCGAGGCTTCCGTGACCCCGGTACTCGAGCGCCTTGAAAAGCAACTCTCCTTGTCTCCACCGGATGATTTGCCACTTGTTGAGCGGATTCGCAAAATAGGCCGTGGACTACTGCGCAAGCGCGAGATTGAATTTCTCGGCGAGCCCCAGAAGAGCGGAGAAAACGACAAAGGGTTTCATGATCGGGTCGAATCGTTGATCGAGAAGATCCTCGATCCGCTTGAGCGGCAGTACGCACTCGGGAACAATCCGCACGGCGTCTACGCCCGCGTGCAAGCGCTCCGCAGCCGAATCGTACCCGACTTGATCGGAGGCCAACTGAGCGACAAGGAAGAGAAACTCCGCTGGCAGCATATCCGCGAGCTCTACATCGCCCAGGATCTGGGCTGCTATCCTCGAGATTATCTTGCCGACAATCCTTCCACCGAACGGATTCTCGAAACGGTAGAGCGGTTGGAGGAAAACTTGACCGACCGGGCGACGATCCACAAGCCGCTCGACGGTGTGATCCAGGTGGGCGATGCGATCGAAGTTGCGACAAAGCGAGAGCGGAGGCTCGCGGTCGATCCACTCACCACAGCGGTCCACACTTCAATCAGTCAGATGATCCAGAATATCTGCCACCATCCTCCACCCACTTAGGGAATGCTTCCATGGCAACGAGCGAGGAATCGGCGCGCACGCTCAGCTGGCCCCTGCGGGCTCTGTTTGTCATCGTATGTCTCGGATTGTGGTTCGCGACCCAGTGGCTCATCGGCAACCGGCAGCCTACGGGCGAGGGAATCGTCGACTTGCCGCTCGCGTGGACCGAGCCGCTAAATGCGCAGCTGCACCAGCATCGCTCTGCTGCCGATGCGCTGCTCGCCGGCAGTTCGCTGCTGATCGACTGTTTGGGTATTTTCCTGCTGCTCAGGAGTATTTTCGGCCCTACGCTGCGGCCCCTGGTCGGTCTGCTCGTCCTCTTCTCGCTCCGGCAGATCTGTCAGGGACTCGTCGCCCTACCCGCCCCACCGGAGATGATCTGGCACGCCCCGCAACTGGCGGGCGTGTCGATTCCTTCGCTGCTGGTCACGTACGGCGTGGCCAACGACTTTTTCTTCTCCGGGCACACAGCGCTGGCGGTCTACGGGGCGATTGAACTCGGTCGCCTAGGTGGCCGGAAACTCAAAATAGCGGCATTCTTGATTGCCGTTTTTGAAATGGTGACGGTCCTGGTGCTCCGCGCCCACTGGACGATGGATGTCGTTGCCGGACTGCTCGCGGCGATCTGTGCGGCACTCGCTGCGGACGCCATTGCCCCCTGGTGCGACCGGGCTTTAGCGCGGGCGGGCGACTGGCGGACTAAGTGAAGAACAGAAACAGGCGGTCGCACCGCAGCACCTGGAAGGTGGTCTCCCTGCCACGCGGGATTTATTTCGCTCGCTTGTCGTAGCCGTATTCTTGAAACCAACGCCATGTGTCTTCGACAGTCTCGCGCACAGGCCGTTTTCTGTAGCCCAGTTCGGTTTCTGCGCGGGCGCTGCTGTAGTTTCGAGGCTTGTTGGCAATCTTGATCGCGCCGGAATTTACGTTCGGCTCCTCACCGGTGATCAGCCCGAGCCCGTCGCCGATCCAACCTCCCAGGAGTGAACACAACGGACCGATACGGAACAGCGGCCACCGCCCACCTGTCACCTCGGCAAACAACCGCCAGGCTTCGAGGTACGAGAGCGTCTCGCCCGCCAAAATATAGCGCCGGCCCCTCTGCCCTCGCTCGAAAGCGGTGAGGATGGCACTGCAAACATCGCGGACATCCGCAATACTAAAGTATCCGCGCGGCGCAGCCCAACTGACTCCGCGAGCTACGCTAAGCAACATTTCGCCAGAGGAGGGTTTCCAGTCCCAGGGGCCGAGCATGAAACTCGGATTGACAATCACCGCATCCAAATCGTCTCGCACCTGCTGTAAAACAACTTGCTCGGATTCGTATTTGGTGACGATATACGGCGTGCGGATGCTGGTGTCGAAAGGGGTCTCTTCGTCAGCCGGCTCGTCGAGCGATTTAAAGCCTACCGTATCGGTACTGGAGACGTGGATCAAACGGATACCGTTTTCGCGCGCGGCGTTGGCGACGTTGCGCGTACCCTCGACGTTGACCTCGCGAAACCGTTCCAAGTGTGCGCGGCCAATTTTAACGCGGGCGGCGGCGTGAATAATCAAGTCCACGCCGCTGGCAGCCTGGACGACCGCTGCTGCGTCGCGGAGGTCGCCTTGATAGACTTCGAGGTTTAACCCTTCCAAGGGCCGAGCGTCTCTGTTGCGGACGAGGACTCGCACATGCCCACCGCGCTCGATCAACGTGCGGACTATGTTGTTGCCGACCAGCCCGGTTGCCCCTGTGACGAGTGTTTTCATATGCTCTGCTGCGCTTAAGGAAAAATCACTTTTACTAATATCGGAAATTACGCCAAAGCACCGACATACAAATCCAGGTAATAAACTGCAATTGCCCCGGTAAACGAGTCTCGTTTTTCGGCTTATAGAGTTGACCGCACCGCTCCGCTCGGATGCTCCGATCTGCCGGGGTCCCGTGACGGTTCGCTATTTGACCGATTGCTCGCTGCTCCGCACCTGGCGCGTTAGCCTAAGAGGATGGATCCTCTTCCGAGAGAACAGAAACGGGCTCCGCGCGGCGGCCACCAGCCGCTCGTGTGGGTCCTCATCGCGGCTAGCGCGGGAATCTTCGTCGACCGTTTTTTTCCACTACCGGTCTGGCTCTGGGTGCTGCTTGCGGCCAGTTCACTCGCCATCTGGTTTGCAGGAGGTAAGCGGCTGCCGACGAACATCGCCGCATTGCTGATCCTCTTGTCGATTCTCAGCCTCGCCGGCAGTTGGCACCATCTTCAGTGGTATCTGTTCGATGCTCAGGATATCGGACGATTTTCAGGTCCGTTTCCGAGAACCGTGGCACTTCGCGTAGAATCTGCCGAACCGGTAAAATATTTGCCAGCCCCCAAAAAGGACCCGCTCTGGACGATGCCGACCGGCGAGCGGAGCCGCGTGAAGGTACACGTTCTGGCCATCCGCGATGGCAATCTTTGGCGAGATGCAACGGGATCGGCCCAGCTTCTGGCAGATGGCCGGCTCGAAGCATTTTCTCCCGGCGAGAAGCTTCAAGTACTCGGAACTATTCTCAGGCCTCCACCCGCAAACAACCCGGGTGAGTTCAGTTTTGCCGACTACCGCCGTACGCAGCGCCAACTCTGTATTCTCCGCACAGAGCACCCTGCCTGCGTTACGCGAGTGGCCGGCGAGCGCGGTTGGCCCATCCGCGCCCCGCTCGCGAGCCTGCGGGATCGCGGGAGCCAACTCCTCTGGAGCTATCTGGCACACCAGCGGGCAGGCCTGGCGGCCGCGATCCTCCTTGGGGAGCGGGACCAGTTGGAACATGCGCAAACCGAAGCGTTCGTCACAACGGGGACCATCCACCTGCTGGCCATCTCGGGGCTCCATATCGGTATCCTGGTCTCGGCCTTGATGGTTCTGTTTCGATTTGGAGTTTTTTCGCGGGGCGCGAATCTGACTGCCATCGCATTGCTCACAGTTTTTTATGCCCTACTGACCGATGCCCGACCACCGGTCGTGCGGGCAGCGGTCCTCGTCGTCATTCTCTGTCTCGCACTCTATCTTGGAAGGCGCTCGAACAGTTTTAACGCCCTCGCCCTGGCAGCTCTGATCGTCCTTATCTGGAATCCTGCCAACTTGTTTCGCGTCGGAGCCCAGCTTTCATTCCTGGCAGTCGCCACGCTCATCTGCCTGGAACCTGCCTGGCGGCGCTGGCGAGAGACCCAACGGGAACCGATCCGCGCCTTGATCGCGAGCACCCGGCCGTTGCCGGCGCGGATGCTGCGGACGTGCTGGACCTGGGTCTGGCAATGCACGCTGGCGGGTCTGGCGGTTTTTCTCGTAGCACTTCCTCTGGTGATGGTCCACTTCCATCTCTTTTCGCCTGCAGGGGTGCTGCTCACGCCACTGCTCTACCTGCCCGTGGCGCTGGCCCTGATTTCCGGTCTCGGCATCCTGCTCTTTGGCTGGCTGCTGCCACCGGTTGCCCATCTCTGCGCTTGTGTCTGCGATGTTTGCCTCGAAATTTTGCAACGTGTCGCCACCACCACGAGCAATGTCCCCTACGCCTATGCCTGGGTCCCGGGGCCAGGTGTCTGGTGGCTGGCCCTCCTCTACGCAGCCCTTGCGTGCTGGGCACTTTTGCCGCAATACCGACCTCGACCGAGCCGCTGCTGCGGACTGCTCGCGATTTGGATTTTAGTGGGGATCGTCAGCGTGCCGTTGCTCCATCGGGACCGTTCGTTGCGATGTACGTTTATTGCAGTCGGTCAGGGTAGTGCAGTACTACTTGAATTACCGGATGGCAAAGCATTGCTCTACGATGCCGGCCGCATGGGATCTCCCACGGCCGCGGTACGGGCTATTTCATCGACACTCTGGGCCCGCGGTCGCAGCCATATCGATGCAATCGTCATTTCGCACGCCGACGCCGACCACTTCAATGCCATCCCAGAAATTCTCAAACGCTTTTCGGTCGGCGCGGTCTATGTTTCGCCCTTGATGCTCGAAGATGAAACGCCCACCATTGAAATTCTTTTTGCGGCGATCCGGGAGGCGAAGGTACCGATTCGCACCCTCTCTCGCAGCGACCGCCTCACGGCTGCGGGCACTACGTTGACCGTGCTGCATCCGACTGCTGCCGGCATCGAAGAGACCCACCACGGCAGTCTCGACAATGCCAACAGTATCGTTCTCTCAATCGAACATACCGGACGCCGGATTCTGCTCACCGGCGACCTCGAGTCGGCAGGCCTTGAGGCCCTTCTCGCCGAGAGGCCGCTGGACTGCGACGTGATCCTCGCGCCGCACCACGGGAGCCGCCACAGTCGACCGGTTGATTTTGCCCTCTGGAGTGATCCGGAATGGACGATCGCAATCACCGGCCTCTCCGATTTGCCCCCCGATGTGGCGGCAGCCTACAGGGCCCCGGGGCGGCGGCTGATCCATACCGGCCGCTCGGGGGCCGTGCTGGTCCGTCTAGCGGACGGGGAGATCAGTCTGAGCTGCCAGCGGCCAATCCCTGGGGAAACAACCCCAAAAACCGGCAAAGTCGGCTCGCCTGGCCGACCGGCACGCATCCGGTGAGGGCTCCACCCGCCCCTTCCCGGGTTTCCAAAACCACGGTGCAGTGTTACATTGAGCAGCTTAAATCGTAAGAGAAAGACTATTTCGACGGCTCGCCACCGGTGGGCCGCAACTTGAATTATGGAGTTGTTTGCCTAACGGAAACGAAAGGCATGGAAGTGCGCCGCGAGGTGATGGCCAACCGGCAGGAGAAAACCGAGCTATCGATGAGTATTACGAAAGAAAAGAAGACAGAGTTGATTGAGGAGTTTCGCCAGTCCGAAAGCGATTCGGGATCTCCTGAGGTCCAGATTGCAATCCTGACGAACCGCATCAACGCGTTGACCGAACACATGCGAAGCCACAAAAAGGACTATTCCACCCGGCGTGGTCTTTTGTCGCAAGTCAGTCGACGACGGGGACTGCTGGATTACCTGAAGAGAGTTGCCCCGCAGCGATATCTGGATATCATCGCCCAGCTCAACATTCGCAAATAAGTTAATGAGCGATCGTACGGTTTTTTGCCCGTAACGAGCGTTTGCCTCCTGCGTTTGCCTGCTGTAGCCAATCGAAGTTTCTTTCGATTGCGAAAGCGAACTTCTAGAGACATGTCGGCCCCAAGAACCTGGCGCCGGCGTAAAGAAAACCACGCCGCAGGCCCGCAGGGCTTCGGCACGGAAAACAAGTTTGAGATTAACGTAACGGAAACAATTTAATTTTGATGTCACTTATGTAGGAAGAATAGGAACGTGGAAAATATCAAAGTAGAAAAAAGAATTGGACAGCACACCTTCTCGATTGAAACAGGGCAACTTGCCAAACAGGCGGCCGGAAGCTGTCTGGTGCGATACAACGACACCGTCGTCCTGGTAGCCGTCGCTACCGGTAGCCCCAGGCCCGGAATCGATTTCTTTCCGCTCACTTGCGATTATCGCGAGCGGACCTCAGCCGCGGGAAAATTCCCTGGCGGTTTTCTCAAACGAGAGAGTCGACCGACCACCAAAGAAACGCTGACTGCGCGGCTGATCGACCGGCCCATCCGTCCTCTGTTTCCCAAATCCTTTAACGATGAAGTGCAGGTTCAAGCGTTTGTCCTTGCGAGCGACAAGCAAACCGATGGCGATGTCCTGGCAATGAATGGCGCATCAGCTGCATTGTGTATTTCACCCCTGCCGTTTCTGGGGCCGTGTGCCACAGTCCGCATGGGACACATCGATGGCAAATTTGTGCCCTTCCCCACTCACGATGAACTCGAGGAGAGCGATCTGGACTTGATTGTCTCGGGAACCCAAGAAGCCGTCGCGATGATCGAAGGATTCAGCCGGGAAATGCCGGAAGACTTGATGGTCGAAGCGATCACCGAGAGCCACAAGGTCATCAGTGGACTCTGTGAACTTCAGCTTGAGCTTCGCGACAAGGCTGGTGTTGAAAAGGCCGAGTATGTCGCCCCCGAATCGGATGGACTGCTCGAGAAACTTACCGAGAAATATTTCGACCCGTTTAAGGCAGCCAAACAGACCGAGGGCAAGCAGGCCCGCGCTGAAGCTGTGGCACAACTCAAAGAACAGGCCCTCGCTGAGGTGATCCCCGATCCCGATGCCGAGGGAGCCATTTGCCCCAACGCCTTTGGTGCAGCATGGCACGATCTTGAAGCGAGCGTGATTCGGGATCTTATCCTGGCAGGCACACGTCCGGATGGTCGCGATGGAAAGACGCTTCGGCCCATTGAATGTTTTGTCGACGTGCTACCGAGAGTCCACGGTTCCGCTGTTTTCCAGCGGGGAGAGACGCAGTCTCTCATTACCGTCACGCTCGGCACCTCACGCGACGAACAACGGGTGGACGGGCTGTTCGAAGAGTACTCGAAGAAATTCATGCTCGATTACAATTTCCCGCCATTTTCCGTTGGCGAGTGCCGGCCCATCCGTGGCCCGGGACGTCGCGAGATCGGACACGGGGCACTTGCGGAACGAAGCGTCAAACCGGTCCTCCCGGACCCGGAAGTTTTTCCATACACCGTCCGAGTCATCTCCGACATTCTGGAATCCAACGGTTCGAGCAGCATGGCAAGCGTCTGCGGTGCCACACTCGGCCTGATGGCAGCAGGTGTACCGATCAGCAATCCTGTCGCCGGTATTTCGGTGGGGCTTGTCAAGGAAGGCGACAAATGGGAACTGCTCACCGACATCCTCGGTGACGAGGATCATTTTGGCGACATGGACTTTAAAATTGCCGGGACCCAGAACGGTATTACGGGAATCCAACTCGATCTTAAAATCGATGGGATCAGCGAAGAGATCATCCGCGCCACGCTCAAGCAATCGCGCGAGGCACGGATGGAGATTCTCAAAAACATGCTCTCCACCATTCCCAAGCCCAAAGACGATATTTCAGGATGGGCACCGAGACTGCTCCGTACCAACATCAACCCCGAAAAGATCGGCATGCTTATCGGCCCTGGTGGCAAGAACATCCGCGCCCTGCAGGAGACCACCGGCACGGTTGTGGAAGTTGATGATGATGGAGTTGTTACGATTGCCAGCAACAATGCCGAAGATGGCAACGAAGCGCTCGCTCAGATCGAAGCGATGACCGCATCGGTGCAAATTGGAAAGATTTACAAAGGCAAAGTCAGCAGCGTCAAGGATTTTGGTGCTTTCATTGAAATCCTCCCCGGACGTGATGGACTCTGCCACATCAGTGAACTCTCCAACGAGTACGTCAGTAGCGTGAGCGACATCTGCAATGTCGGCGATGAAATCGAAGTGAAAGTCATCGCTGTCGACGAGCAGGATCGCGTCAAGCTGAGCCGTAAGGCGGCACAGCAAGAACTGGCAACGGCATCCAGCGAGAATGACGAGTAGGCTGGCAATCGATTGCCAGAGAACTTTTTTTGATTTGGTATGTCCGGCACGACCGGCCTTCGGGCCGGTCGCCGGGCATTTTTCATAACCGCTGCCCAAAAAGCAGCTTTCTCCCCAACCCATCCATTGCTATGACCGCGCCAGAGAATCTGACGCAAGCTGAAGTCGAGCAAAAACTTGCCGGGCAATACGCGGAGTTTGTTCAATTGGTAGGTGGGCTGGCCCACGAGATCAAGAATCCACTCTCTACCATCCGCTTGAACCTCGAACTCTTGTCCGAGGACTTTAGTGCTGCAGAAACACCGCGCGAGCGGCGGGCCGCCGGCAAAATCACGGTTGTGGAACGGGAATGCCACCGGCTGCAGAAACTGCTCGACGACTTCCTCGGCTTTGCCCGTGCCGGCCGCACAAACCTTTCGCCACAGAGTGTGAACGAGACCGTCCTGAGCATTCTTGATTTTTTTCAACCTCAAGCAGATGCCCTCGGGATCGAAGTTGTCCGCTACATCGATGCCGATCTGGCCCATGTCCTGATCGACCCGGAAACCCTGCATGCGGCCCTCTTAAATCTGGTCCTCAATGCCGAGCAGGCGATGCCCGATGGAGGGCAATTGGTGGTGCGGACCCGTGGCATCACCAACGGCGTTGCGATTGACCTGATCGATAACGGAATCGGCATGGATGCAGCAACGCTCAACCGGGCTTTTGACGCCTTTTACACAACGAAGTCGGGCGGGAGTGGACTGGGACTGCCCACAACTCGCAAAATTATCCAAGCACACGGTGGCACCCTCTCGGTGCAGAGCGAACCGAACCGGGGAACCCAGTTCACGATCGAGTTGCCAACCCCGCGGCGGCTTTCGGGCGACTAGGTGGCAGAACGGACTTAGAGTTCGTCAATGTCCAATTTGTTGAAGTCCGATTCAGGATCGTCCAGATCCGGCGAGGACCCGGCAGAGTCCGATTCAAGATCATCGAGATCCGTCGAGGATTCGGAAAAGTCCGGTTCAAGATCCTCAAGATCCGTCGAGGATTCGGCGAAGTCCGGTTCAAGATCTTCTAGATCCGTCGAGGATTCGGCGAAGTCCGGTTCAAGATCTTCCAGATCCGTCGAGGACCCGGCAGAGTCCGGTTCAAGATCGTCTAGATCAAACGGATCCTCTTCGCTCTCGGCCTGCTCCTTCTCTTTCTTCTCGTCATCAGGTCGATCGAGCAAAAAGCAGACAATGAGTGCTGCTCCGAGGACGAAAATCAGAATCACCGAATATTCCGCGATCCCCTCTGCCCAACTGCGATCGATCCAGCGTTTAATTGCGGCCAGCGTACCAAAGATAAAGAACGCACTGAGCGCAACGATGATCCAGGTGAAAATGACTTTCAACTTGTTGTAGTTGATCTTCATCGAGCAGCTCCTAACGAACAGTAACTCTATTGAACTGGTCCCAATATATTTGCCAGGCCAACGCAGGTCATCTCGAATTCTTTTCCACCCATGCTGCCAAAATGGCAGGCCCCTTCTGAGGCACCTACCGATGGGGTATCATCGCCCCATGGTTAAATCGGATCAAAGCGGTGCAAACGGGGAAAAAAATAGTGCTCTTTGCGTACTTATTGTCGATAATGACCGCCCCCACGCGGAAGCTGTTGCCGAGAGCCTTACACGGGTCGGCTACAACTGCACCGTTGCAGGCTCAGGGCCTGCCGCCGCTGAACTAATCGACAAAAATCATTACGATTTGGTCTTCACCGATCTGGTAATGCCCGAAATCGATGGCATGGAGATCTTGCGCCGTACCAAAAAAGCCCTCCCCGAATCGGAGGTCATCGTCGTTACCGGACATGGCACTATCAGCACCGCCGTCTCCGCAATGCAGCAGGGGGCATACACCTACCTGGAGAAGGGAGCTGGTGTCGCCCATCTGCGGACGATTACCGACAGGGTTGGTGAAGCTCTCCAACTCCGCCGCGCCAATGCCGATTTGAAACGCCGTCTCGACAAAAAATTTGGGTTCGAAGGAGTGATCGGCAGCAGCCCGGAAATGAATGCCGTCATCGAAAAGCTCAAGCGAATCGCTCCAACCGACGCAAGCGTGCTGATCGAGGGGGCTACCGGAACGGGCAAGGAACTTGTAGCGCAGGCAATCCACCAGAACAGCCCCCGCAAGAGTCGTCCCTTTGTCGCTCTTAATTGTGCAGCACTCTCGGAACATATTCTGGAAAGTGAACTTTTTGGCCACATTAAAGGAGCGTTTACGGATGCGTCGTCAGATCGCATCGGGAAATTCGAATACGCGGATGGGGGAACCCTCTTTCTCGATGAAGTCGGCGATATGCCGATGGCAACCCAGATTAAATTACTTCGTGTCCTTGAAAGTGGAGAGATTACCCGCGTCGGGTCTAACTCCCCACTGAAAGTGAATGTCCGTATTCTTTCGGCGACCAACAGGGATTTGGAGGAATCGATTGCGAACGATCATTTTCGCAGCGACCTCTACCACCGGCTGAAGGTGGTGACGGTGGCACTTCCTCTGCTGCGGGAACGATGCCAGGACATTCCCCTTCTGATCGATGGATTTATCAAACAGTTCTCAACCCGCCACAACAAAGAGGTCAGCAGCATGGCCACCGCAGCGCGGCGCCGGCTGATGGCATTCGACTGGCCAGGCAATGTCCGCCAACTCCGCAATGTTATCGAAAGCATGGTTGTCGTTGACGATGACGGAGTGCTTGGAACCAATGATCTTCCGGATGAATTTGCCGATGAATCGGACGCTGTGAGCGACTCCCACTCCGGGTCGCTGAGCAGTCTGGTCGGAAGGCCTCTGGTCGATGTGGAAAAGCAATTTATCAAAGAAACCTTGAACCTCACCAACGGAAACCGGGAAGAAGCTGCCCGTTTCCTGGGCATCGGCCAGCGGACGCTCTATCGCAAAATCAAGGATTTTCAACTTTAGGCATCGTTTTTTACAAAACCGTACGTCACTGCATGTAAACCACTCCCCCACAACGCAATTCGGATACGTTGATGTCGCAGATCAAACAATTGCCTCCTAATGTCGTAAACAAAATCGCTGCTGGCGAGGTGGTAGAACGGCCCGCGAGTGTTGTCAAAGAACTGGTCGAAAATGCAATCGACGCGAAAGCCAAACGCATTGACGTACTGCTCGCAGATGGTGGTGCCAAGCGGATTTGTGTCACCGACGACGGCAGCGGGATTCCGGCAGACCAGCTTGCACTTGCAACCGCGAGCCATGCGACCAGCAAAATACGCAGTGATTCTGATTTATTCCACGTTCGGACGCTCGGCTTTCGCGGCGAGGCCCTCGCATCGATCGCGTCCGTGAGCCACTTGCTTATCCGTAGCCGGACCTCCCAGGACCTTGCTGCTTCGGAACTGGAAATCACCGGGGGAGAGAGCGGCCAGATCGCGCCCTGCAGTGGCGCTTTGGGAACGAGCGTCGACATTCGGGACCTTTTTTACAACACGCCCGTTCGCCGCAAATTCCTTCGGACAACAAGAACCGAACTGGGGCATTGCAGCGAGGCATTCACGCGACTTGCACTTGCCCACCCGGAAATCCATTTTTCATTAACCCACAATGATCGAAACCTGCATGACCTGCCCCCCGCCCAAAGTTGGACCGAGAGAATCGCTGTTTTTTTTGGTCGGGAACTCGCGGAGTCTCTGATCCCGATTGAAAATCGGGAAGGGGACGTTCATTTAACCGGCTACGTTGCCCATCCCCACCACAGTCGCGGCCATCAGAGGATGCAATACCTGTTGCTCAACGGCCGTTTTATTCGCGATCGATCGCTCCAGCATGCTCTCGGCGAAGCCTATCGCGGCCTGCTGCTGAAGGGACGGTACCCGATCTGTTTTCTGCGTCTCGAATTGCCTGCCGAGCAGGTCGATGTGAACGTACACCCGACCAAACTGGAGGTCCGTTTTCAGGACGGCAGCGGTCTCTATCGGCAACTCCTCTCTACCCTTCGAAACCACTTTCTCAGTACCGATTTGATCGCGCCACTTGAACCGGAACCCGCGCAAAGGCCCGTTCCGGGCAGTTCGAACAATCTGAATCTCACCCCCCGCTTGGCAACCGGATTCCGCAGGGCCGATCGAGGCACGAGGCCATCTTTTTCGCACTCTTTAGAGAGCCGAGCAGCAACAGCCGATGATGTACAACATGCATCTGGTGAGATGGCGGAGGCAACTGCGGCCCGTTCAATGCCAATAAAATCCGAAGAGGCGCCCGTTCCCGCCATCCAGGCGATGAACCGTTATCTGGTGGCCGAATGTGATAATGCCATTATTGTGATGGACCAACACGCGCTGCACGAAAGCATTCTCTATGAAAAACTGCGTAATAAAGTGCTCACCGACAAAATGGACACGCAGCCTTTGCTGGTTCCCGAACCGGTCGATCTGACGGCGAGCGAGGCGGCTGCAGTCCTTGAGGCGCGCGACCTTTTAGCGCAACTCGGCATCGGCGTTGAACCCTTCGGCGGTGAAACTGTCTTGTTGACGAGTACACCGGCCATGCTTTCTCAATGCAACCGCTCGGATCTCCTGCAAACGACCTGTGAAAAATTGCTTTCGACAGCTAAAACACCCGACCCACGAGATCTTCTCGATGATCTGCTGCATATGATTGCATGCAAGGCTGCAATTAAGGCAGGAGACCCGCTGGCGCCGGAAGAAATTCAATCGCTTCTTGAGCAGCGAGATGCTGCCCAGGACTCCCACCACTGCCCCCACGGTCGACCGACAACGCTGGTATTTACAAAAGAGGAATTGGATCGACAGTTCCTCAGAACATAAAATGAGGCCTGGACCTAAATTGCATTCCTCTATCCAAACTCCCTTTCAATAGCAAGCAACCATGATTTGTGTTTCCATCGGCCGCAGTCGGCACCGACACATGATCGCCGAGCACGAGCATCTTGCCTCCCAGGGTGCCGAACTGGTCGAACTCCGCCTCGACTTTATTAAGGGAGATATCCACTTTAAAGAACTCCTCGACAAGCGACCCGGACCGGTGATCGCCACCTGCCGGCGCGAGCAAGATGGTGGAAAATACAGCGGAAGTGAAGAGACCCGTCAGTCGATTCTGCGTATGGCAGTCGCCCAGGGCGTGGACTATATCGATCTTGAGGAGGATGTTGCATCGACGGTTCCTCGATATGGGAAGACAAAGAGGATTGTCAGTCTCCATGATTTCCGCAAAACGCCGGAAAACTTGAAAGATATCCACAAACGGATGTCCCAACACGACGCCGATATCATCAAGATTGCGACGATGGCCAATGTTCCGCATGACAACATCCGCATGCTCGAACTTATCAAAACATCCAAAACGCCAACCGTCGGTATCTGCATGGGAGAGATGGGCGCTCCTTCCCGGTTGCTGGCGGGTCGATTTGGCGCCCCATTCACCTACGCCACCTTTCACGCAGAGAGGGCCTTGGCTCCCGGTCAGATCAGCTTCGATCAGATGCGCAACGTCTACCATTACGACACCATCAACGCAGATACTGCAGTCTATGCCGTCATCGCGGACCCTGTCGCACACAGCCAAAGCCCTCTGGTTCACAATGCTGCGCTCCAACACCTTCGAATCAATGCCGTCTATATTCCGATCAGGGTCTCTCCGGAACATCTCCAGCCATTTCTTGACGATGCTCCACAGATGGGAATTAGCGGCTTGAGTGTTACGATTCCTCACAAGGAAGCGGCAGCGCACGCGCTAAAACAAGTAGACCGCAGCATCGTCGATATTGGTGCGGCAAATACGATCGTCTATTCGGACCTCGGCATGATGGGATACAACACAGACTGTCCCGCCGCCATCGAGAGTCTCCAATCGCACCTG
>JASMGX010000062.1 GCA_030751095.1 Pirellulales bacterium | reverse complement strand
AATCGAGTGCGAGAGCAGGGGCAGAATAAAGATGCCGCATTAACGGCGACAGATTAACGGCGGCAGATTAACGGCGGCAGATTAACGGCGCCGCCGACGGAGGCCGAAGAAAGCAGCGCAACCAAGGAGCAGCAGCAGCGCGGCGGCCGGTTCCGGAACCGCACTTCCTCCACCGGTGTAGTAGGAACCGGAGACGTCCAAGGTGATTGCCTCAAGCCCATAGCCGTTGCCATCGGCGACTTCTAGCGTGAAGTAGGCACCAGGTTGAAACACCTGTTCGGGAAAGGCAACGCCGTCGAAGGCAACAAGGTCGCTGCCAGGTGTGTTTGCGTTGGAGAACGTGACCGTGCTGAGCAGCACGTGGTGTTCATCAAAAAATGAAACCAATCCGATGTCATCGCCAACTCCACCCGATCCGGTAAGGCGGTCGGTATCAATCGACAGGAGTTTTACGCCGAGTGGGTTCGCAGTATCAAAGGTAAAGAGGATCGATTCCTGGGTTGCGCCGTTGTCGAGGGCGTCGGTGTCATCGCCAGACCCTGTCCCATTAATACCAAAGCCGGAGCCAGTCTGGTTGAACACGCCATTGTTTGCATCCATGACCAGGTCGTACGCGTAGCCTTCTGCGGTGCCGCCGAAAACACCTGTGTTCGATCCATCAACCGCCGCACCATCGACGCCTTCGAAATCGAGTGTGAGGGTAGCCGCACACGCCACCCCGAGTTGGGTGGTTAACATCGCCAGAAAGGCGATCGATAAAAGAATCATCCGTATCGCGGGCATTAGCTTTCAATCCTATAGCGTTTAAACACAGAACAGATAAACGAGCCTTGCCTCCTGGCAACCCACCTCCTGCTCTGCTGTACAATCTCGAATATACTTGAAGAATGCCTTACTGCAAGCATTTGGTGCATAAAAACAGCTTTTTCTCGAAAAAGTCATATGGATCAGAGCCCATGAAATTGGGCGTTTTTTGGCCGTAGCTGCCCTCTGGAAACCGGATGCATTGGTAGAAATTGCAAAAGAGCCGGATTTTTACCCGATTGTTGCGTTCCGATCCAAATATCGAGTAATTTCGATTGGATTTCTACTGGGCGGTGGACCGGCTTCCGGTGGGGGAACCGGCGATCCGCACACCGCTGGGCAATGGCCGTGCCGCGGCCTGGAAGCCAAGGACAAAGAGCTCTTTTTTGACCGCGCGGAACATCGCAAAGCTGTCGGGGTAGGTCCAGAGGGTGATGGTAGTGATCGTCGGATCAAGCTTTTCCAAGACGGCGCGAAATGAAGAATCGCGCTCAAGTGCCACTTCCAGCGGCTCACCGAGTTTGGCGCGCGTCGGAATGAGTTCCCAGAGTTTGGAACGGATCATGTAACCGCTGCGCCGCGTATCAGGGCGGACCTCGGGCGGAAGGTTTAGTTTCTCAAGCGTGTACCGCATGTGAAATCCACCTTTGGGGCCGACTGTCTCTGTCGCCTCGTGTAATTTGTCGAGCTTCCAGACTTTCTGACGAGCCTGGAGTCGGGCTTCTTCAAACAAAGCATCAATCGGTACCTGGACAATTCGCCCGCCGAGAATTTGAAAATGGGCCTCTTTGCCAAAGACCGATTTGCCGATCGGTGTAGGTAGATGTTCGACCTTCGTGGATTCCGGCTCGGCCGCCGCTGCGCGAAGTTGTTCCGTTTCTGTCTTCTTTAGTTCGTCGCGAATGGTTTGAACGTTGGTTTCCAGATCGTATACTTCCCGATCGCGATTCTTTAAAGCATTTCGTGCGGCGGCGATCTCCTGTTCGCCTTCTGCGACCATAAGTGCCAACCGGTTTCGTTCTCCGCTGCGAACGGCAATGAACTGATTCATGCGCTCGGATTCCAGAGCCAATCTGGCAACGTCCTGCTGCAATGCGGCATGATCAATCTGCAAAGCGGATTGTGGCAGGCTAGGGGTCTCGCCTTGGGCAGGTTCATCCGGGGCGTTTCGGGCCCGGAGGCTGACGACCATCACGAGGATAATGAGTATGCCCACAATATTGGCGACAATATCGAGAAACGAATCGTGGTCGCCGGCTGTAGGGTCCGCGTTGTGCATGGTGTTCATTTTCGTTCAAACTCCAGGCCGCTGCGGTGAAGGAGTGCCTCAAGTTCTGCCGCCCGATGCTCGCCTCCGGGGTGGACATAGAGATTGAGTACCGGCTTCCAGTAAAGCCCGCGACCGGCAATTCCCCAGCTACGCATGTGTTTCCATACGGTAGATACAAAGTGTTCGATTGCCGATTCTGTCGGCCCATCAAACTCGATCGCATCGGTCTGTTTCCGGGGGTCGCTCGGAATCAGGATCAACTGATCTGCCCAGAGGTCGACACGCATGGTCCGCGAAAATGGCACAGCACCGGCGGTAGCATCAGGAAGTGCCCAGTTGCTCCCGCGAACATCTGCCATACTTTTCGGGAGAGTCACGTTGATGCCCAAATGGTTTTTGGGCGGTTCGCTTAGTGCGACGACACCCTGTTGCTGAGGCGTTCCAGTTGCGCTTGTGCCCTCGGAGGGTGTGGGTGACGTGCCACCGACTGCGGAAGTCCGCGTGGGGTCTCCGCCGGCGGCAGAGGAGTGCGGCGAATCCGCATTGGCGGTCGCTTGCCCCTCCGGGGAACCGGCCTGCGCGTAGGTGGGAGAATCTTCGGCAAATCGAGAATCACCTCGCCCGTCGCCCGGGCTATTCTCGCCCTGCTTCGAGCCGGCTCTTGCAGGCTCAGAGCCTGCCGTTCCGTCAGTACTGTTAGACTGTTGCGCTGAGAGTGCGGCATGCTTGCGGAGCCCGGCACGATTGCGGTCCACATCGCTTCCGTGCATGCCCGTTCCGGTGCCGCTTGAATATCTCTTGCCATAGCCGGAACCGTCGCGACCCTTTCCGGCGTCCACCAGATGGCCGTAACCACCCGAGCCGCCGTGTCGCTGCCGTTGCATGCGGATTGCTGCTTTGCGCTGCTCGACGAGAAAATCGTGGCGCGGGCGGGCGAGTTGGACCGCCTCGTGGGTGACTCGCGAGAGAGCGGGGTCGGGCAACTCAAAATCGATCGGCCAATCATCGTCGATGAGCTCATAGCCAAAATCGGCGGTCCACGATTTGATGGCCGCCCGGGCGGCATAGTAGGCGGAGATGCCGGAAGGGCGTACCAGCAACAGCGGGTAGGGGTCGGCATTTTGAGGATTGGAATCGAGATGGTCCCGGAGGTAGCTACTGTATGCGCGAAGGCCGGCTGCCAGCGGGTTTTCCGGTCCGAGGGGACGCCGGAAATCGTCTTCACTCAGGCGTACGCCCTCCGGTTGGATGACGACGCCATCGGGGAGACACTCAATATAAATGGGTCGGCGTTGTGTCCCATTTTTGCCAATATAAGGGACGATGGCGTACGACTGAGTGTTGCTGGCGGTGGACTTCATTTCCTCAAGTGTCGCTTTGGCTTCTTCGAGCTGGGCGAGCAGCCTTGCCAATTCGCTGCGGAGCGCATCCGGCTCGGTGTCTGAGCTCTGGTGAAGTTGTTCGGCAGCATTCTGGAGCTGACGCAGTCGCTGGCCAACACGCCGCATGTGGTCCTCAATGTGGGCCAGAATGCGGCGGCGCTCTGCAAGATAGTCTGTGGCCTCTCTGCGGACCTCGTTAAGAACTTCAATGTCCGCCTGTAGCGATTCGGATGCTGTTTCGGCCTGAGCGATCGCGGCGATCATTTCGGCGTTACGTTGCGTTTCGGCTTTCGCCTGCGCGCGCTGGGCGAGGACGACGAGAAGCACAAGGAGGGATCCCATCGTACAGATCAGAACGGCCAGAAATGGAAAGAGCGAAATGCGCTCCTGCAAAACGGCGGACCGTTTCATGCAGCCTCCTCAGGTGTTGCCGAACGCCCGAGGCGTACTGGGGATGCCAGGTCAGGAGTTTGGCCGAGACGGGAATTAAGCAGGCTGATCGCGGCGGCAAGGCTGTTGATGGCCTGGTCAAAATTACCGCTTTGACGCAGCGCCTGAAGGTTCCCGTTGAGTGTCTCTTCCAGTTTGAGGACCTGCTCTGTAGCGTTGACCACGCCGAGCAGCAATTCGGTCTGCCGGCTCATTTCCTGTTGTTGCGCGGCTGCTGCGCCAGCCGCATCCTTCGTGATCTGGAGAATTTCCCGACGATCGTCCCGGGCCCGCTCTTCGGCAGCCTCCAAAAGCTCGGCATGGGCGCGGGCACTGCTGTGCAGCGCCCGGCTCAGGGCTGTCTCGAGCTGTTTCTCTGTCGTGGTTGCCATGACGCTCCAGCGTTCATTGGCGGCTTCAATAGACCGGTTCCAGATTTCGGCCTGCCGCTCGACTAAGGTGTCTGTGTGCCGGGAAACTTCCATCCCAATCTGGCGGATGGCAAGGACTCCTGGATCTTCACCGCCGCCGGTCGATTCGAATCGGCCGATCAACGTCTGTTCCGCTTCCCGCTCCACAGCGGCCAAGCGGGCCGCCTCGGCGCGACTCACAAAGAACATGGCAAACATGAGGACAATGGAAAGTGCAAGCGCCAGTGCCGTTGTATCGAAGGCGACAGAGAGTCCGGAGACGACAGAATTAATGGCCTCTTCGAAGGAAATATCGCCAACAAGCTGAGCAAGTTCTGCGACGGCCCGAGTGATTCCGATGACTGTTCCCAAAAATCCAAGAATGGGAATTGTGGAAATGACAATGCGAACCAGAGAATAGCTAGCGACACTCCTCTCGCTGGCCTGATCGGCGAGGACCCTTAAATGTCCGTCGAGGTTTTCTGCAGAGCCTCTGCGACGAACGTAATCGACCGCATCGACAATCCGCGTGCCGAGAAGGCTGCGGCGGATCGAGCGGGGTTTTTCGTCAATATCCGCAAGTAGCTCGGGGCACTGTTCGATCGATGTGGCGGCAAAAGGACCGAGGACCATTTGACCGGTGACTTTCGGCTGGGCAAGAAGCGCGAGAAACTTGATCAGCAGCGCGGCGAGGCCCACAAAGAACATTGTGGTTGCAATGTACTCAACAGGATGGCTGGCAAAATATCGGGTTATGAGTGGATGCTGCAGGTGTCCGCCACGGATGGCGATGTAAAAAGCTGCGGTAGCTACCCCGCCCCAAAGGACCGGCCACTTCATGATCGCCAGCGATAACGAATTGTTCGTCTGCTTTTTGCTCGTAGGCACAGGTAACCCTCTTTCTCCGTTGCGTTTAACGTGGTTTTCTCAAGTCCCGCTCAATGCCCTCAGAATCGGTATAACCGGCACAGTTTAATGAGAGGAATCGGGAAAAAAAGGCGTTTGAAAAGAGGCTCAGCAGCTCCGCAAGGGGTCCCGGGGTGCACCGAATGGACGGGGGCGAACTAGACCCTAGAAATATAGGCCCGTCGATTGAATCGCGATGGAGGATAGCAAGGCGCGCGCTAGCGTTGCTGGCAGGCGAACTATTTAGGCTCTCGCAAGTGGTCTATTCTCGATAGGTTGCGAAACAGCGGGGCGTTTCCCAGAGGCAGGCTTCGGCAATCGGAAAACCTTGATCGCGGGCATGATCGAATATCATTTTTGCAATGTTTTCCGCGGTCGGGTTCTCATCGATCAAATAGACCGGTTCGCCCAACTCGAGAAGCAAATCTGCGGCGGGATCCTCTTTGCAGAGGATCATCCGGTGATCAAGATTGTCGTCGATCCAGCGACTGACCACTTTTTTAATGTCACTGAAGTCGATGACCATCCCACGTTCGTCGAGTTGGCTCGCCTGAAATGAGATCACGACGCGGCCATTGTGACCATGCAGGTGACGGCATTTTCCGCTGTAATTGAGCAGGCGATGCCCGTAGCAAAAATCAATTTTTCGTGTGACCAGATACATGAAAATAGTGGCTTATCTCTAACGGGCCTTGGGGGTAATTCGCTGCCTTCCATTTGCCAGGATGCACCAGTATCGGCGAAAAAGGGTCCGCTTTCCAGACGCCTCCGCCTGCGGGATGCATTTGGTTCTCAGCGCCGAATGCCGGTCGTTGCTTGACAGTATCGGGACGTTGATTCCTAATAGCCTTTTATCCGTACTTTGGTGCGTCACAGCTCAGGCCGTTGCGAAAAAGGGGGGAAACAAATGAACCATCTTTTTAGGATTGTGTTTACCGCGATTGTTCTGTTCGCGTCGCTCGCTGCGGTTTCTGCCCCGCGACTCTTCGCCGATCCGCAGGCAAGCGAGCAGGCGAGAGAACGACAAGCGCCGAGCAGAGAGAGACCGATTGGCCCTCCCGGGCGATCGACCGAAGAGCAACATCGAGAGCGTGATGCGCTGCTATTGGAGGAGCAGGCATTGCTCCGGAAAATGGAAGACCTTGAAGAACAACTTGCCGCGCAAGAGAATCCTGAACTGGCCGAATCCTTGCGTGGTGATTTGGCGGACATTGAGCGGAACATCGCACAGATTTGGCGAAAGATCGACCAGATCGATCACACGATGCGCGAAGAAATGGAGTTTCCCGAGCCGCTGCGACGCCAAAGAGAAGAGCTTCACGTTGCGGCAGAGAATCTTCGCGCGGTCGGCATGGACCGGGAAGCCGATCAGCTCATCGGAGAAGCTGAGGCGTTGGTTGCGGAGCGTCGCCGTAAAATGAGGTTCGACGACGAACGACGCAACGGCCAAATGCGAATAGATCGCCTCGAACGGGAAGTGGCGCATCTGCAGCATCAAATCGAGCAACTGCGTGCTGAAATGGACGAGCTGTACGATGTTTTCGATAGCGCGCTCGGGCTGGACGATTCTTTGGACCCGCCTGATCGGAGAGCCGAAGAGAGTGGGACATCATCGAGCGAGCGATAGAGGACGCTGCCAATGACAACGCTTCCTGCAGCAAACCGGATAGCGGCAACTAGCGGTTTTCCTTCTGCTGCTGAGACGATGTTTGTTTTTCACCGAGGTCGGTGATTTCAATGAGCGAGGTGTCCGAGTCGGCCATTTCGCGGATTTCCTCGGTGATTTTCATGGAACAGTATTTTGGGCCGCACATGCTACAGAAATGAGAGCTCTTGAAGGTCTCCTCCGGCAGTGTTTCGTCGTGCATCCGCCGGGCGGTTTCTGGGTCGAGCGAAAGCCGGAACTGCTCGTTCCAGTCAAAGGCAAAACGGGCCCTTGAGAGCGCATCATCGCGATCCTGGGCGCCAGGTCGTTGCCGGGCAAGGTCTGCTGCGTGCGCAGAAATTTTGTAGGCAATAACGCCGTTGCGTACATCCTCGCGATTGGGCAGCCCGAGGTGTTCTTTGGGAGTCACGTAGCAGAGCATCGAGGCGCCGCTCCAGCCAGCGATCGCCGCGCCGATGGCACTGGTGATATGGTCGTAGCCGGGTGCGATGTCTGTGACGAGCGGGCCGAGAACATAGAAGGGAGCACCCTTGCAGGCATCGATCTGACGCTGGACATTCATTCCGATTTCGTGCATCGGAATATGGCCGGGGCCTTCAACCATCACCTGGGTGCCGCATGCCCAACTCCGCTCCACGAGTTCTCCGAGAACGTCGAGTTCCGCAAATTGGGCCTCATCGCTGGCATCGGCAATCGAGCCGGGACGCAGGCCGTCTCCGAGACTCCACGTGACGTCGTACTGCCGCATGATCTCACAGAGATCCTCGAAGTGCGTGTAAAAAGGATTTTGTTTGCGGTGGGCCATCATCCATTTTGCAATGAGCGAACCGCCCCGGCTCACAATTCCAGTGACGCGGTTTATCGTAAGGTGCAAATGTTCAAGCAGCGTCCCGCAGTGGACGGTCATATAGTCCACACCCTGGCGGGCCTGATGTTCGACCATGTCCAAAAAGTGCTCCGGTCGCATCTCCTCGATTTCGCCACCGAGTTGTTCGAGCATCTGGTACATCGGGACGGTGCCGATCGGAACGGAGACCGAATCGATAATCGCCTTCCTGATGACATCGATATCCTTGCCCGTAGAAAGGTCCATGCAGGTGTCGGCGCCGAAGCGGATCGCATCGCGAACCTTTTCGAGTTCACCGTCCAGGCTGCTGGTGACTGCGGAGTTGCCGATATTGGCGTTGATTTTGCAGCGTGCTTCTATCCCGATTGCCATCGGGTCCAGGCCCGAAGCGAGGTGGACGGTGTTGGCCGGAATGACCATATGTCCTGCGGCGACTTCATCAAGGACCTGCTTGCTCGTTAGGCCTTCGCGTAGAGCCGCCCGTTCCATCTCGGCCGTGATTTCACCAGCCCTGGCCCGCTCGAGTTGCGTGATTGCGTCTGGCATCGTCCATGTTCCTCCCATTGCGTCCTAGCTGCCGTCAAAAAGCGGGCTTTCGCCGGCGTCTATCCTACCTGCGCGGTGCACCGAGTCAATCGGGAGCAGAGGTGCGTGAGAAAAATAGGATCCCGTTATGGCTTCTCGGTTTGTCGCAGCGATTCGGCCAGACCGGGCAGGCTTTTGGAACCTTCTGGAACCGAAATGGTAGAGCCTTCAAAGGCTTTTCCGATCGGTTCGCTTCGGCCACCGAGATGTTCGCTCAAAAATCGTTCCGCGACAGCAAAAAAGGCAAGCCGGTTTTCGGGACGGGCAAAGCCATGTCCCTCGTCGGGAAACAGTACATACGTTACCGGGATCTGATTCTCTTTCATCGCCTGCACCATTTGCTCCGCCTCTTGCTGCTTGACCCGCGGGTCGTGTTTCCCCGGTCCGCTCAAAAGGGGTCGCTCGATCTTGTCGGCCCGAAACAGCGGAGAGCGTTCCCGCAACTCCTTGCGTCCCTGCTCGGTATCGATGTCGCCGACTCGTTCAATCAACTGCTGGCGAAACGATTCCCAGTAGGGTGGTATCGATTCAATCAGGGTCAGAAGACTGCTTGGGCCGACGATATCGACGCCACACGCAAAGACATCCGGAGTGAACGATAGTCCCACCAGTGCCGCATAGCCACCATAGCTGCCGCCCATAATGGCGACTTTATCCTCCTGGGCAATCTTTTGGGATACGGCCCACGCGACTGCATCAAGCAGATCGTCGTGCATGGTTCCCGACCACTGCCGCTTGGCGATGTTTTGAAAATGTTTGCCAAATCCTGTAGAGCCGCGGAAGTTCACAGCCAGCACGGCATAGCCGCGATTGGCGAGCAACTGGTGCTCGGGATCATAGCCCCAGGAGTCCCTCGCCCAGGGGCCACCATGGACGAGCAGCACCATGGGAAGCGGTCGGTCCGGCCGGCCGTCGCCGTCTTGATCTGTGCCAACCGGGAGGGTGAGATAGGCGACCATCTCCAAGCCGTCACGCGCTTTGATGAAAACGCTTTGCATCTTTGCCAGTGGCAGTCCCTCCAGTTCCGGCCTGTGTGCAAAGAGGAACGTGCGCTCTTTGGTGTCGCGGTCGAAATGGAAATAGCGGATAGGGCCATCATCCGGCAGATGGGCAACGATCCACTGGCGATCGTCAAGCGACCAACTGGCAATGCCGGCGTCTCCGCGACTTCCCTCCATCACCAGGGCCATATCTTTTTCCACGTCCGGATCAAAATATTTGCGGTCACGACGATCGTAATAAAACGAGACAGCCTGGATGGTGTTTTTGGTCGGGTGGCTCTTTATGGCGCCGATGTCAGTTCGCGGATCCTCGGCAATCAGTTTTGTCTTGCCGGAAGCAAGGTCCATTTCCATCAACGCTGCGGTATTCCGGCCGCGGCTATCGGCAAGGTAGAGAATGTTTCCCGTTGCATCAAATCCAAGGAAGTGGGTCGTCGCCGTATCGCTTTTGGGGATGGTGATAAAGGTCTCCCAGTCGATGTCCACATCCTCTTGTGTTCCCTGCTTTGGCTGGTAGTAGACGAGTGACCCATCGGCGCTGTATTTCGATGCAAAGCGCGGCTTGTAATCTTCGTCGAAAACAAAACTGCGAAAACCGGGATTGTTTTGAAGCAATCGGCGCTTTCCGGTAAGAATGTTCACCTGGTAGATATCGTGATATCTAGGATCGCGATCGTTCAGGCCAATGAGGATTTCTTCCGGAAAGCGATGGCTTACCGCTTCAATTTCTGCGCGGACCGGGGGACGTTCTTTTGCGCCCGCCGGCAGGTCCGTCGGCGGAATGAGATTGCGGATATCTCCCGAATCGAGGTCGATAGCGTATATGCTGTAGTTTTCATCCCCGTCCTGATCTTGGCTGTAGAGGATGTGGTTGCCCGTATAGGCCCAGAGGAAGGTGCGAATGCCTCGGTGGGTGTCTTTGGTAATCGCTTTGGCTGCGGCTGGGTTATCAATGGGTGCCGTCCATATGTTGAGGACACCATCGAGCGGTGCAAGGAAAGCAATCTTTTTGCCATCGGGACTGATTTTTGGGCTGACCCGATTGGGATTGCCGAAAAACGTTTCGCGTGGAATGAGCTCGGCGGTGGTGGTCATTTTATTTTTTCGGGTGTTGTTCTCCTTCGATTCCTCTGCAGTTGCCTCTGGTGAATAAGGAATAAGTGCAAGAGATAGTGCAAGGATGCAAAGGGCAGGGCCACGGCAAAAGTGGGAAATCAATCGTGGAAGCATAGATAGGCGCATCCTTTTTGTGGGTGGAGTGGCTTGCCAAAGCCAGCGGCACGTCCTTTTCCGGAAAACGGTTTCTGGCAGTCTCTTTGTACGCATTGATTGCGAGTTTGGTTTAAATCGGGTCGATGCCGCCTAGAGCTGCAAGGCGTGTGATAGCCAACAGGTCCACATCTGCCAATAGGAGATTCAAAAACGATCATCTTGATTTTTTGTTTATGCGATGGCTTTGCGAATGAGTCGGTCGATCAGCTGGCATCTGGCGCCTCGAGCAGCCAGTCTTCGAGAATGACGTGTTCGAGCGCGGGTGCCCGTAAAAGCGAGGCTTGGGATGGAAGGAGATTAGCCAGCCATGGCCGATCAATCATACCCGATACGATCCGCTTGCCGAGGCTTGCCGCTGATGTGCCGCTCATCTGCGTACTGACATTTTCGGCAATCCGTTTATAAGTGGACGGGAATAAATTCGGTTGCGGTCCTACATGGACCACCGTTTTGACGCCGGCGGAGAGCGTTTCGCAGACAGCTTTCCATACCTGCTGGGGATGATCGACCCAGGCGGTCAGTAGTTCGCGTGCGTTGTAGGCATTGTAACTCACCTCACCGGTCACGAGGGAGATGATGGGGGGCTTTGGGGCAACGAAGCCGCCATCGACAGATTGCAACTGCACGCCCGCGCGGTTGGAGACATTGCGCTGCCAGACGATGGGAGTATGCAGCGGAGGCCACCGGTGGTCGTTCTTTCTCAAATGAACTTCTTTGGGTAGCCGCTGCTTGCGAAGCGAATTGAACCGATCGACGGTGTCATTCTGCCCGAGCAGCAGAAGCGTGTTGGGAGAGAGATGCGCCGAAACGGCGATCACGCCACGATCTTCCGCGCTGATTTGAACGCAGAGACGCTGGATGTCTTCGGCAGGGAGTTCTCCGGCGCGGGAAAAAACGATTCCCATGCGGGTGTTTTCTCCAAGTTCGGCACAATCGTTGGCGAAATCGAGGAGAACACTGAGCGCATCGGCAAACGGTATGACCCCGCCACAAACGATCGCTGTGATTTCGCCAAGACTGTAACCGGTCGCGCGTTTTGCCAAAGAGATGTCCACGTTGAAAAACTTTGAGAGGATGCTCATCTGGGCCATCTCAGTTGCCATGATGAGTGCCACGGCCTGCGGAAATGATTGGAGGGTTGTTTCCTCGCCGCGCCGTACTCGGCCGATCAGATCGAGAGATATACCGAGACGCCCCGAGGCGATCTCGGATGCTTCGCGAAGATGTTGTTCAAAAATGGGCCCATATTGCTCGTGGTCCAGCAGTTGCCCGCTGCGGCCAAGGTTGGTTGTGTTGTAACCACGAAACACAAAGCAGCACTCGTCGATGCGGTCGGTAAAATCCATGATCGCGTCTTCCCGGTCTCCCGATCAAGCAATATGGCACGATCATACTCGAATTGTCCGCTACAGAAAGTGTCCAGCAGTGGCAAATTGACCGACCCGGAGGAACTGCGTATATTGTGCAGTACATGGCAACAAACGGCATCTGCTAGGAGGGTAGGCTTGAAGGCGGCAGAAACAGCTCTCGTTCTGATCGGCTATCAAAACGACTATTTTGCGGAAGATGGAATCCTGCGGGAGTTTGTCGAAGGGCATGCCCGGGATACCACGCTGCAAAATACGATCAAGTTGCTCGATGCGGTCAAGGAATTGCCCGAGCTTCTGGTGATTGCCACCCCGATTCAATTCACCTCCGATTACAGTGAAATTACCGAACCGGTCGGTATCCTGAAAGCCATTATTGATGTCGGTGCATTTCGCCGGGGGCAAAAAGGCACCGAAACCATCCCGGTCATTACCGATCTTGGTGACCGTGTCGTTAATGTGCCGGGTCGTCGTGGACTAAATGCTTTTTCGAATACTGATTTGGAGGATGTCCTGAGGGGGCACAATATTCGTAATGTTGTCATTGCGGGGGCGGTTACGAGTCTCTGTATCGACTCTACAGCACGAAGTGCCTTTGACCGCGACTTTCAGGTTTACATTCTTTCGGACTGTACAGCCGGGCGAACCGATACGGAACAACAATTTTATGCGAATGAAGTGTTCCCGATGTATTCCCAGGTGATTGGCTTTGAGGAGTTTTTGCAGGACATTAATTGAAATCGGGCGGGAGCGGGTTCTTTGGACTGGTCCCTGCCCGACGGCGCTGCCGGGGAATACGAGAATGCCGTCATGACGGGCGAAGCGGTCGAAACGCCAGGAGTCGATTTTCGAGGACGGTCGGTGGTGATCACCGGCAGTTCCAGCGGTATTGGCCGGCAGATGGCGATCTGTTTTGCGAAACGCCGTGCCGATGTCCTTGTGCATGCCGGCCACCAACTTGCCGCTGCCGAGGAGGTGGCGAGTACGCTCCGATCGCTTGGCGTGCGGTCTGAGGCTCTTTGTGCCGACCTTTCTACCACTGCCGGCCAAGATGCACTCTGTGACGCTGCGTATCGGTGGCAGAAACATATTGATGTCTGGATTAATAACGCGGGCGTCGATCTGTTGACCGGGCCGCTTGCGGAGGAAAGCTTTGAGGCAAAACTTGCACATCTATGGAATGTGGATGTCTCCGCGACGATGCGCATCTCCCGTCGGGTGGGTGCTGCAATGAAAGCTGCCGGAAGCGGCGTTCTATTAAACATGGGATGGGACCAGGCTGAGTGTGGTATGGAGGGGGATAGCGGCGAACTCTTTGCAGCGGCCAAAGGCGCCGTGATGGCATTCACGCGCTCACTTGCCAAAACGCTCGCGCCGAGCGTTCGCGTCAATTGCCTTGCTCCCGGATGGATCCGAACCCGTTGGGCAGAGCAGGCCAACGACACTTGGCAAAACCGGGCCTGCGACGAAGCGCTGCTCCGGCGCTGGGGGACCCCGAGCGATGTTGCGAACATGGCCTGCTTTTTAGCTTCAGACGCGGCGTCCTTTATTACCGGCCAGGTGGTGTCGATCAATGGCGGACGCCTTTAGAGCCGAAGGGGTGCCTGTGGACGGTCAGGATGCAACAGCAGCAGAACAGGACTGGCCTGCGGCGCATATCCATTTTGTCACCGGAAAATTAGCGGAATATTCTCTGCGTCAAATTATCGAGCCGCTCGCCGCCGAGTTGAAATTCCACTATACGATCGACGTGCTCAAAATAACGGTGGCGGCACTCATGAGTACTGCATGGGTAGCCCGGCGTATTAACGTGCCACCGCAGAGTACGCATGTGATCATTCCTGGCTATTGCCAAGGGGATTTGGCGGCCATCGAAGAGGTTGCTCCGTGTGAGGTGGTGCGGGGGCCCCGCGACTTGAGGCGTCTCGGAGAGTTTTTTCACGCCGTAAAGTCACCGAACGATACGTATGGCAGCTACGACATTGAAATCCTTGCGGAAATCAATCATGCCCCGAATCTTTCCACGAACGAATTGATTGCGCAGGCAAAGAGTTTTCGCGATTCGGGTGCCGACCTGATTGACCTCGGATGCAACCCGGGCCAGCGATGGAGCGGGGTGGGCGCTGCCGTTGGTGCACTCAAAGACGAAGGCTACCGCCTTTCGATCGACAGCATGGATTCGCGCGAGATTGCAGCAGCGACTGCAGCCGGAGCGGAGTTGGTCCTCTCGGTCAATGCCACCAATCGCCAGGCTGCGCTCGATTGGGGCGTGGAGGTGGTGGTGATTCCCGATGACCCGCAATCGCTTGAGGGGCTCGATGAAACGGTTGAATTTCTCTCGGTCGCGGGTCTTCCGCTAAGGATCGATCCGATTCTCTCGCCGGTCGGGTTCGGGTTTGCCGAGAGCCTGAAACAGTACATGGATGTCCGGTGCCGATACGTCGATGCTGAAATGATGATGGGTATCGGGAATCTTACAGAATTGACCGATGTCGATTCGGCGGGCGTCAACGTCCTGCTGCTGGGGATCTGCGAAGAACTCGGCATCCGGAGCGTCCTGACAACGCAGGTCATCAACTGGGCAAAGAGCAGCGTTGCCGAGTGCGATCTGGCCAGGCGACTCGTCTACCACGCGGTCCAGGAGCAATGCCTTCCCAAGCACGTTGAACGTCGCCTGGTCATGTTGCGCGACGTCGATGTCCCGGAATATGGCGAACGTTTTTTCGAGCGCCTGCGAGATGAGATCCAGGACAACAATATTCGAGTGTTTGTCGACCGAGGCAACGTCCATCTCCTTTCATCCAGTCTCCATCTCTTTGGAACCGATCCCTTTTTGATGTTTCAGAAATTTTTAGATCAAGACAAGGACACAATGGACCGCGGTCACGCGTTTTATCTCGGCTATGAGATGTGCAAAGCGGCGACTGCGTTGGCGCTCGGCAAAAACTACCAGCAGGACGAGGCCCTCGATTGGGGCCTGTTGACGGAGGAGGAAGAGAGCCGATGCCGCGTCCGCGACCGCAAACGGAGTTAAGCCCCGTATGGCACGCGGAGAGTGGAACTTGGCAGCGGGCGATGTTACAAAGGACCGGCGCAAAGTGGCTGGCAAAAAGGTCTGCCGGCGGAAAACACAACAGAAATAGGATGTATTAGGTCCTGCCATGCCCAGAGTGCTTGAGGGTATCATGACGACGGTTTGTGAGGATGGCACGATCAACATCTCTCCGATGGGTGCTGTTGTGGAATTGGAGGAGCGGCAAATGATGCTTCGGCCTTACCAGGGTTCGACTACCTTTGCAAATCTTCGCCGGACGCGTCATGGAATCTTTCACGTGACGGACGACGTTCTGCTTATCGCCCGCGCAGCGGTGGGTCAGATCGACCTGCAGCCAGACCTGCTGGCACTACCCGGGCAGATGGGATGTGCGCTAAAGGACGCCTGTCGCTGGCATGCTGTTGCGGTCGATACTTTTTGTGAGCAGTCGACACCGGCACATCTTCAATGCCGGGTTCTCGAGTCGCGGCGGCAACGCGACTTTTTTGGTTTTAACCGTGCAAAGCATGCGGTCCTAGAGGTTGCTATATTGGCCACGCGGATAGAACGTCTGCCCCGTGCAGACATTCTCACCGAGATGGAGCGACTCACTGCGGTGGTTGAAAAAACAGGTGGCCAGGAGGAGAGTGAGGCGTTTACGTTTCTAGCAAAATACATTCGCGATCGTTGCGAGGTCTAATGCAGCAGGCCGCTCGCAGCAATCGTGCGGGAGAATATTGCTGGTGGTAGTGTCGTTGGATGAAGTGAGAGAAGTCGAAGTTCAGGCGCCGAGCAGGCTCCATTTTGGCCTGCTTTCACCCCGCGCTGCAGGCGCCAGGCAGTTTGGTGGCGTTGGCGCGATGATCGATCTGCCTGGGGTGGCTGTTCGCATTCGTCCGGCACCATCTTTCCAGCTCTTCGGAGAGCATCATCAGCGTGCGTATGACATTGTCAAGCGGTTTTTGGCCTCTGAGCAACTCGAACTACCGAGCTGCCGCATCGAGATTCTCAACGCCGCTCCGCAGCATGTCGGCTTAGGGA
This sequence comes from Pirellulales bacterium, assembly GCA_030751095.1. GTDB lineage: Bacteria > Planctomycetota > Planctomycetia > Pirellulales > UBA7805 > UBA7805. The sequence goes on along the minus strand of JASMGX010000062.1, from coordinate 2,120 downwards.
CAGGGACCCAGTTGGCGCTTGCCCTTGCCAGTGGGGTAGTGGCGTTTATGGGGGAAGGACCTACCGATCCGGCGGAATTGGCTGCGGCTACCGGGCGAGGGTTACGGTCCTCGATTGGGTGTTATGGGTTTTTTAACGGCGGATTGCTTCTTGATGTCGGCAAAGAGCCAGGCGACGCTCTGGCGGAACTTGGCGATCGAGTCGCGCTGCCGGAAGATTGGCGGTGGCTGTTGATTCGTCCCCAGGCAAAGGAGGGGGTTTCCGGGATACTTGAGAAGCAGGCATTTGCCCAACTGCCCGTTGTGCCACAGAGCGTTTCGGGGGATCTGGAAACGCTGGTTCGGGAGCAAATGTTTCCCGCTGCCCGATGCGCCGATTTTGAGGCGTTCTCAGAGAGTCTCTATCGCTATGGCGTTGCGGCCGGAGAGTGTTTCGCGTCGCAGCAGGCGGGTTCGTTTGCAACGGAGCAGATAGCCGAACTGGTAACGCGATGCCGAAGTGAAGGCCTTTCAGGTGTCGGTCAAAGCAGTTGGGGACCCACGCTCTTTGTCCTCTTTGAGAATCAGCGCGAAGCAAACGCGTTCGGGCAGGAGATTGCACGTTGGCCCTCGCCCGATGCGTTGTGCTGTACGATTGCGGCACCGAATAACAACGGTGCATCTATATCCGTACATAAGAGCAATTAGCGAGCGGTTTTTATCGACTGCCGTTTGAGTCGCTCAAAATTATTGACCTTCGTGCCGCGGTGCCGTAGATTGAAACTGTTGCACAGTTCGATGGTGAGGCGGCTTTGCCTATTTCTCTATCGGACGCGCTGAGACTATCGCTCCCTGGCAGGGACCGATTTAAACGAAACCAGAGCAGAGAAAGATTTCCGTTTTCTGGTGCAGTGGCCTGCGGCGTATCCGCGGATATGTTCCCCGGTTACTCCGTCGCAATATATGCCGTCGCAGTATACACCGGCGCAATATACGCCGCCGATGCAATAGATTGTGAAAAAGGATATCTGCTTCAGTTATCTATCCGGCCGTGAGGGTTGATTACCTAACAGAAGGAACTTTGCCATGGCGGTTCTCACCGGTACGTTGACGGTCAACGCGGCGTTTCTACAGGAGATCAAGGAAGACGATCGCGATCTTCGGCAGTTGCTCTCTTCGGTCGCCGACCGCTGCTGCAGGCCCACCGGGCCTGGCCCGACTGCACGCCCTCTGGTCGAGCAGCTCTGGAAGTTGCGAGATCAATTAGCGCTTCATTTTGCCCTCGAGGATGCCTACGGTTACTTTGAAGATGCCATTCTCGAATCACCCCGTTTGAACGGCAAAGCGGAGAAGCTTCACGCAGAGCACGACGTGTTCTTTCTGGAAATTTGCGAATTGGTGGAGGCCGCGGAAGAATTACTCTATTGCGAACGGCGCGCTCCATCGCACGGTAGTATCTCGGTGCGATTCCTGGAATTTCACACTCGCTTTGAGAGGCACCAAAGAGAGGAGAACCAACTCATCCTCTCGGCGTTTAATGACGACATTGGGGTCGGGGACTAAACGCCTGACTGTAACGATCGAATGCGCAACGCGATCGATTGCCTTATTGCCTATCGCGGGACGTTGCAGCCCTCATCGATTCTGCCGCTAATCGGATTGGTTGTGCTCAGCCCATGCGGCCGCACCGAGAACAGCCGCTTTGTCCCCGAGCTTTGCTGCCACCATCTCGAAGCTCTCCCTGAAAGCGGGAAGAACCCGTTTCCGGGCAGCCTTGCCAGCTTCGTCGATGAATAATTCGGGCATTGCCTCAACCAGGCCACCGCCAAGGACGACGATGTCGGGTGCGATCAAGTGGACCACACTAGCCACGGCCCGACCGATGTGGCGGGCAGCATCGCGTACAATCGATTCGATCACCTTTTCGCCCGCATTGACAGAAGCGGCAAGAGCGCCACTGCGAATCCGGGATACATCGGTGCCACATTTTTCTAAGAGCAGAGGCGCAGAACCCCGATATGCAGCAGCGGCAGCATGGGAAGCGATGACCAGGCGGCTTGCAACGGCTTCAAGGCAGCCTCGACGGCCGCAGCCACAGAGTGGGCCTTCTGGCATCACCTGGACGTGGCCAATTTCCATGCA
>JASMGX010000061.1 GCA_030751095.1 Pirellulales bacterium | reverse complement strand
GCGGTCGTCGGGAGGTAATTCAGCAATGAGGCTCGCCATCTCGCCGCGATCGACATTTTCCAGAAATTCAATTTGTTTGGGCAAGTCATAGAAGCTAAAAATCTCTGCCTGCGTGGGGATATCTGCATGGCGAAGCACGGTCCAGGCTTCATCGAGATTCAAAAGGTCCGTAAATTCGGCAGCCGCTGCCGGATGGACCGCAACACAAAATTCGCGCAAGCCCGCGTCATCACCCTGCGATAGCATTTCGCGAAGCTCGGGAAGATAGAGTGTGTTGGGGTACATGGAATTCCAGATGGTAATGCGGCATCGGCATGGTTCGAGTTGCGCAGGCGGTATTGCACATGCGACCAAAGGATTCGTCACCAGCCAATTGTACCCCAAGGCAGAGGGCATTGAAATCACGTGCGTGGCCGAGCCATGCGGCAATTACACTCAATGATGCTCCGTTTTGAGCGTTCAAAGTTGACATGACCGCATAGCCATGTTAGAGTCTCGCTGCTTTCACCTCCTATGCTCCGATCGCATGCACACACCTCATGCCTAGTTACGGTTCGACCGATATCATCGAAGAGTTGATGCCGGTTTTCGCTCGCTGCGAAGAGCGTCTCGGTTACGTATTTACGGACAAACGTTTATTGCATTGCGCATTGACCCATGCGTCCGGTGCAGACCACCGATTGGTGTCCAACGAGCGGCTCGAATTTCTCGGGGACGCGATTCTCGGCGCTGTCGTCTGCGAACATCTTTATCGCCGTTTCCCCGAATATCTCGAGGGCGATCTTACGCGCATCAAATCAACGGTTGTGAGCCGACAGACTTGCGCCAAAATAAGTGGTGAACTGAACTTGGAGGAGTTTCTGATCCTCGGCAAGGGAATGTCCGGAAGCCGAGGCGTTCCCTCGTCACTCTTGTCGGATGTCTTTGAATCCCTTGTTGCCGCAATCTACCTTGATGGGGGCGCTGCAGCGGCTAAGGAGTTTATCGAGCAGTATGTCGGCCCTGAGATTGATCTCGCCGTTAGCGGAGCATCTGGAGAAAACTACAAGTCATTATTGCAGCAAAAAATTCAGCGACAGCATGGAACGACGCCGGTGTATCAGGTCCTCGAGGAAAAGGGTCCTGATCACAGCAAGCATTTTAAAATAACAGCTGTCGTCGGCGAGGAGCATTATCCTCCGGCTTGGGGAAAAAACAAGAAAGAGGCGGAACAACGGGCGGCATGCAATGCACTGCGTGTCCTTGAGGGTGAGGAAATATCGTATTCGGAGAACTTCGATGACGAATGATGCCACTTCATTAGTTGCTTCTTTGTCTCTCACAATAGGATTGCTGTAACAAGGAAATGGTCTCTATGTCCGCGCGTGCTGTTGTCTTGTTCTCCGGCGGCCTCGACAGCATGCTCGCCATTCGCATTCTCCAGCGTCAGGGGCTGGACATTGAAGCGGTTACTTTCCGCACGCAATTCTCCTGTTGTGGCGACGCATCGTGTGTCGCTGCGGCACGACTCGGAGTCCGACTGACTGTCTTCTCTCAGGATGAGTCGTATCTCGATATATTGAGGCGACCGCAGTTCGGCTATGGACGCGGCGCGAACCCATGCGTGGATTGCCGCATTTACATGTTCAAGCGGGCCAAGTTGTTCATGAAGGAGGTGTCTGCTTCCTTTGTTGCCAGTGGTGAGGTCCTCGGTCAGCGGCCCAACAGTCAGACGCGGCGCGATCTTGAGCGGATTGAAATCCACAGTGAGCTTGAGGGCCGCCTGCTACGTCCTCTTTCGGCCCGTCTGCTTGCACCCACGGCGCCGGAAAGAGAAGGAATCATCCAACGCGACGAGTTGTACGATTTTTCCGGCCGCTCACGAAAAGGCCTTATTCGCCTTGCGCACGAATATGGATTCCGCGACGAGCAGATCCCCTCACCATCGACCGGATGCATGTTGACGGAAAAGACATTTGCGCCGAGAGTCTTTGATCTTTTAGAGCACACCTCAGAAAACAGAGACTGGGATTTTCAACTACTGAAAGTGGGGCGGCATATCCGGCACGACGCATTAACGAAGATGGTCATCGGGCGGCGAGCACAGGAAAATGTGACCATTGAATACCTTGCCCGCCATGAGGCGGCCAGACCGTGTGCGCTTCTGCTTCCGGAGAACTTTGCTGGGCCTGCTGTGCTGCTTGTTGGCAATGTGAATGACCATACGGTCCAATCCGCCGGGCAGCTCGTGGCGAGGTATACAAATCATGCCCAACAGGGGCCGCTTATTGTGTCGGCCGAGCAGGCCGGCAGGCGATGGCTGTGCGAAGTTAGAGCGATTGAGCCTGCGCTTTCTGCGATGACTCTTTAGGGAATCGGATCCAGCAGAGCCGCCTTTTGAAGGCCTTCCTCCATTCCAAGAGTAATGGTCTGTTGGTTTCCCTCCCGTTCGATCTTTAACGTCACCGGGAACTCGCTCGCTTTAAAGCTCGCAACCAATTGTTCACGGTCCGCGACGTTTTCGTTTTCGACCGAATAGATGCGGTCCATGATCTTTAGGCCAGCCGCGTCTGCGGGCGAACCGGGTACCACGCGAGTGACAATGGCGGCATTGGGCTCTGCATCGTCCAGTCGCCAGGAAAGCCCCAGCCGCATCGGTTCACCCGCAAGCTTTAGTGGTATCGTGAGTGGCTCTTCTTCTCCTGGCCGGGTGATTGTCGCGGTCGTCACCCTCTTTGCCCCGAAAACTGCTGTTCGCATTGCTGCATCACTCTCAACGGTGACCCCATCAAACTCGGTAATGCGGTCCCCGATACGGATGCCAGCAGCGGCGGCTGCCGAGCGGTAGCCAACTCGCCTTACCTCCAGCCCGATGTCGGTGTTGTCGCTTGAATTCCATGACAGGCCGAGGCGTTTTGGGGCGGGCCGAAGCGGTCGTTCAAGTTGCCGGCGCAGTCGCGGTGACTCGCTTCGAGAAGCCGCCCGGAATTCGCCTATCTCATCTTTGTCGGCGAGAATACTTATTACCCGAAAAAGGAGACGTGTGGTCTGTTCGATGCCATCGGTATTTATCTTGTGGGCATCATCTCGCGGGCGATGATAATCATCGTGTAGGCCGGTATGGGGCATGAGGTAGGGGATACCGTGGGAAAAAAATGGATGGTGATCCGAGTTTGGTTTGATTTCCCAGCTGAAGTCGATCAATAGAGGAAGCCCCTCATTCTGTTCGCTAACGAGCCTTCGGGATCCTATCAGCGTGCGGCTGCCGAACATGGTCAGTTTCTGCTCACGCAATCGTCCAACCATATCCATGTTGATCATCGCGCGAATGTTCTTTAGAGGGACGACTGGATTACGGATGAAATGCTTGGACCCTAGCAGTCCCAACTCTTCGCCGTCCCAGAAAGCAATCAGGATCGAGCGGCGCCAGTCCGACAGATGCAGTGCCTCTGCGAGTTCCAGCAGTGATGCTGTGCCGCTGGCGTTGTCATCGGCGCCATTATGGATATAGCCAGTCGGGCCGAAACTGGTTCTGCCCGTACCGTACCCGACATGATCGTAATGGGCACCGATCAGGATATATTCATCCTTCAGCTTTGCGTCAGTTCCCGGGATACGGGCAAGGATATTTCTATAATTGTTGTGGAATGTTTGAAAGTAATCACCGTCGTCACCCATCGACTCTACGCCGATCTGATTTAGCTGCCCGCGCAGATAGCCGCTAGCGGCGTGGCCACCACGACTTCCGGCCGCACGCCCCTCAAAAGAGTCGTCCGCTAGAATATCAACGTGTCGCTTCAGCTCGCTCTGAGTGATGGAGTTTGCAGAGGCCTGGTGTGCCGCAGAATGTTCAACGGCCCCCGCGACACTCTCTCCCCCTGAAAGAACACTGACAGGTGAAAGACAATAGAACCATAGTGACAGGGCAAAGATCGCCCTAAAACATCGTTGTGTCTGATTTGTTCGCATGTGGTACATTCCAGATTCGTCGGTTCTCTCGCAAGATGGCGCGATTCTTTGCCTCGCAAGAAAGGATTGCCAAAATATCAGTCCGATGCTCCTACCAACTAGAGTAGCTTCCCGATTCTAATTTATGCGTAAATGCGCCCTCTGAGCAGCTCTTTCTATGATATCTGCCTTGCCAGTGCCGGTAAATTATTTAGAATCGTTACGATCCTCTTGCCAGAAGATGCCACCATTTGGCAATTTTCTGGCGATGTCGGTTCAACGGGAGCGGTGGCTGAGTGGTCGAAAGCGCGGGTTTGCTAAATCCGTGATCTCGTGAGGGATCCGCAGGTTCGAATCCTGTCCGCTCCGTTTGCAAGCTGGGGCATGCGGTGATTGTGATCGCGGTGCTACACCGGCGCGCTGTCGCGCACGGGATGACGATTCGCTAATTCTTCAATCGCTCGTCGTCACCCGCCTGCTACGGCACTTGGAGATTTGTTCCGATGACAAAGATAACGTTTCGTGCGTCAGGCCCCTATGACCTGTTCATCATGGGCGTTGCGATTCTCGCGATGGTCCTGGTGTCCTGGCAGTTCTGCCTCACCGAGAAGAGTCCACTCGCAGACCTTTTTTCTATATTCGATTATGTGTTCTGCGGTATTTTCTTTATTGATTACATCCATCAGATCGCTGTTAGCGAGAATAGGCTTAAATATATCTTTACATGGGGAATCTTCGATCTCGCATCGTCCATTCCCATCGTCGGTCCCTTGCGCGTTCTGCGCTTTGCCAAGCTGTTCCGCGTGTTGTATGTCATCCGGTCCATTCGCGTTCTCGGTGGCGTGTTGCGGCGTGATCTTGTCGCTTCAACGGTTACCGGCGTTTTGTTATTAGGCACCGTGATTGTTGTCGGTTGCTGCATTGGCGTGTTGCATCTTGAAATGAATGCTCCGAACGCAAACATACACACCGCCGAAGATGTAGCCTGGTGGGCCGTTGTTACCATATCTACCGTCGGGTACGGCGAACTCTTCCCGGTGACACCTGGAGGCCGTATTCTTTCGGTCTTTATCATGGTGGTGGGCATCGGATCGTTTGCCACACTTGTCGGTGCAGTGGCAGGGGTGATGCTCCGAGATTCGGAGGACAAAACGAAATTGCCAAGGAGCATGCCTCTAGGCGGAGAAGAAGCAACCGGCGACAGCTCTGCGCGCGAGCTCGTCGAGAGAAATCTGCTGTTGATCGAGCGGCTCGAGCGATTGGAGGCCAGACTGCAACAGGGAGAGGACGCGAACTCTTGAGGATCGCGCGGCCAGGTTTGGTGGATCCATTCAGAGATCCCTCCGTGGCCGGCTGCAATGCGGAACTGCTACGGGTTGTTCCCGGCTTCCGGAATGTCTGCGTATTTGAATTCTCGTTTTGTCCAGTCGTAGACGACGCACGCGGCGCTAAATGCGGTGCTGAGCATGAAGCCTGATTGTGCCCAGGTAGGAAAGACAGATGCGGCAAAGACATTGGCCAGGGCAAATAGAGCGGCCCATCTGCCAGTACGGACAATGGGATAGACGTTGGCCATGGTCAAACCAACAAGGAGTGTATCGCCAACCATAATCGCCTCACCAGAAAATCCCCCTTTAAGGCCGGCAATGGCAAAGATAGGGGCACAGAGAAAACCGAATACGACCGTACTGAATAACCGTCCGCCAATACGATTTGCAAACAGCCATTGTCGGGCGATGAACATCGCTAGAACGACAACAAGGGCGACGCTACCGGTGGATATAAGGAGCCTCTTCGGCGAAATATCCGTTGGATACATGGTGTCGTAGATTATGGCAGCGACGCAGGCGATCGCCACAACCCCCATGATGGAAATTCCTAAAATCTGACGTCCGGTGCGACTCGGCGTTGGGTCGTAATCGGGAGCCATTCGCTTGAGATATTGTGACTCTGCGGATCGTTGTTTTCCGGCTAGAAACTCATCGCTGAATCGCGCAATGAGTGCGTTATCGCTATGCCCAAGGCTTCCGCGAAGATGGTCGGCCTCGTCGTAATGTTGATTGTCCAGAAGCCAATAAATCATCGCCATTAGGGTGTCATGAAAGGCTTCTTGTGCACCAGCACAGTCGGGTGCCAATCGCAGAGCCTGCTCCAGGCCGAAACGCGCTTCGGCAAAAAGCGTGCGGATTTCGGCCTCGTCATTCTTTGACCGTTTATAGTGTTTGATGATGCTGATGAGGGCATCGCGTTTTAAAATCGCACTGTCGCGAATCACATATGCCTCGCGAAGTGAAATAAACGATTCGAGATCATGACGGAACTCTTTAGCATTGTTGGGCCGGTCGCCGGGTTCTTTTGAACAGGCGCGATTCGTCAAGTCCGCCAGTTCAGAAGGAACGTCCGATTCATATTGATACGGTTCGGATTTCTTAGCGGCATCGAGTGCACCGACAATACTGTTTGCGTCGTTACGGCGCTTGCCCGTGAGAATGGTGTGGAGTGTGGATCCCAGCAGAAATACATCGGTCTGGATATGGACATCATTGGGATCCCCTGTGAGCATTTCTGGCGCAAGATATCCGGGAGTTCCGACGAGACCTTTTGGAACGGAGTCGATGTTATCGAGTCGAACAGCGATACCCCAGTCCATGAGATAGACCTCGCCAAACTCGCCGACCATGACATTGTGAGGCTTTATGTCGCGGTGGATTACATTGTGGGCATGCGCATATTCAATCGCATTGCAGACGGATCGAAGTATCTCAAGTGACGCCTCCAAAGCGTCGTCACGCTGAGGTATTTTATTGAGAATCTCGTTCCAGCTCCTGCCGTGAACATATTTCATCACGACTTCGGGGCTATTGTCCTCAGTGAGACGGACGAGGTGAACTGGAACGATATTGGGGTGCTCAAGACCTCCCATCGTCAGTGCCTCATCCATGAGATTTTTGGCCAGATGGGCTTTAGCAAAATGAAGTCGCTTGACGGCAACATCACGCAAAGGAAGCATCTGCCGGGCAGCTCGTACAATACCCATGCCCCCCTGGCCGATGACATCGCCCAAGACGATAAGGTTTTCAGGAAGATCTTTAAGGCTGAGTCTGGAAGGCTGTATGTCAGTATCGCTGTTTTTCGCTTTTGCATATGGGGAGCTGTCCAATTCCGAACTATCGGTGGGATTGCTCGAGTAGGTCAGCGTCACTTCCGTGACCGAATCGGTAGCATCTCTGCGATCAGTACTCGATGTTTCTTTCGAATGGGTCATCCGAGTCGCCAGAATTTCGTGGGGTTGGTGATCGCCGTTAGATTTTAGATGGAATACAATCGTTTGCCTATCCGCACCGAATACAATGTCCTATCAATCATAGCCAAAGTGGAACCGATTCTGTAGACTTAACGATGGCGTGGTCGTTAGCACCTGCACTAAGGATTTAAAGGTAATTACCAGTTCATAACATGAGAACGCCCAGAGTTTTCCAAGGAGCAGAGCAGGCTTGGCCAATGGATGCCCTAAAAGCGATACCAGCATCCATTGTTCTGTACCAAAAATGGTATGGTGCCCGCCACCGGCATGTTGCCGCGAAATAATGATTCGGCAGCAAAGGAGAGTACGCATGACTATGTCTGTTCGGATGATCTGCCGTGTTGGAATTCCCATCTGTGTTTGCCTGCTTCTTGTCCTAGGAAATAGTGCAACCGGCGAACCACAAAAGAAAAAGACAAAAAGCCAAAAGGCCAAAGAGCAGCAAAGAAAAGAGTTGAAGGAATCTCGCGACATGCTCCAGAGGTTGGTGAATCAGGGAAAGGCTTCAGGCCTCGAGGACGTGTACTGGGACAATCGCGATAACGGACATTCCACCGTGAATCTTAAAAACTTTCCCAAGTTAAAAAAGGTGCATTACAATCCTTCCGAAGTAAAAACGCGGGGGTGGGGACTGCAGGGCCGCGTGCTTGAGAACACGACTGTCGGCAACTCATCGACAGCGCATAGTGATATCCGACAAGGATCTCAAACGCGGAACGCGTACACCAGTCGGAGGATGCATGACGTGCTTTACCGCCAGTATCGCGGCAATAACCTCTACATCTATCCGGAGCATCGGGATCATGATCCGGGAAATAAACGCATGCTCGGCAAAAAATATAATGGCGGAGAAAAAAAACTCACCGGCTACGGCGATCTAATGCCTACCAACACGCCGTACCTGATTACGTCTCAGGGGTCGTCGGGGACGGATAAGCCATTTATTTCCACCGTCATTCGCACGATCGGTGCATTTCGGCCCGAAGTGCGCACAAGACTCGAGAAAGATGGTCTGTTGATGCCGACTATCCAGATGTTGCTTCGCAGTACCAATCGCCAGGTGAAGAACTGGGATGATTATTTCAGTGGCAAGGCCCACCCGGCCGTATTCGATGGCAAACAGCTCAATCCTGTAGCCATGGTGCGCGCCGCTCAGGCGATGACTCTCGAGACGATTCCGCCGTTGGTCCAGCTAAAAGTTCTTGAAGAGGTTCCGCAGACTCCTGGGAGCGATTATTTTGCGCCGAAACAGTTCACGGAGCTCCTTGCCAATACGCCCAGCGCGATCGCTCGCATCTGGCGCGGTGTCAGCAACACCCGACGAATGGTAGTTAGTGCGGCCGAGAGCATCGATCCGATCGATCGCCCCCTGAATTTCAAGTGGGTGGTCTTGCGGGGAAATCCGGAGAATGTCCAGATTACGAAGAAGGATACTCGCGGTTCAGAGGTTGAGATTGTCATCCAATTCTTTCATCGACAGCCTGCTTTGTGGGATGATGACTTGTGGTCCAATCGTTTGGATATCGGCGTGTTCGCCACTGACGGAAAAGCAGTATCTGCACCCGCGTTCATTACCTGGTTCACGCTGGACAATGAAGAAAGGACCTATGATGATAAGGGGCGGATTCAAGAGATCGAATATGGCACCGGCCGTTTCGTCGATCCGAGGCTTGGGGCCAACAACACGTGGAAGGATGTGTACCATTGGGACGGATCACATCTAAAAGGGTGGACCCGATTTTATAAAAATGGTCGCAAAGAGGTGTTTTCCGCCGACGGTGATGTTACAGAGCGACAAAGCGATCCGGTCGGTGAGAAAAACACGGAAAAACGACCGGACCTGACTCAACCCAACCCGGACATTACCAGTAAACACTCAGCGACTCCCCGCTCTCCCCTTCCGTCAAAAGATGAGATCGAGTTGTGGCGGACCAAGCTTGCCGACAAGTTAACAGGTTCGGATCGGGACCTTTTACTTGAGGAATTGAAAGTGAATTCTCCAGCAGCACGATTCGTGTTGCTCTCTGCCGCTATCCGGAAGTCCGCCCAACAGTGCGACATACAAGAGGTTCGGATCATACTCTCAAGGCTCACCGATCGTTTTTCGTCGAACCTTTTTCCACTGCGATTGGAGCTGATTGGAACGCTTGAAAAAGAGGCACTCGAAAAATCTCAGTGGTCCGGTATCGGCCACTTTGCGCTCGACTCCTTTACCGTCGCCAAGCAGTCCGGAGATTTAGAGGCAGCGAAGGAGTTTGCCTCTGTGGCAATCCGTACTGCCCGCCGGGCACAAAATCCAAAACTCCTTCGCAGGGCGACGCGGGCGGCCACGACGCTGGCCCCATAAGAAGTGCCGAACCATATATCGGAATGGACGGGCCCGCTTGCCGCCTGGCGGCACATCTAGGAGAGTTTCACCGGAAGAGAACAGACGCAATCACACCCTGCCCCCGTTCCCCTTATGGTGAGGCGATGCAGCGTGGTGAGGTGATGCAGCGTGGTGAGGCGATGCAGCATGGTTGGGTGATGCAGCGTGGTTGGGTGATGCAGCGCCCTCAGGCAAGAATATCCTGAATCACTTCACCCTGAACGCCGGTGAGACGCATGTCGAGACCACTGGCGCGGACCGAGAGTTTGGTGTGGTCCATACCTAAGAGGTGGAGTAGCGTGGCGTGCAGGTTCGGGATCGAGACCTCATCACGGATGATATTGAAACCAAAATCATCGGTTTCGCCATGAACGTGGCCCGCCTTAATGCCGCCACCGGCAAACCACATGGTGTAGGAACGGTTGTGGTGATCCCGGCCGTCAGAACCGCCGCCCTGGACCATCGGGGTACGGCCGAACTCGCCTCCCCATATCAGAATCGTGTCCTCCAGCAGGCCTCGATCGTCCAAATCTTTAACGAGGGCGGCACTGGCCTGATCGGTCCCTTTGCATCGTTGCGCCAAGCCTTTCTTCAAATTGCTATGATGATCCCAGGCTTCATGGAAAAGCTGCACGAAACGGACTCCCCGCTCGACGAGGCGACGAGCAAGCAGACAATTCTTGGCATAACCCGGTTTGGGCGATTCCGGATCGAGCCCATACATCTGCAGCGTTTCATTGGACTCCTGTGAGATATCCACCAATTCCGGTCCACTGGTTTGCATTTTATAGGCAAGTTCATAGGCATTGATCCGGGCCTGGATCTGAGGGTCACCTATCCGCTTGAGTTCCAGTTCGTTGAGTTGTCGTATGGTGTCGAGCGATGCTCGTTGGGTCGCCGCGTCGATGCCTTTTGGATTCGACAAATAGAGTATCGGGTCGCCACTGCTGCGAAGCGGGACTCCGGAATAGCGGGTGGGCAAGAAGCCAGCGCCCCAGTTTCCAGCCCCACCACTCGTGCCATTGGCGCTGCTGAGTACCACATATCCGGGCAATTCAGATGCTTCACTTCCCAGTCCGTAGAGAGTCCAGGCGCCAAAACTCGGCCTGCCAAATATCTGGGCTCCGGTGTTCATCAGAATTTGTGCCGGGGCATGGTTGACGGCGGTGGTCGTCATCGACCGCACGACACATATTTTGTCGGCAATGGCGGCAGTATAGGGAAGCACTTCCGATATCTCGATGCCCGCTTCACCATGTTTTGCAAACTTATATTTGGGGCCGAGAAGTGCCGAGTCTGGTTTGATAAAGGCCGCGCGGTAGCCTTCGAGTAGTTCCGCGGGAGGTTTTTTGCCGCTCCATTTGGCCAATTCGGGTTTGTAATCAAAAAGGTCCAAATGGCTCGGGGCGCCTGCCTGAAACATGTAGATCACCCGCTTGGCCTTAGGTGCATAGTGCGGTGATTTGGGCGCAAGTGGGTTGGTGTTGCCGGATGTTGACGCGAATGCAGGCTGTTCTCCACCGAGCAACGAGCCGAGTGCCAATGATCCCGCTCCCACACCACATTGACCGAGAAACCAGCGACGGGAAGCATGACTTGCAAGGGCATTACGAATGGTTGTATTCATGGCAGTGTGGTCCGAGCATGTTAGAGGTGGTACTCCGAGAGGGCGTTTTGCCCGGTCGGCATCATCCTTTCGTTAGTGTCGCATCGAGGTTCAGTAGCACTCGAGCAATAATCGTCCAGGCAGCCGCTTCGTTGGGTGGCGCATCGGGCGGAAGATCTCCCGGTTGCGTGAATTCGTTGAAGGCAATGTCCGCGGCATTGAGCTCGCCTTTTTTGAGCCGGTTTCTTGTCGCCAAGAGCAATTTGAGCAAGGCATCGGTTTCTGCTTTGTTCGGCAACCGGCTCACGCAAAGTCGATAGCCGTATTGTGCCTTTTCACGATCCGTTTGGCCGCCTTCGCCGAGAATACGAAGTGCGAGGGATTGGGCTGCCTCGGTGAATATGGTGGCGTTTAGGCTGGTGAGTGCCGCCAGTGGCGTGTTGGATTGCGTGCGTCGCACACAGGAAAAGTCACCGGAAGGGGCGTCGAAACTTGCCAAGACTGGATCGGGAATGGAACGCCGCCGAAACACATAGAGCGATCGGCGGTAGCGATCAGAATCTTTTGCAGTATCCCAGAAATCAACAGCGGTATAGCTCAGCGCAAAGAGCCCTTCAGGGACCGGCGGAAATACACTCTTGCCGCCGACCTTTGGCTCTAAAAGCCCAGAGGCAGAGAGTGCAATATCACGGATCATTTCCGCATCAGCGCGCGAACGGGGGCCGCGGGCAAGAAGTTTGTTTTCGGGATCATTTTCCACAATCGCTTTGCTGGCGAGAGCACTTTGCCGGTAGGTGTCGCTGTTAACGATGAGGCGGTGCAAATGTTTCAGGCTCCAAGGCTCGGGCGGTTTGTCGGCAAATGTTTTGACCGAAGGTTCCATCAACTCGACAGCCAGCCAGTCCAAGAGTTTGGGATGGATAGGAACTTCGCTCCGTACGCCGAAATCATCGGTGGTCGTCACCAGGCCGATTCCGAAATAGGCGAGCCACATACGATTGACGACAACCCGCGCCGTGGTGGGAGAATTGCGGTCGGCCAGCCAACGGGCAAGCGTCAACCTGTTGGTGGGCAAATCCTCGTCCGGCAGGTCGTGAAGAAATTCGGGAACACCGCCGCTCACCGCCTCGCCGGGAGACTGCCAGCTACCACGCTTGAGAATACGCGTCGTTCGAACATGCTCTTTTTTCCGATTGCCAAGATTCAGGACCGAGTCACCTTCCGGCCATCGCTTCAGTTGATGGAAGGCACCCTGGGCATGTGATTTTGCCTTCTCGTGAGTACGGGCCCAAGCCCAAAGCAGATGATTATTATCCTCTGCGGTTCGTTCTGCTTCGGGTTTGCCAATCGCGCGACGAACTTCTGCTGGCAGAGCATTTGCTTTGGGGGCTTTTTCGCCGGTTCCATCGATACGGAACCGGCCGATGAAATTATTTGCCCGGCCATGGCCACCAAGGCCTCCGTGCCGAAATTCCATCGCGATCCGTAGACGGCTCCCTTTTTCGTTGCAAATGGGTTCGGCAAACTCGAGAACAGCTTCGCATGACTCGTTATGTAGTTTCGCGCCGCGATCGGGACTCCAAGCGGTTTCCGTTTTGCCATCAATCAAATAGTGCGCGCCCCCAACGGTGCGTTTGTCCTCTTTGTTCAAGCGGAAGAACGAATCGATGAGTTTCTGCTTGCTCGCGACATCAGCACTGGCGGCTTTCACGTCAACCCTTTTATATTCCTCGGGAGCGTCGAGGGGAGCAGCCTCTACCTTCATTTCGCTGATGGCAAAACTTCCGAGGTGACTGCGACCGGGGCCGCCGAAAATCAAGTCGCCATGCCGGAGTGCGGACAACCGCAGGCCGGTCAAGGCGGTCTGGGGGGTTTCTGCAATCACCGTCAATCGTGTGCTGGTGGGGCGGAAGCCGAGATTGAGGACGGTCTTATCGGACAGTATTTCAGGGTGACAAATGCCATCGGGCACTTCAGCACTGGTTGGTGTCATTGTTTTCCAGTGGCTGTTCTCGGTGTTGGCCTTTTGGTCGTCGATCCATTTTGTCAGTTGTTGTTGCCACTCTGGAACAGCTTTTTTAATTTTTTCGTTTTGGGATGCGATCGTGTTTTTGATATCGCGAATCGTTTCGAGATGTTTCGGACTGTAGACTCGGGAAATCGCCTCGTAGTCATTATTGATGTAGGCCATGAGGCGAAAATATTCCTGATGTGACATCGGGTCGTATTTATGCTCGTGGCACTGCGTACAGGAGACGGTAAGGCCGAGGATAGCTTTTCCGAGGCAATCCATGCGATCGATGAGTCCTTCCATCCGGAATTCTTCTGCGTTGATGGCGCCCTCTTCATTGATCATGCCATTGCGCAAAAAACCGGTGGCGACCTGCTGCTCCTGTGTTGCATCGGGCAAGAGGTCCCCGGCAACCTGTTCGGTGATAAATTGGTCGTAGGGCAGATCCCGGTTGAACGCGTTGATCACCCAGTCACGCCAGGGCCATTGGCTTCGGGGCAAATCCTTTTCGTAGCCATCGCTGTCGGCATATCGGGCGGCATCGAGCCACCAACGGGCCCACCGCTCGCCGTAGTGTGGCGATGCGAGAAGGCGTTCGACCTGTTTTTGATAGGCGTCGGCCGAGTTGTCGGAGAGAAACGCATCCATCTCCTCAATTGTCGGAGGTAAACCGGTCAGATCGAGTGAGAGACGACGAAGCAGTGCCGATCGATCGGCCAGTGGGCTTGGGCTGAGCCCTTCTTTCGCGAGTCGCTGGCGAACCAGGTAATCAATTGGGTTTTGATTGGCGGGGACTTGTGGCCGGTCCGGGGATACAAACGCCCAATGCACATCATACGGGGCCCCTTCGTTGATCCAGCGGCGAAAGAGTTTGCGCTGCTCTTGGGTAAGTGGCTCACCGTGATCGGGTGGCGGCATCACCATGTCAGGATCGTCAGATTCAATCCGGAGAACCGCTTCGCTCTGGTCAGCGCTGCCGGGGATGATGGAAATCTCCGTTTCGCTCCGGACAATAGCCCTATCGCGAAGATCCAATCGCAAATCCGCTTCGCGACTGCGATGATTCTGTCCGTGGCAGATAATGCATTTCTCGGAAAGAATTGGTTGGATCTCGAGAGCAAAGTCGACCGGGGTCTCAGCGCGGAGTTGGGCGCCGAGCAGGACCATAGGGGCGATGGAGATTAATATTAGGCGGGGCATAACTCACTTTTTAGATGCAAAGGCGGGAGTAGGGGAAGTTCGGAGCTAGCCCTTTAATTGTAAATAAAGACCTACAAAACAGGAACCCTTACTTCGCGCGGATTGTCGCGAAATGCGAAAAACGCGGGTTATCCAGCGAAATATATTGCACATTTTAACATTGGTTTCTCGTAGCCCGGCAAACAACAAATCGCCCGACTCGTGGCGGCCAACTTCTTAGATGCCCTCAAACATATCATCGAAAGTGATTTGTATTGTTCGCGTCGTATTGCGGGCGGTGGAACGAAACATCTCACGTGATACACCAACGACGGGGTGGCGTGGTTGTGAACTTAATATTCGTATATTTATGTAGGCTTTACACGTGCATTCGGCAAGCGGTCCGGTATTTGATACCCTTCCTTGGGCCGCTATACTGGGGGGGGCGCAATTGGGATAGGAGAGTGTTTTTTGGTGTACTGCTATTTTGCCTCAAAGAAACAAATTGCTTTCATGCGCCGGGGAACAATAGCAACTGGTTCATCTTCAATAAAACAAGAATAGAGCAATTCTAATACGATCTTGGTTGCAAATCTTTTTTTGAAAGTTCGCGTCGGGCAGAACAATGTTCACTCCGTTTGATCCTTACTATAAATGGTTAGGCATACCGAAAAAACAGCGACCGGCCAATCACTATCGTTTGCTGGGAATTCCTGTTTTTGAATCGGATCCTGATGTCATTTCCTCTGCGTCTGCCCAACGGAAGGCATTTTTGAAACGGTTCGTAGCGTCAGAAAAGTATGGCGCGGACGCACGACGATTGATCCAGGAAATAGATGCCGCCCGCGGTGTGCTTCTGAGTCGCGATCCAAAGGCAACGTATGACAAACAATTGAACCTTGCCGGGGGAGGACATTCAATCGCGCCTCCAGTCGTTGAAGGAGGCAAACGAAAAGGATCGAACCAGAAAAATCAACCGGCAGCAAATGACCCGGAAGAAGATTCTGGCGAGTTTTCTCGCGTTATCGCTGATTTCACTGTGTCTTCAATAGATCCTCCATCCATCCGTTTAAAAACAGCTTCACCTAAGCGCCCGCCAACCGTAGCCCCCAGAAAAAAATCCAAGATTTCTCGCGCCCATATTTTTGGGATCGGTGGATGCCTCGTGTTGCTTTTGATCCTGGTGCTCAGCATGAGCCCGGTGAAGCCGCCATTGGCCGAACAGAGCGACTCCCCATCTGCTCCTGCTTTGAGCAACGCATCTATTCCACAACCGCCTCCTTCTAAGAGTCCGTTCGATTCTCAGGAGCCGGACGTAATTGAGAATCCGTTCGCTACCGAAGGGCCGGACGTAACTGAGAATCCATTCGCTACCCAGGAGTCGGATGCTACTGTTATTTCCCCGCCACTGAAGATCATCCCTAATCTTCGACTTTCCGAAAAAACATCGCTCCCAATGTTTAGTTCTGGCGAAATGAAAAAAGTGCTCCATGCGCATTTTGATATCCCAGAGACAGTTGTCCTGGATCTGCAGTTGCTCGTTCCGGATTATGCCAGGGCGTCAGGTCTTCAGCTGGTACCGACGAGAAAAACCCGCGAATGGGATGTCATTACGCCAAGCCTCGTTAGTCCCGTGGCCCACGTTTTCGTGAAGGATAGGCAACTCACCTTCATCTGGGCCCCGGAGTCGCTGCCAAACGCACGTGCAGCACTGCACAATAGCATGCTCCAAATTTCCGTTGGCAATAAAACGCACAGAATGCAACTTCGCGAACCTCATATTGGTGCGGAGTTCTCGTTCACTGTTCTTTCTAAAACAAGTGATCCTGTCGCTGGCCTCAGGATCAGTAGGGGCGGTGCTGAACAGTATAAGGAATTTCGAGTGAGCAATCTCCCAGATTCCAACGCACTTGAGTTTCAGGTGGAACCTCTTGATACAACGAAAGCCCCTTTTGTTAGGTGCGAATTTCCCTCACCGCCGCAAGGCATTATGCATCCGATCACCTGGCATTGTGGAAATGGCGATCTAATTCATGCCGCCGTCACCTGGAAGTGTAGTCCCGCCGATGGCATGATCGCGATTTACCAATCCCAGAAGTATCGTGTTCGAGATGAATGGAAACCTCTCACCCTCCCACGTCTTGAAAAAGATTGGGAGGATATCCTCAGTGACTATAAAAGACTTAGAACAGCCTATGGCAAAAATAGGTCTCGTAAATTACGCCAACGGTATTGGGATAAGCGGAATGAAGGACGGCAATTTCCAGTCTTAGGTGAGTTTTGGAAACAGTTAAGCAAACAGCCAGTGCGTTATCGGGTTTTTGTAAGGGCTGGCAACTATAAGGTTGTCATTATTCAGAGTGGTCTTTGGCCACTTGTTGAGGCGGATACTTTTGCTGACAATATTCCTGGGATTAGATTTAAGACGAGAACAAGAGAAGGGCGTTAAAGTGATTGCCTGGCAGTGGCGACTTGTGAATGCTAGTACTCCAACTAGCGGAATATGTGGTGGCGCTAAGGGAGCACATGCCAACGGTCGGCATGTGCCATCGAATAACGGCGAGCATGCTGCGGAAAGCATTCTCGCTTCAAATCATGTTTTGGAGCTTCAGCGATGAAATATATTTCCGTGTATGCTGTGATCGCCTCGGGCGGCATTATTATGCTTTTATTGCTACTAATGAATTCCGAGCCGGTGACACCACCAATCGAGCCGGGATCAATACACGACCCGGAACCTCCAATACCCGAGCCGGTACCTCCAATACCCGAGCCGGTACCTCCAATACCCGAGCCGGAACCAATACCCGAGCCGGAACCAATACACGAGCCGGAACCAATACACGAGCCGGAACCCCCTGTCGCAAGGGTGTCCGTTCCAGACCGCGTCTCTCTTCCGGACTATAGTCACGGTGAAACTGAAAAACGTCTCCTCGATACATTCAGCGTTCCCGATAACGTGGAACTCAATATCGCACTGGTACTACCGGATTATGCTGAAAATTTGGGCCTGCAGTTATTGCCTGGTTCTGAACCCGATATTTGGAAATTTGGAATTCAAGGGCTGCCGGAACCAGTGGCTAAACTCATTGCAAAGGATGGGAAGCTTGCGTTCGCCTGGGGCTCGACGTCGCCGCCAAGCGCACGTGCAGCACTGCACAATAGTGTTCTCGAAATTTCCGTTGGCCCTAAAACGTACAACATGCACCTGCGTGAGGTGGAAGTCGGGGAGGCGTTTCCATTTACGCTCAATGCACCACGAACCAACAGGGCCCGTGGCATTAGAATCACAAACACCACCGCAACGCAGAGCAGAACATTCGAACCTGCCAACATCGGAGAATTTGAAGAGTTGTGGTTTCAAGTTGTACCACTTAATCCAGCGGCATTTGATAACGAATGCCCTTTTCCAGAAGATCCTGTTCCCGTTAGCCGACCGGTTCGATGGGAGTGCGGAAACGATGGACTCCTTAATGCCAAGTTCCGTTGGGAGTGTGATTTGGTTGGTGGCGAGGTCGTGATTTCACAGCACGGGCAGTATAAACTTCGCAGGAGTTGGAGGCCTTTTACGAGTCGGGAAATCCAGCAACATATTAAAGATCTAAATAAAAGATTGTTAGACAAACAAAAAGATGTGGACCGTAAAACAAAAGCCGTTAACCTCGCACAAATCAAGCTCATTAATATTCCAAACAATCTTCCTCCAAATAAGCGCCAGGCACTAGAACATAATCTTAGGAAGGTACTGCAGAATGCTAAAAGG
>JASMGX010000060.1 GCA_030751095.1 Pirellulales bacterium | reverse complement strand
ACGATACCGGCGATGACGATACCGGCGGTGGGGAGAGCGGCCCGGAGAGTTGCTCACCCGGTGTGTTTGTTATTGTCAATGACCCCTCACTTGTTGGTGACTGGAAGACCGCAGAAGAAAGTAACATCTCCCTGGAATACAATGCCTACCAGGGCGACATGTACTGGAACAACGCCGGCGATGGCAGTGCCACGGCCACCTTCACGCCACAAATTACCGAACCGGGCAGCTACAACATCCGGCTCTGGTGGGAAAAACATTCCACACGATCGACCAATGTTCCGGTCACCATCCACCATAAAAATGGTTCGGACAACATCACTTTAGACCAGAGAACCGTGGATGGCCGCAACTGGCAACACAGCCTCGGCACGTTTGAACTCGATGAGAACAGCAGTGTGGTACTCACGAACACCGGTACCGGATCGGGACAATTCTGGACCAATTATGTCGTCGCAGATGCAGTAAAATTCGAGTGTGCCGAAGAGGGCGGTGACAGTGGCCCCGATCCCTGTTATCCCCCCACCGATCCGGACGGTCGAGTCGACTTGGCCTTAGAATATCTAGCCAGCCAACAGCGGGATGATGGCAGTTTCCACTTCAATGACGCCGGCGGAGGTGCAGATGCCCCAGGTGCCGCGACCGGGCTGGCTCTTCTGGCATTTTTAGGCAACGGCAACACGCCCTACAGTGGCACCTACAAGCAGAACGTCTGCGATGCTGTCAAATTTCTCATCAGCAACCAGATTCTCGTCAGTGAAGGAACACCGGGTGGAAGTGGATCGTGTGTTCCCTGGGAAATTCCTCCAGGCAGGCTCTCAGCAGGTGGTGGTGAATTGTACAGCCATCTGATTGCCCATTGGTCGCTAGCCGAAGCGGTCCTCTTGAGTCAGGAGGCGATCGATGGCGATTGTGCCGAGATGTGTGACCTGACCATGGAACAGATGCGTACCGCTGCCACCAGTGCCAACAACTATACAACACTGGCAATCGCTTGTGACGGAGGCTGGGCATATCGGCCCTATTGGGGACACACCAATGGGATGCAGAGCCATGTTGGCGATACCTCACATCACCATTTTGCAATGGCGGCGGTCGTGGCCTCCGAAAAGGCGGGAATCACAAATAATGCCCTTGATGTCATGTTGGGGCAAAACCAGGATCATCTCGTTCGTGTGGGCGTCAATGCGATCACCGATCCAACAATCGGATATTCCAGCCCAACCGGTTACGGATATCGATATTCCCATGAGCAGGCAAAACCCAGGTTGACCGCATGTGGGATGCTCTCTTGCACCTATGTTTACTTAATCTCTCGCGATCCTGCACACGCCGGCGTCCCTGCCTCGCACACGGCAATCCAAAGCTTCTTTGACAACAACTCGCCCGATCTTCAGGGCGACCTCTATTACAACAAACCGGCCACACTGCTCGCCTATCAGATTGGGGGAGATGTTTGGAACAACTGGATAGGGATCCTCAAGCCGCACCTTCATGCAACCCAAAATGCAGATGGTAGTTGGTTTTTTGCAAATGACGACTCACCAAATTCCAATGCGGATGGTGGGAAGATCTACTGTACGGCAATGGCTGTTCTCTGCTTGGAACCAGGCTACGCCGGCTTAAAACTCCTTGACTGAATCCCACGGTTGGTTCGCTTGTGGCGATTAAATCGCGAAGGTAGAATCGGCTGCCAGTTCTTGGCCTTGAACTCTTAAAAAAACTGCAGCGAATGTGCGCACCAGGTAACACCCGTCTGTACCGATGCTTGAGCATCTCGTTATTGCTTGCCGTTGCCGGTTGTGGGGATGATACCGAATCGCTTAATGCCCGTGCCGGGCGTCCTTCTCCCGCGCAGGTGAACCGAATCCTTCAAGAGCGCTATGTGGCCAGCGAGAACTTCGGTGAACAGATCGAAAAGGTGGGAGGAAGAATTCGGATTTCACTCGATTTTTCCTATACACAACTTTCCGACGATGACCTTTCGAAGGTGGAATTACCCGAGTACCTCACCGAGCTTGACCTGACTGCGACGGCAATCACCGATGCGGGAGTCGCCCATCTACTCGAGGCGAAAAATCTGGAGAAGATCGATCTTTCACGGACATTTGTTACATCGGCATGTCTGGAAACACTGCGGCAACTGCCCCGCCTACAATCGGCCAATCTAAACGGGACAGACATTTCGCCAGAGGAGCAACTGGAAATGGTCCGCTTCTTTCGTTCCCGCCGACCATAAGAATCTTGCCGACAAAATCTTGCCCGCCTTAGCGGACTAGCAATACTGTTCCTTTTCGGAATCTGCTCACCGCTTTAGAGACATCTCTGCACGCCGCAGATTTTCGCGGGCTGCTGGATAATCGGGCACAAGCTCCAGCGCACGGCGAAATTGCGCGACGGCCGCTTTCATCTGGCCCTCTGTCGCCAAGAGTTCGCCCCAGTCGTTGTGAAGCTGGGCATTGGCTGGATCGGCCGCTAGGGCACTTTCATAACGCTCGATCGCCTCTGCCGGTTGCCCCAGATGCCGCAGCAGGTTGCCCCACTGTCGGTAGGCTTCCGAAAATTCACCGTCAGCGGCAACCGCCAGGCGATAATGGTCCTTCGCCTCCTCAAAACGACGCAGTCGACTCAAGAGCATCGCCAGATTGTAGTGGGCGAGCGCAAAGTCGGGGTCCAACTCCAGCGCTTTCTCATAGAGGACAATCGCATCATCGGGACGATTCTGCCGGATTCTCAGATTGGCCAGATTGCCATAGGCAGCGGCAAAAGCAGGATCGATCGCGATGGCCCTCATAAGATGGACCTCCGCCTCGTTAAGCCGCCCCTGATCAAGCAGAATCGAACCCAAATTGGTCCGCAAATCGGCGCGATCGGCAATTTTCAGGCCTGCGCGAAGTTGTGCCTCGGCATCCTCGACCGCTCCAGACTGCTTCAGGCCATCGGCGATTTTTATATGATTGGCCAACTCGAGCAATTTGAGTCGCTCTTCGAGAGCTGCACTCCGGAACAACTTTCCAGGCACAGCCGCCGATTCCATAAAACGCTCCTCTCGGGACCGCGAGGCGTGCCGGCAATCGGCAAACAACCGATCCAGCGGTACGGGGCCTTTGTAAATTACCGACAGTCGTCCCTCTCCGTCGATGAGAAAACTCGTCGGCGCGGGCAGCGGCGTATTATTCACCACCAACAGGTTGTGTATCGATTGAAAAAGGTTGGCCAGGTGCTCGGTCGCCGTCCCACGCGTAAAGGGAAAATGGATCTGATCGAGAAACTTCTCCGCCGCCTGCGGATCGGTCTTCTCCTCGCCAAGTGAATCCATGCAAAGTGCCACCACATCAAGATTGTGCTCAGCAAACTCGTCTTTCCGTTTGGCCATTTCGGCGAGCTCCTCCCGACAAGGGGCACACCAAGTGGCCCAGAGATTGACGAGAACCGGTCGACCTTTGCCAATCGATAGTTGTTGCCTGCCTCCATCGCTAGTCTGATACTCGGTCGCCGGCATCGGCAAGAGCGACAGCAGCGGGATTCTCGCGCTACCGGATGCCGGGGGGACCGTGAGCGGTTCGGGCTTTAGCTTCAGCACACCCTGTCGCCTCGCGAGCTTCTCTGCCTTGCCGGTCCCTTGCAGGAGAACATAGCGGCCATCCACTTGCAGATTGGAAAATGTCTCCACTCCACCACCCGGCCAATGAATTTTGATCGTTTGCGGTTGCTTCTTGGGTCCGAGTCCGAAATGCAGCCATTTACTGGACTGACTCAAAAATCCCTCCCCTGCCCTCACCGTCTTGATCTGCCTGGGCTGCTTCTCAGACTCTATTTCGCCACTCGGCATCACTTCCACGCGCGCCCCTATCGCATCACGATTCGTGTCCCGGCCATTTCCAACAGGCCGCACCATGAGCGAATGAGAGTCGGCGGGCATATCGTTACGCAAAAAGCGGAGCCGCGGCGCGTTTCGATTGGAAAGCCAGACGTCCAGATCTCCATCCTGATCCCAGTCGACAGTGACCAGGGAGCGGCCATCGTCGGGAAAATCCAAACCCGCTGCGGCTGAAATGTTGGCAAATGACTCGCTACGATTCCCTAGATTCAAAAAGCAGCAGTTCCGCTCCCGCCCACTGAAGGACCGACCCTGCTGGAGCATTTTTTTATGGGCATCCAGGGCGCGGGTGAATTCTTCTTCGTCTGTTTCATCTTCACTCGTACGTGAACGCGACACGACCTGTCGCCAATAGAAGCTTCACAAATCGTGAGCGTCCCGCCCCGTAATAAACCCATTGGCCACCAGCATATCTTCCCAGCCGTCGTTATTGATATCGGCAAACGGACTGCTCCAGGCCCAGCGACCCAGGGTTACCCCCGCCTGTTCGCTGCGGTCTTCAAAAGTACCATCTCCTCGGTTACGCAGTAGTGTATTGCCCCGGGCAAATCGATTCAAAGTCGAGCGGACTTCCTCAGAGGCATCCGCCTTGAATGCCGCCTGTGTGGTGATACGGTTACCTGCAGAAGAAAACATGTTACCGACGTAAATATCCATCCAGCCATCCCGATTGTGGTCGGCCCAGGAGACCGACATTCCATTGGCATGATCTCCCGCTCCCATAGACCGGGCAACATCGACAAATTTGCGTTTCGTCGCGTCTTCTGTTTGGGAGGAGGACTCTGCAGGCTCATTGCGATAAAGGCTGTTCGCCGCGTAGTCGTTGGCCACGTAGAGATCGAGATCACCATCGTTATCAAAATCCTCCCAGGAAGCGGCCCAGCTAAGCCGGTGATTGTCCGGGCCCAGACCGACTTCATCCGCCACATCTCGAAACTGCCAGTCACCCTCGTTGTGAAACAGCGCGTTCGGCCCCCCTGAAGTCGCGTTTTGGTAGAGCGAATCACGATAGTTGATCCCAGGTATCGCCGATTCCTGATCGGTGAGATCGCCGTTCTGTTCGTAGACGCAGAGAAACAAGTCCAGGCGGCCGTCGAGATCGTAATCGGCTGCTGAGAGCGATCTTGTATCGTCTGCGGTGGGAAGAAAAGCTCGCTCCTCAAAGTGATCCCCTTCGTTGGAGGAGATGATGATGCCTCCGGTAACTGCGACCGCCAGATCCTGATCCCCATCGTTGTCCAGATCGACCAGCAAGGCTGCAGGGGAGGTGTGTAGCCAGTCGACACCCCACTCGCTCGCTAGATTTTTTACAGTACCATCCGGTTGCTGGACAAAAAGAAGATTGGGCAAGCCTGTCTCCTGGCAAACGTAAAGATCTTCGAGTCCATCGCCATTGACATCACCCACTGCCATTCCGGGTGTGCCTAAGAGTACGCAATAGCGCCAATCCTGAATGCGTTCCAGTTGGGAGTTATACCCCCGCAAAATCTGAGGCTCATAGCAGGGATTCCCACCCAATACCGACACCGTACAGTCGGCCAACAACTCTCCCTCGGGGTGACTGACGTTGGTCTGCTCAAAGTCTTTTACCTGCAGTCCCGTGAGTTTGGGATGTTCCGGATTACCCTTCAGTAACCACTCCGCAATCCACGTCGCGTGCTGCTCAATCCGGCCACTCTCGGTGCGTGCGGTCAGGGCAATCTTCTGGGTCGTCGTGGCCCGCTCGCCGTCAAGCTGGACTCCGATCACCTTAACCTCGTAGCGCAAATCCTTTGTCCCTTCAAAAGGAGTCGCCCAACGGCTCATCGCGGCAACACATTCTTGAACTCCTCGTACTTGGGCAGACGAAGATACATCATCCTTTGATTCATCACGACCTCGGTCTGCATTCGCAGGTCTTTCGATACGAATTTTTGGATCTTGATAGACGACTTCCAATGTTTCCGGAAGGACCGAATCCCCTGTAAAATCGTTCGCCACAAATTGCGGAACGCGATCAGCACGCTTTTGTGGACTCTTCGGAAGGAGTTTGATCATATCGGACAACTGGTGCTTGGCAACGTCGGCAAACACCTCCGTCTGCCAACCATCCCGGGATGGATCATCAAGTTCCTCACCTGCCGCAGATTCTTCAGGCTCCACGCGATTCGATGCAGCGGGCGGATCGAGGGTTCCTGCGTCTTGCTGGGCGGTATTGCCCGTCGGTCCAGTCGACGATGCCCAGAAAGAAACATATATGGCCGATCCAGCAAGGAGGACGAGAAAGAACAGGCTCAGAAAAACACTCGGTCGCAGAGCATAACCACTGCGGCGCGGGCAGAGTGATAGGGTGTCCTCATCGCGTCGCATGACACGTTTGGTGCGCTCTGAGAACGAATCGGACATCGTCTTTCGCCGCGGGGGTATCATGGATGGCCTAGCAACAAGAAAACTCCACATTCTGAGACAAATAAAACCACTGCGATTATTGGCCCTGTTCCGCTCCAACCGAATGAGCGACCAGATCTGTTAACTGCCTGGAAAACCGGCAGTTGTGAGTGGATCCTCACGACAAAGCATGTTGTCGCACGGGAGGCTATCTTTATTTTAATGCACCCAACCTTTTGCCACAATCTTTACGGAAACCGTCCATTTCCATTTTATTGGGGAGTTGCAGACGCAGGCTCAGCCTCCGATCGGGACTTCTCCTGATTTTGAAAAGAGAGCCGAAATGGTTTTCCCGACTGATAAAGGGTCAACCGCTCTGCATACAGTGGCTTCTCTGTAGCCGGCGCCAACGTCACCGCCTCATTTTGCCACCGAACTGCCTGGCTAAAATCATCCTCGGCCGCGTAGGCCGCTGCCAGCGTATCGAGGACACTGGGATTTTTATATTCACTCATGTCGGCCGCTTGTGTGGCCAAACGGAGGGCCCTAGCACCATCACGACTTTTTGCCTGCGGATGTGTCGCTAAGAGCCAGGCAAGATTGTTGATGTTTTCGAGATTATTTTCTTTGAGCTGAAAGGCTTTTTCTCGATGCCTCAGTGCACGATCCACCTGGTCACGCCGCAAAAACAGGTCTCCCGCCTGGACGTGTGCAGCCAGATCATCCGGTCGTCGATCGAGAACCGCAAGCAAGTGGACCAGCGCGGCTTCATCGTTCCCGTCCTCGAGAAGCTGCTTTGCTACTTTTCTTCGCAGCACTAAATCATCGGAACTGATGGACAAAGCAGTCTCGTATTGCGCGGCGGCTTCTGCAGTGAGTCCCAGGGAACTGAGCGCTTTGCCCAGGTTCAGCGCGGCATTGGCATTCTCGGGATCGATCTTTATTGCTTTTCGGTGCTGCACGGCCGCCTCTCGAAAACGGCCCAATTGCTGGAGGGCGCTTCCCAGGTTGTTGTATGCCGCGGCGTGATCCGGGTTTTGTTTCACCGCAATTTCAAATTGGTGTATTGCCTCCTGAACTTTGCCCTGTTTTGCCAATGCCGCCCCGAGGCTGTTGTGGGCGTTGGGATAATCCGGCTTCATCGCCACTGCTTTTCTAAGCTTCGGGATTGCCTCAGCGTCGCGACCTTCGGTATGCAAAGCCGTCCCGTACGCAGCAAAGACTTCAGGATTATGTTCATCGAGCGTGAGCAACTGTTCAAACACAGGAACCGCTTCCTCGGCTCGGCCATGCTTGCTCAGCAGCTTGGCAACATTGAGCAGCGCAACACGATCGGTCGGTGCCATCTTGACAACCTGTTGGAATTTTTCGATTGCGGCATCGATCTGACCCTGGTTTTCCAAAACAACACCCTGGTTGTAGAACCACGGCATATCATTTTTCAAAGGTCGCCGTCGCCGATCGGTAATCAAGCGATCGAACTTTTTCCGATCGGCCTGGGCCTGGGAGCCAAACAATCCCTTCCGCTCTAACAGGTCCCACATCTGCCATGCAATTTCTTCATGGCCCTCTCGTGTCGGGTGGACATAATCTTCGATTAAGTTATATCCCACCAGACCGTGTTCACTCTGCTGCTGGAAGATATGGTCCATATCGACAAACAGTGTGCCCCGCTCACGGGCAACCTCACGAATTGCCTGATTGATTCCATTCACGCGGCGGATGGGCGAGGCATCCGCATCACACGCGTTCTTATATGCTTGGCGGGCCTCGTTCCAGCGGCCAAGACCTTCATAGCAGCGGGCAAGATCAAATTGTGTCTCGGCGTGCTCCGGTGCCATTTCAACAGCTTCTTGAAAACGAAGGAGTGCCTGTTGGTACTCACCTCGCTTAAGTAGCCGCTTACCCGCAGCTACCACTCCGGTCCAGCGACGATGGTCCTGTCCGCCGCCGGTAGAAGCCTCCGGACGCCATCCTTGTACATTGGCCGGAATCGTGGCCAGCAGCACCCGCACTCCCGCTGCCTGGGCTATCGTGACAAGACGCGTAAGGCGACGACGGAACAGAGCAACTATTTCTTTTTTTTCCTCGGGCGTATAGATCTGTGTTTGATCCCGTCGCACTTCCCTTTCCATCGCAACACCATCTGTGGATTCTTTATCCCGGACACGATCAACGACAGACCGGGCCAAGGAATATATCCGCGAATGAGCAAGCAAATATTCAAGCCCCGCGCGAGCAGTACCACGGGTCTTCAGTGATTCGAAAAAGGCCGGTTCAATAAATTCGTTGTGCCCACTGTAGATGACGAAAAGATCGGGATCGTATTTTAGCAGTTCGTCTGCAACGATATTCAACCGATGCATGGCATAGGAAATGCCACTGGCGTTTACCGCCTCCACCTCAAGATTCGGGTGTTCTAGAGCAATCAATTCGCCCAAAATTTCCGTAAAGGCGACCTCTGCCCCCCAGGGGTAGCCGTACGAACTTGATCCACCGAGCGAAAAGATGCGAAATCCATTCTCGGGCTTGTCGACTCGAAAGGACTGTTCCGTAAACGTACGGTGCGCCGAGACGTATCGTGTCTTGTAACGATTACCCTGCCGCTCAAAGACCTTGACGAGATGGGAAAAACCACGAAAGGGATCCTCTTTTTCAATCTGTGTTTCAGCACCCAAACTCCAGAGCACGAGTTCGAGTAGTCCGAAAAAGACCACACAGATAATCAAACCGAAGAGGATTTTCTTCCAAAACGCGATTGGCCGAACTGTTGCTGCGACTTCGGCAGGAGACTCAGGATTGGGCATGAGTGCGTTTTAAAGAGCAGAGACTGCGGACGGGACCAACAGCACCGGGACACGGAGTAGTTTATCTAAAAAGATATCGATCTCTATTGCAACGGTTGCTGCATCGCCTCGACCACCTCATCTGTAATTAAAATAGAAGGATCGCAAGAGAGTATCACCTCGGGGCTGGCAACCAGCACAGTGGTGGCTCCCTGCTTGGCGCCGATCTCTTCCGCGATTGGTTTCACTTCTTTGCGGAACTCTTGGATCAGCTCCGTCTGGTATTTTTGTAACGCGTTGCGATTTCGGCTAATTTCCTGATTCACCTTCAACACTGCATCTTTTTTCATTGCTGAGAGCAACTTCTTTTGTTCCTCAGTGGGATTTTCGCCAAACTCTTTTTCCTTAGCTGATATGGACTCTCTCAAATTTTCTCGGAGACTTTGAAGTCTCGTCTCGAGGGCCGATTGTTCTTTTCGCATCTCCTGCATGTCTGTAAGATCACGACCGAGATCTTGATAGACCCGATGCAGGTCCACCACGACGATACCGGGGCCGCTTGATTGTCGGTTCCCAAAGAAGACAAAGAGCAATGCCGCTACAAAAATAATGCCCAGAAGGATTTCAATAGCACTCACTCCACGTTTCATCGTTGATTCCCTTTGCTCATTAAATTATTGAGGCGGTTTTCGCGACCACACCTGTCTGCTTCAATCCTAGCCGCTCTCACTGATCGCGCGAAAAAAACAGCGTCGGAATACCCCGTTTTTCTTTGCCAAATGTCCTTGGAGGACACAACATAACAATCATAACGACAGGATAAGCGATTGATAGAACGCGCCAAAATCAGCCGGTTTCTCACTCCGCAAACAATGTCTCCTTGCAACCAATACAGGCGGTATGATCGGTTGGGGTGGTTTCTGGGGCCGGATGTCACTCCACACAATAGGCAAATGGCAAGACTATTCTTTATTCGCGTAAATATACATCTCGTTTCGATCTTGTTTTCAATAACTGGTTGATTTTCTCGTCACGAAGATTTCCACTCTCGTCAATCAATACAGCTTCATTCGAAAAAAGATTTGGCGGACCGCTACCTTGCCACAATTCGACCGCCCTTTGTCGCCTCGCTGAACGCTCTTCTTCCGGTGCGAGAAAATCAAAAGAAAAATTCTCAAATTCTGGCAGGCTCCGCAGAGACCGCTGGGCAATGTAACGAACCGCATCGTAGGGATCCTCCAGCAATTGTGCCAGATAGGGTGGTAGCCAGTCGCTGCCTGATGTTTCCTGGGCGGGCTTCCAGCCCATGTGCCAGGCAGCCAGTGCCCGCTGTCCCGCATCCCCTGTGAGCAAGGTCAGCAGCAAGGCCGAAACTTGCCGCTGTTGCTCGGTCAGTTTGGGAGGCCGGATCCCGTACCACTGTTTCAAATAGTCCGCGCCCCAAGCGAGCGTCTTGTCCATATGGCAAAGGTTGCAGGCGTTGGTCCGTCCCGTAGTGATATCGTCGTTTGCATCGGGGCTAAAAATTTCGTGACAACGAATTGCCTTGAGCAGTCCATACGATGTGTGTGGCATGTGGCAGTTGTAACAGAGGCTGCCGGAGGAATCGGCCGTGTGATGGGTATGTGCTGTGAGCTTTTCTTCTTCTCCATATTCCTTGTGGCACTGAAGACAGGCCTGATTGTCCACAATATCTGCACGCAACAATTGGTTTGCCCAGCCCTCGAGTGACCGGGGGTCGTCCTCCTCCTTATGCAATGAATGGCAACTCTGACAAGATAAATCTCCATGCTGGTAACAGGGCGAATCGATCAACCCGTTGAATTCCCTCCCGCCGACCCGAACAATGCCATCAGACCAGAACTGCGTATCTGCCCTTTGAATCATTTTTTTGTTGCGCGTTTCCCAAATATCGGTGCCGGGGCGATACCGGTCACCTCCAACAGTAAACTCAGCCATATCATCGCCAAGCGTACTATGGCATTGGCCACAAACCTGCGAGCTAAGATCGTGACTCAAGTTGGCCGGATTGACAATATCGTCCTCCGGCAGCCCTTCCGTAACGTTGGCTTTAAGTCCCCGCTGGTAACGAACGTGGTTTTCACCAGGACCATGACATGCTTCACAGGCAATCCCGAATTCAGCGGCCTGCGTCAACATACCTTCGTCGCTAATAGCGGGTACACCGCGTGTGGTATGGCAAGCGATACATGTATGGTTCCAGCGACCTTTGTGAAGTCCATCAACACCCTCACCAGGAGGCTTGATGAAGATCGAACGTCGGGGAATCCAGCGATCTGCTTCCTTCACGTACACAAAGGGAACCATCGCCAATTGCCGCTCCCAACCCGTAGAAATCCAATACGTCTGCTGGTTATGCGACCCGGTGGTCATCACAACCGGGCTTTCCAGTTTTTTACCATCGATGGGAACCATACTTACCCAGAATTCATCCCCTCGCTGTTCGAAGGTTGCCCGCAGATGCTCAGCAACTGCCTGGCGGCCGTCGAAATGTCCAATCACGCTCTCTGATGACGGAATCTGAGTCATCGAGCGATGGTAGGAAGCGTGCCAGCTTTCGTGCTCCGACTCGTGACACTCCAGGCAGGCCTCAGAGGAAACATAGCCATCGCCTGTGATTTCCAGAGGTCGCGCTCTCGGGGGCGGTTTTGCAGATACCGACGGTTCGCGAACCGCCAATCGCTGCGAGACAAATACAATCGCAACGATGAGTAGCAAACCACCGAGGCCGGCCCACCAACGGACTAAACCGGCAGGTTTCCGCTGCGGCACATTTTGCTCCGTATCATTGTTCATACACATTCAGCCCCAAAGAAAGATTTGTATCGTTATTCTAGACGAACTTCCCGTAGCTGTCACACCAAACGCTAGCCGGAACAGATACACCTAAATCCTTAAATACCTTATTTTTCGGATCTCTGGCTGCAAAAATACAACATTAAATACATGGCGAGCGAGTCGAGTGACGCCCGCTCTCACGATAAGAATCGGTACATACAGCGGTCAATTGAGCACTATTCGATCGACCACTTGAGACATACGACCTCAATTTTGAAAGGAGTGACCTCAGGATGGCACAACTTTCAAGTTGGCGTTTTCTGCCTCGCGCGTGTGCCCTACAACGGCCCGTCTCTGGCCGTCGGGAAACGTTTTGCGCCCTCATCGGCCAGGGACGACATACATTTTCCATCATCGATTTGCAATGCTTCGATCAATGATTTTTGAACAGGGTGACCAGGGCCGCCCCCGCGATGCACAAAGTGATACCCAAGAACTGGACCAATTTGAGGCGCTCATCCAAAAACAGGTAGCCCAACAGCGCGCCTACCACGGGCGTGAGGCAAAAGGCAATGGTCAGCACAATCGAGAGTTGTCCCGTTTTGAGTGCCGAATAGAGGAATACAATTCCAAGACATCCCGTAATCAGACCGCCACCGATTGCAATGAGCAAGATTGGTTTTATGCCGACCGTTTTGGTTTGTCCCCAGAATGGATAGGAGATTACTAACAGAAGTAATACCGACGTGACGGTCCGGATTGTCGTCCCCATCACGGGTGCAAAATCTCCCAGTTGCACTCCCCTTTTTTCGAGTAACGAACCTATGGCCCAACATAACGCCGTCAGGACTGCCCAAAATTCAGGTCTCATTGTTTTACCGCCTTTAGATATATTGCAATGGTTATCATTCGTTCATTATCCATCCAGAGCATCACTTAGCCTATTGGGGGCAACATACCAAACATGCTGCAGAGGCCGATGAGGGGCATGAGATCGCCAAAAACAGTTGTGGCAACAGCGGGCGGGCGCCGAGAATGATGGACACGTTGATGGCCAGCTGCCCGACCTGTCGGTCGCCACAACGAGCAATCGCTAGAAAAGACTATAAAGCCAAGTACCGGAGGTGGGACTCGAACCCACACGTCCTTGCGGACACTGGATTTTGAATCCAGCGCGTCTGCCAATTCCGCCACTCCGGCGCAAACGAGAGGGAATTAGTTTCACCCTTTATTTGTAGGTTGTAAAGGTAGGTGCGCCTCTCTGCCCTGCTCTGCCATCAGAGGGGAAATAGCCGATGTTTCATCAGATGGTTCAGAAACCGGCGCATCGGGACCGTAATTCTTCCAGTGTCCAGAAAAGTGTCCGCGTCTTTCTCTCCGCTGCTGAGCGTGGATAATGGGGGCAGCAGCAACTCACTATCTGAGGGCAATTCTATGAATACTTATAGCAGACTCTTGCACCGGCTTTCTATCTCTTAGCACCTGCTCAGCGTATGATAAGTCACCCGAGCACGCGAGGAGCCAGTAATGAATAACGACACGGCATTCGAAATGGCCACGTCGAACATCCGCTATGGGCCGGGCGTCACGCGGGAGGTTGGGATGGATCTCTCAGACCTGGGCGTGAAGCGCGCCATGGTGCTGACCGACCCTGAACTGGCGAAACTGCCACCTGTTGCCGCCGTGCGCGAAGCCCTGGACAAGGCGAAAATCGACTACGCACTTTTCGACCGCGTAAGGGTAGAGCCGACGGATGCTTCATTTCAGGACGCAATCGACTTCGCTGCCAGCGGCGACTTTGACGGCTTCGTGGCTGTAGGTGGCGGTTCCACGATAGACACCGCTAAGGCCGCTAACCTGTACGCAACTTTTCCGGCCGACTTGCTTCACTACGTCAACGCCCCGATTGGTCAAGGCAACCCCATACCCGGCCCGCTTAAGCCGCTCGTTGCGATCCCGACCACCATCGGAACCGGCAGCGAAACCACTGGTGTGGCCATCTTTGACCTGGTGCGAATGCAAGCCAAGACCGGGATCGCACACCGCCGGCTGAAGCCGACCATCGGCTTGCTAGACCCCGAAAACACGCAGTCGTTACCGGCGACGGTGGCGGCTTCCACGGGACTGGATGTGCTGAGCCACAGCGTGGAATCCTATACAGCGATACCATTCGACAAGAGACCGAGACCCGATCGCCCACTGCTTCGACCGGCGTACCAGGGTTCAAATCCGATAAGCGACATCTGGTCTCTGCAGGCACTGCGCATGGTCAGCGAGTTCCTGCCCAGGGCCGTCGAAGACGCGAGCGACCAGACCGCGCGCGGCATGATGCTCTTGGCCGCTTCATACGCAGGTATGGGATTTGGAAATGCTGGCGTGCATTTGCCTCACGGGATGTCCTACCCTGTTTCTGGCATGGTGCGCACATACCGTCCTGCGGAATATCGAGTGAATCACCCTCTTGTGCCGCATGGGACCTCCGTGATACTCAACGCTCCGGCAGTGTTTCGCTTCACGGCCCATGCCTGTCCGCAGCGGCATTTAAACGCGGCCGATGCGTTGGGTGCTGATGTGCGCGGTGCGAGCCACGCCGATGCGGGCACGATTCTCTCTGACCGCATCATTGCATTTATGCGACGCCTCAACGTGCCTAACGGCCTGTCTGCGATCGGGTACGGACAGGACGACATCTCCGCGCTAGTCGAAGGCACACTGCCACAACATCGCGTGACCAAGCTGTCGCCACGGCCGGCAGGTGCAGAAGAACTCCGTGGGTTGTTCGAGAACGCAATGAAGTACTGGTAGCCATTCTCTGGTGAAATTGCCATGGTCGAGACGCCTGCATTCTGGCCTGCTCGTGTTTTGCGTTAATTATGGTTGGCCTAAGCGTAGAAGTGCAATCCGTTACCCTTATTTATCATTGATCAACGGTAATAGCTAATATTGTAGGAGCCGTCGGCGCTTTGTGTTTCGTTTGGTTCGACGTCCGTTCCAATGGATTTTTCAAGGACAACAATGAAGTAAGGTGCAAAGAGTTCTGAAAACCAGCGGCCCACCCCCTAGTCTTTCTTGCCGCTACCTTTTTTGTTGCTAATTCTCACTGTGCCGCAGACGGGCTTTCCTGGGAGCTGGATGGCTCCATCCCCGTCGAGGTGATCCGTGACTTGTTGCAGAAGCTAGATCCCACGTCATGAGAGATGTTTGAGGGCATTTGTGCGGAAACCAACCCGCTCTTGTACTTCAGCCCATCGCAACGAGCAGCTGCTGGACCTGTTCCTCCAGCCTGGAGGTGAGGGTCGAGATCGCCGTGCGGTCTCGCGAGTATTCCACCGGTATTGGATCCCCGAAACGAATCGTTGCCTGTCGCCTGCCACGGACCGTTGCCGAATAACACCTCATCACATCTTCCTCGAACTTGTCGAGGGTCTCGGCCAACCGTTCGACTGTCGGTTTTTCTATCACGTAATCGCCAGGGTAGCTAAAAAGCTGGACGACCAAAAAAACCTCGTCGAGCATGTTGTGAATATTGTTTTGTGCCTCGCTGCCTGAGTCTTCGTCCAATTCAGCGATCTTCTCCAGGGCAATGCGCCGAAGTTCCTTGACCCGTTCCGGGATGGTCTTGTTGTGGCTATCGATCCCGTGTTGCTGCTCGTGGCTGGTGAGGATGTGCCGGGCCAGAAAATCAGTACGTTCCGGCAGGCTGCCGCTGCGAACCTCGCTGAGAAACTCGAGTTCCTTGAGGGCCATCAAGGCACCACCAAGTGCATAGATTCGTTCAGGCAGGTCCAGGTCGGGCCGGGGTCGCCAGTGAATGGATTCTTCCAGTGTGTCCATTAATTCCAGAAGGTCCGCGGTCGGGTCCTCCACGTAGCGATACTTGAGTGCCGTCGGTATGACCACAATGGGCCGTGTCGCCTTGCGAGCAGAGAACATGGCAATTGCCGCTGCTCCCTCACGGAAAGGGGTGATGCGGTCATTGCAGTGGTAGACTTCTCCCTCGGGAAAAATTATCAGTGGTTGGGATTTCTTCTGCAGGATTCCCCGAGCAATCTTGACTGCTTCCAGGTCGGTTCCCTCCCGGTCAATACTGAAGACGCCAAACTTCTGTAGCACCCACTGGCCAAATTTTCCCTTGCTATCAAAAACATGCCAAGTAGCCATGTAATAAAAAGGGCAGCCGCAGACGTCAGCAGCAGCGGCGGCGGTATAGGCATCGGCATGGGTAGGGTGATTCGGAGTGATTAGAACTCCCTGGCCGGCATCAACTGCCTGGCGCACAACCTCGGCATTCTGCACATCGATATCAGTGAGCTGGCATTCCCTCAGTGCTCTCTTACGACGATGGCCTCGTGTCATCTGGACAAGCCAGGGTGAGAGTTTTGGAACCCAGCGGCGTGGTGGGGGTGCCATGCGGTATGGATTCATCGGTTCGTTCCTGATAGGGACTGGTGAGATCGTAGAGCCTCGGCAACCTCGTTTGCTCACATACCCATATGTTAACGACCTGGTGTCGCTACGCCACCGTGGTTGTTGATGTGTCGAGAACAATATTGTTTAGCAGAGATCCGATAGCAGTAAACACGACGGCTTTTGAGACGTCACTCCAGACTCACTCGGCGAACATCTGGAGCGGGATCACTCCCGGGAAATCGACAATGCCGAGTCCGCGAAAACCCGGCTTGGAATGTCCTTGTTTGCCTGCCACAAAGATCGTTTGCACGATAATCACAAGCATGCGAGGATTCGTTGTGTTTCACGTATGCCGGATTGCCAAAGCTTACGGTTGCACTGCGAGTCTGTTATTCTGTAAGGATGTCACGAGATCAACGTAGTTTCTGATCCGGCAGGAACCCATATCATGGTCGCCAAACGATGGGCCCCCTTTCTGATGCTTCTGGGCTTTTGCGGGATTGCCGCAGCCGATTCGCGACCCAATATCCTGTTGATTATGGCCGATGACCTGGGCTATTCGGATCTTGGCTGTTACGGCGGAGAGATGGATACACCCCAGCTAGACAGCTTGGCCAGAGATGGGCTGCAGTTTACGCAGTTCTATAACACCGGCCGCTGTTGGCCGACGCGTGCTTCGTTACTGACCGGATTTTATGCTCAACAAGTGGCACGCGATGACTTGCCCGGGGAAAAGGTCGTCGGGCGAGCGGTGCGTCCCTCCTGGGCGCCCCTCGTGTCGGTCGAACTGGCGCGGAGAGGTTATCGCTGTTACCACGCGGGGAAATGGCACATCGATGGCATGCCCCTTGGGAATGGGTTTCATCGTTCTTATTACCTGCAAGATCAAAACCGTTTCTTTAACCCCAAACTCAGTCACATAGATGATGTCAAGCTGCCAGCGGTAAAACGCGATAGTGGCTTTTATGCCACAACTTCCATTTCCGAACACGCCCTGCAGATGCTGCGCGATCACCATGCAGACCACAACGACACACCATTTTTTGCCTATGTCGCTTTTACAGCGCCCCACTTTCCGCTGCAGGCACTGCCCGACGACATCGCCCGAAACGTGGCGCGGTATCGGGGCGGATGGGACAAGGCTCGTCGTGTACGCTCCGATCGAATCGAGCTGCTTGGGCTGGTGCAGGCACCACTCTCACCCGTGGAAACCACGGTCGGCTCGCCCTATCCGGATCTCGCGACGGCCGCGCAGAAGATCATTGGCACCGAAGAAGTAGTGCTACCAAGACCGTGGGATCAACTGACGACAGAACAGCAGTCGTTTCAGGCCAGCAAGATGGCCGTGCATGCGGCCATGGTGGACCGGATGGATCGTGAGATCGGCAGGCTCTTTGCACAACTGGAAAAGATGGCAGCAGTTGAAAATACGTTAGTGCTATTTCTTTCGGACAACGGAGCGAGTGCCGAGATCATGGTGCGAGGTGATGGCCACGAGCGAACGGCCCCGATCGGTTCCGCAAGGTCTCACCTCTGCCTCGGACCAGGCTGGTCGACGGTTTCCAACACGCCCTTTCGGCGTCATAAAACCTGGGTCCATGAGGGTGGTATCGCGACCCCCTTGCTGGTTCGCTGGCCGGATGGAATTAAGGCAGTAGGCGAACTGCGACGGACACCCGGTCATGTGATTGATATGGTGCCGACCTTGCTCGAGGTGACTCGGCAAGAGAGCGACGCCGCGCGAGCGGTGTCCGGACACCCAGGATTTCCGGGGCGGAGCCTGGTCTCGCTGTGGGAGCGAGATCAAAACCTGGGTCGTGACTTCTTGTGGTGGTTGCACGAGGGTAACAAGGCGATTCGCATGGGAGACTGGAAACTCGTGCAGGCCAACGATCAGTCCGAGTGGAGTTTGTATAATCTCAAGCAGGATCGAACGGAGACCCGGGACCTGGCGAAGGTGAAAGGTGCAGTGGTTCGGAAAATGGGGGCACAGTGGAACCAGATGGCGGACGAGATAGCTA
>JASMGX010000005.1 GCA_030751095.1 Pirellulales bacterium | reverse complement strand
GTCAGCTCGATTGCGGTCGGGGCATAGGCATAGCGGGTACGGCCCGCGGCATCTTGCATCCTTCCGGAGAGAAAATAGGTGCCTGCCGATGCGGCTGCCGTATTGAGAGACTCTGTGCCACTGCCAGTTGCCCCTCCCGTTGTGAGTAGCGTGCCTCCGCCAATCTGGATCGCGCCCGTGTTATAAGGGTTCTGGTCGGTGTCCAAAAAGAAACTGGCCACGCCGTCGCTGTCGTTGTCGTGATAGTCAAAATCGATCGGAATAGATTCGCCGACTTCAAAACTACCACCACTGTTTGCGAGATTAAAAAGGCTGGGCCACGTTGCGTTTGAGAAATCAATTGCGGCCCGGTTTGCCGACCAGTCGTCGACATCGAGCAAACCTTCCGCCGGTCGCTCGCCACCGGCAATCCGGCTAAAGGCGAAACCGGAGTCGAGTCGCTCCGGCTCAGTGCCTCCGTACCACTCAAGCGGAACATCCACGGTGCCATCGTTGGGGACCGGGGTTTCCGAACTCGGGATTGTGCCGTGGTACCAGAGGTGCACATCTAGATGTTCATGGAAGTAGCCGACATTGGTAAGGACTTCGTTTCCGCCAAGCAGTTCTTCCGAAAGCTCTCCGTCGTAGGAGCCTGCGATATGTGCACCGTCGAAATCGCCAATTTCGCCGAAGATGCCATCGGTTCGCCAGATTGAATCGGCGAACAGGACATTTTGCGGGACGGTGCTCTCCCAGACCGGATAATCACCCGGTTCGAGCGGGTGCGGGTCGAAGTACGAGACCTGATCGACAAAAACACCTTCGCTGCCCAGGTCTTCCGCAAGTACACCGACAAGTGAGCCACCACGGCTATGGCCGAGCAGGTGCATCGGTTGCTCTGTGAGTGGGGTGTCGAGTCCGGTGATCGACTCCTCGCCGGTTAAGTAGGGGACCACTGCCGCGGAGACAAAGACGGTGTTGTAGGGATCGGCGGCAGAGATAAGAGACTGGGCGGCGTTCCAATCGAGGTAGACAACGATCTCGCCACTGTGTGTGAGATCATCGAGAGCGGTCGTACTGCCTGAAAGGACTTCGGCGGTCGTTACCTCAAGCGTGAGTCCATCGGAACTGCCAACGGTGAGTTGGATTTCCGTGTAGGCGGGCGTTGCGGGTGTTGCGTCCGCTGCCCGTTGCATCATTGCGGCGCCCATTTCACGAATCCAACCACCTTCGGCGGTATCGCCGGTATGGCCGTGGGTGATGAGCGTGACGCCACTGAGTAGATGGCGCTGTTCGAGAGTTTCGGCGCTAAGAGGCCGCACGCTGCCTCTGCCGGCTGACACGTTGCTCGCTCCGCGCGGCGCGCTGCGACGAAGGCGGCCCGGGCGGATGAGTGATCGAAACCAAAAGGGTACTTTCGCCATAAGCTTCCCTTGCTCGGTCGCATGTCGTGCCGCCGCATCACCGAGTGGGGTGCGGCACCTCCCCAAGTACCAGTCGAGCCATGATGACCTATTTAAGTCCTTGTTGCAATGGGTTTTGCATCCGTGCTGTAGTAAAATCACCAGAGCGGTTCAATATTCCCGCCTACCGGCAACCGTAAAGATCGGATTTGGCCGAAAGAACGCTCGTGCGGCCGCCAAAGAGCAGGCCGTGCTATAATCGCTCCGCAAAAACCAAAAACATTGTCACGCCTCACCGCTTCAAACCATGATGTCAAAAGCAAAATTGTCCATCCTTTACCTGCTCCTCTTTGTTGCCGTTGCGGCGAGTGCCGGCGAGCCCTTCCCCCCTGCCCTGGTGCGATGGCGAGCGAGCGAGCAGAACCCTCTCTTTAAGGGAACGGGTGGGGAGAGCTGGGATCGCAAGATTCGAGAGCGCGGCTTTATTTTGCGAGACGGCGATACCTGGCACTTCTGGTACACCGGGTACAACCTTGGGCGGAGCGATCTGCATTTGCTCGGCTATGCCACCAGCGACGACGGGATTACATGGACCCGCCATAGCGACAGGCCCCTGCTTGCAGACAAGTGGGTTGAGGACATGCATGTGCTCAAACACGATGGAGTCTATACGATGGTCGCCGAGGGCCGCGGCGATGTTGCGCATATGCTCACCTCGAAGGATGGAGTGCACTGGAAGGACTATCAGAAACTCGATGTCCGCAACGCCGACGGCACACCGATCTCGCCCGGTCCCTACGGCACCCCGACACTTTTTGTGGAGGATGGCGTCTGGTACCTGTTTTACGAACGTGGGGATCGGGGCGTCTGGCTGGCCAAAAGCCGCGACAAAAAGATCTGGACTAATGTGCAGGACGAACCGGTTTTGCGCCTCGGGCCGAACGCCTATGACAAATATGCGATCGCGCTCAATCAGGTGATTAAAATCGATGGCCGCTATTACGCCCTCTACCATGCCAATGCCGATCCCAAATGGCGCGGCGATTGGCGGATGTGCCTGGCGGTCTCTGATGATCTGATCCACTGGGAAAAATACGGACAAAATCCTATTCTCACCGGCGACTACTCCAGTGGCCAACTCGTGCACGATGGGGATGCGTTTCGTCTCTATACCCCGCATCCTAATTTGCGTCTCTATTTTAATGCGAATTCTTCGCATACGGATTAGAGTTCAGCATCGCTTTGCCCGCGAGCGTCCGTTGACCGTCGTTGCTGCGAAGCGTTAATCTGTTCGTGATGAACACTTTGTTTTCTGTCTGTACATTGAGTCTCTTTGCTATGGCCACGATTACCGACGATGCCAATAGTTGTGTGCAGCGGGGCATTGCGCGATTTTGGGAAGCGAACCTTACGGGTTCGCTTGAGGCATTTGCCGAGGCGATTGCCAAAGATCCCCGGATCGAACCGTATCTCTGGCAGCGGGGGATTTGCCAATATTATTCGGGGCAGTTCCAGGAGGGAAAGAGACAGTTTGAAGTTCACAAAACGGTCAACCCCCATGATGTTGAAAATGCCCTCTGGCATTTCCTCTGCGTTGCGCGGGCCGATGGAATGGATGTTGCGCGACAAAAAATGATTCAGATCGATACCAAGCGGGATTCTCGGGTGCCGATGGCCGAACTCTATGCCCTGTTTTCTGGCGATGGTGCGCCCGAACGGGTGCTCGCTGCCGCCGATACCGCCAAGACGCCGCTCTCGGCAATGTACGCCCACCTCTATTTGGGGCTATACTACGAAGTCGCCGGTGACGCGGCGAATGCGGAAAAACATATGCGTCAAGCGGCGGCGGAAAAACTGGACGATGTGTACATGCACGACGTTGCGGATGTGCATATGCAGTTGCGAAACTGGAAGCCGTAGATTGTCCGGAAAGCGGCCTCTTCTCTTAACACGTCTTATAAGGATGGTATCGATGTACAACACGCGTATTGCGGTGATGGTTCTCACGTTGGGTATGCTGGTATGCCTCGGAGGAAGTACGGGGGCGGCCGATAAAGAAAGCAAGCCGCTGTTTGACGGAAAAACACTCGCCGGCTGGGTCCAGAAAAATGGTACCGCCACCTACCGCGTCGAAAATGGCACCATCGTCGGAAAGACGTCGGAGGGTAGCCCGAACTCGTTTCTCTGCACCACAAAGCCGTATGGAGATTTTGAACTCAGCTTCGATGTGAAGTGCGATCCGCGATTGAACTCCGGTGTGCAGATTCGATCCAAAGAGAAGGACAATGCCGAGAAGCGGGTCTATGGGCCACAGGTCGAAATCGCATCCTCTGCCGCCGGTGGCTTGGGAGGGTATGTCTACGGCGAGGCGACCGGACGCGGATGGCTCTCGCCCGAGGATCACCGCAAGCCGCATACGGCATTCAAAGATGACGGGTGGAATCACTATCGCGTGGTTGCCCGCGGCCCGCGGATCCAAACATGGATTAACGGGGAGCCGATCGAGGACTTTACCGACGAGCAGGCGTTTACGACTCACGGTGAAGGTTTTATCGGCCTGCAGGTACATGGGATCGGTCGGGGCACCGGGCCGTATGAGGTCGCGTGGCGGAACTTGCAGCTGAAGCCACTCTAAAAAAGGGGCGTCCCACGCTGCGGCCATCCGAAATGCAGGCCGGTAGAGATCGCTTGGGCTGTCGCTTCGCTCGCGCCGATCTGGCATAATGCTCGCGGCCGAAGAGAGCCGCGCAGCGTAGTTCGCGGTGGAAATGCACAAAGATTGCGAGGGAATAGTGATGACACATCTATTGCGATGCGGGCTTGTGATGCTGCTCTGTGCTTCGGCGAGCTGTTCCCGGCAATCGGACCGCACCGAGGAGGCCGAGACCGGAAAAGATTCGAAAGGAACGATTGGCGTTTCGCTGATGACGCTCACCAACCCGTTTTTCAAGGTGATTGGCGATACGATTGAAATCGAAGGGGGCAAGGCGGGGTACGATGTCGTCGTCCTCGGGGCGGATGAAGATGCGGCCAAACAGACCGATCAGGTCAAAGACTTTATCGTCAATGGTGTCGCGGCTATCGTGCTTGCGCCGTACGATTCGCGGGCGATCGGTCCGGCAATCAGCGAAGCGAGCGCGGCAGGTATTCCGGTGTTCACGGTCGATAACGCCTGTCTCGCCGATGACTGCCAGGTCGTCTCGCACGTTGCAACCGATAATTTAACCGGCGGCGAGCAGGCAGCGCACGCGATGATCGAAGCGCTCGATGGAGCCGGCGGAGACATTGCAGTACTCGACCACAAAGTTACCGAGTCGTGCCTGCGCCGCGTGGAAGGTTTTAAGAAGGTTCTCGATGACCACAACAAAACGGCAGAGAATACAATACGTATCGTGAGCGAGCTTCCCAGCGGTGGAAACCGGCCAACCGGACACCGTGCAACTAAAGATATTTTGCAGGCGCATCCCGAGATTGTCGGAATCTTTGCCATCAACGACCCATCCGCCCTCGGTGCGTATGCGGCCCTCAAAGAAGACGGCAAGGAGCAGCAGGTGGCGATCATCGGTTTCGATGGGCAGCCCGAAGGGAAAAAGGCTATCCGCGACGGAAAGATTTATGCCGATCCGATCCAGTTTCCCGATCGCATGGCGGCCGAGACCGTTCGGATGATCTTGCGGCATTTTGATGGCGAGCAACTGCCGGCGGAGGTGTTGATCCCGACCGCGCTCTACCGTCAGGCTGATGGAAAGGCGGATTCGGAACTCGATGATTGAATTCTCCGCTGAAACCGTCCGCCCGAAATGCATGGACCAATGATGGCCAAAACGCTCCATTTCAAACAGGAACTGACGGCCGCGTTCGCCCAGCCGATCGCAGAGAATCCCACGCAGGCTCTAGTCGAGGCTACGAGGTGATCGATGGGCTCAAGATGCTTGTCGGAGAGGGGGTGATCGGTGTTGAATATTGGACCGGATTCAATCCCCGCGCCGATGTGATGCGTGCGGCACTGGAGGATGTGTTTGGCCCTTGACCGCGACGAAGATTCTCGCCGCCGGTTTTTCTCGCCGATTCGCTTTTTCGGAGCAATAGGTTATGGACGCCACAGCTGGAGAAAACGCTTCTGCGTTGCTGTTGTCGATGACCGGCATCGACAAGTCCTATCCCGGGGTGCAGGCACTTTCCGGGGCTAATCTTTCCCTTCGCCCCGGTGAGGTTCTCGGACTACTCGGTGAAAACGGAGCAGGTAAAAGCACGCTCATGAAAGTCCTCGGCGGCGCCGTGCTCGCCGATGGCGGAAGCATCGAGGTCGATGGCGCGGCGATGACGTTTTCCAGCCCGGCAGAAGCGTCCGCGGCGGGGATCGCCACGATCCATCAGGAACTGAGCCTCGTACCGACACTCTCGGCCCGCGAAAATATTTTTCTCTCCCGGCGGGGATGGGTGCGGCGCGGAGAAGAAGTGGAGCAGACGCGGAAACTGCTCGCAATGCTCGGCTCAGACATCGATCCCGAAACACCCTGTCGGGACCTATCGGTTGCGGAAAACCAGGTGGTTGAGATTGCCGGTGCACTCCGCGAGCAGGCACGCATCGTGGTGATGGATGAGCCGACCGCAGCCCTTTCTGTCCGTGAAGTTGAGCAGCTCTTTACAGTGATTCGAGATCTGCAGCGAGCCGGAATGGGGATTATTTATATCAGCCATCGGCTGGAGGAGATCTTTCAGATCGCAGACCGGGTGACGGTACTCCGCGATGGAGAGAATGTCGGTGATTATCGAGTCTCGGATATTACGCGGACAGCATTGATCGAGGCGATGGTCGGACGGACGCTCGAAAATGAATTTCCACCGCGCAATACCAGGATTGGCGATGTCCGCCTCAAGATTTGCAATTTGAATCGCGGCGATGCGGTACAGGATGTGAATTTCGAGGTCGCTGCCGGTGAGGTGCTTGCGGTGACCGGGCTCGTCGGTTCGGGTCG
Organism: Pirellulales bacterium; assembly: GCA_030751095.1. Classification (GTDB taxonomy): domain Bacteria; phylum Planctomycetota; class Planctomycetia; order Pirellulales; family UBA7805; genus UBA7805. The sequence goes on along the minus strand of JASMGX010000005.1, from coordinate 41,209 downwards.
AACTGAAATGGCGCGGCTGATTTTCGGAGCGGACATGCGCGATTCGGGAACGATCGAGCTCGATGGAAAAATGCTTTCTCATCGTTCTCCGCGCGGCGCGATTGAAAATGGAATCTGTCTGCTCACCGAGGATCGTAAAGCCGAGGGGCTGGTGCTCGGCCACAGCATGCGCGAGAATTTCGGCCTCCCCAATCTTTCTGCCTGGAGCCGATGGGGAATCATCCGCCGTTCGGCAGAGAAATCGGCACTCGCTTCGCATATCGCGCAGCTCCGGCTCCCCGCCGGAGGGAGTGAGCGGCCCGCGAGGCAACTCTCGGGAGGAAACCAGCAAAAGTTGATTCTCGCCAAGTGGCTCGAGCGGCACTGTGAAGTGATTATTTTTGACGAGCCGACCCGAGGCATTGATGTGGGTGCCCGCTATCAGATATATGAATTGATGTGCGCCCTCGCGAAGGCGGGTAAGGTGATTATCATGATCTCCTCAGAGCTTCCCGAAGTGCTCGGGATCGCCAACCGCGTGTTGGTGATGCGCGGCGGGGGCATAGTCGGTACCCTTGCAGATGTTGAAAACGCATCGGAAGAAGAGATCATGCAGTTGGCGTTTCGCGAAGAGACAGGAGCTGTGGCACCATGAAACAGACGCTTTCGCGATTTGCCGCCGATTACAGCATGTTTTTTGTGCTGCTGCTCCTCTGCCTTTTCTTTAGCCTGATGACCATCGATGCGCAGCATCCGTCCGGAAGTGAGGCGGCGGAGGAGGTGGCGAATGAGATTATTGCCCAACAGGGGACAAAGGCGTCTGTGCTGATTGTGGCCGGCAAGTCGCGCGAGGATATCGCCTTTGCCAACGCACTTGCACGTCGTCTGGAGGCATCCGGCGTGACGGTCCTCGAATCGACCGGCAGCAACCCCTCGCAGGTCCGAGAGAACCTGGAAGCATTGGCTGTCGCAGAAGCGCCTCTCTCGGCAATTGCATGTACCGAGACGATTTCGAAATGGTCGGTGGTGAGCGGTGCGGCTGACAAATATCCGGCATTCTCCCGCGTCGCGGTCATAAAGCCGAAAAGCTACCTCTTTCCCGATTTTCTCAAAGCGGGCAATTTGAAAAATGTTGCCGGGCAATCGGCCGTGTTTGCAATTATTGCCATCGGGATGACGCTGGTGATCATCACCGCTGGGATCGACCTCTCGGTCGGAAGTCTCGTCGCGCTCTCGGCCGTGAGCGCCGCGCTCGTGATCCGGGATTGTTTCGGAGGCGCAAGCGCGGGGCCGGGCGGCATGCTCGCCGGTGCGGCCGCGGCGGTCGCCCTCTGCGGACTGGTGGGACTGCTGTCCGGAGTGATGGTGACGGCGTTTGGCATGCCGCCATTTATCGTCACCCTTGCAACGATGTCGATTGCCCGCGGCTTGGCCCAGATTCTTTCGCGCGGTCAGTCGATTTATCAGGTGCCGGAAGATTTTTCCTGGCTGGCAACAGGGAATTCTCTCGGTGTTCCCAACGAAGTGGTGGTGATGGTCGTGCTCTATCTGATCGCGCATTTCGTAATGACCCGTACGACGTTCGGTCGGTGGGTCTATGCGGTAGGCGGCAATCGGGAGGCGGCCCGTCTCTCCGGGGTGCCGGTGTTTGCCGTATTGTTACTGGTCTATGTCCTCTCCGGTGCCCTCGCGGGTGTCGGGGGTGTGATGGAGGCCTCGCGGCTTGGAAGCGGCTCGCCTCTCTATGGCAACATGTATGAACTGTACGTGATTACTGCAGTTGTGGTGGGCGGGACGAGCCTTGCCGGTGGCGAGGGCAAAATATTCGGTACGCTTATCGGGGCCCTTACGATTGCTGTGATCCGCAATGGCATGAATCTGATGAATATTGAGAGTTATACGCAGGGTGTTGTGATGGGTGTTCTCATTCTTGCAGCAGTATTGATCGACGCGGGCAAACGCAAAGGTTATGGCCGCCGCGTCTTGGGGAGCCTGTTTGCATTCGGTCGCGTTAGATAATGTTTATGATGAGGAGTTGACAGATGGTTCGGATCTTTGCTTTGGTGGCGATGCTGGTTGCTCCCGCGCTTCTGCCATTCGAAATATCCAGGAGGGCTGGAAACCAGAAATAGTCCGCCAGGTGCCCGATACGACCGCCGTCGATTAAGGAAGCATCCCCTCGGCTATTGATGCGAACATTTGGAGCGAACTTGTTGGATTTTGTGACAAGATAAATAACCGGAGACTCATTGCCATGCCCCCTCGCCGCTACCTATTGTCCGAGGCGAACCATCGCCAGTTGCTCGAAAGGCCCCCCTGCGTTGCGGTATTGCCGTGGGGTGCTACCGAGGCCCATAACCGGCACCTCCCCTATGGCACCGATGTCCTGGAGGCAACATGCCTAGCGGAGCGGGCGGCAGAACTTGCCGATGAGCAGCAGGCCCGCGTCATTGTTCTCCCGACAGTTCCCTTCGGTAGCGACGAGCAGCAACTCGATCAGGTCTGCACTATTAGTTTCTCGACGTTGACCGCGCATGCCGTGCTTCGCGATGTCGTGCGGTCGCTCGTCCGGCAGGGAATCGATCGGTTGGTCCTCCTCAACGCGCATGGTGGCAATCAGTTCAAGCCGCTGATTCGCGATCTTCAGAGTGAGTTTGACATTCTGATAGTTCTTGCCAACTTTTACGAAATGGTCCCGCAAATCCCCGAATCGCTCTTTGATGTTCCGGGAGACCATGCGGACGAATCGGAGACGAGCATCATGCTGCACCTTGCGCCCGAGTTGGTGGAGCTCGATCAGGCGGGGCCGGGTGTTCGGAACGCTTTCGAGATTGACTCTTTGCAGCAACCGGGCGTCTGGACCCCCAGGCCCTGGTCGGACGTGCATCCCGATACCGGTTGCGGAGATCCCCGAGGGGCAACCGCTGAGAAGGGGAAAGAATATTTTGAAGCGGTGAGCGCAAAGCTGGCCGAGGTGCTCGTAGCGCTCTTTGGTGCGGCCAAAGGGGAGTTGCCCTATCTATAAGCAAAGGTTGCGTGCAGCCGCGGACCACTGCTGCTATTTACTGCAGCTGTTTGCTGCGGTTGGCCGCTACTGTTGTTTTTTAGCGAAGAGGTCCGGTTTCGTCTCGTTGAGAATTTCCAGGATCGCAGTGCGATCAGATGCCGATAAGTGCGCATAGAGCGGGTCGTCGTCGCCGTGCAGGATGTCCCAGAGGCGATCGGTGACGTACGTTTTGACCGAGACTGGAAGCGAGTCAAAGCATGGGCTGTAGATCATGTAACTGCATGGATATCGAAACATCCGTTTTTTAAGATCAAAATCGCGCAGGGACCGACCTTGCGAGTCGCGTCGCCCGGCTGCCTGGAAGTTTTTGGCGTAGGGCGAAGAACCGGAGATAGGATTCTCGAGTTGAAATTCCTTCGCAAAGAGCAGGCTTTTCACAAGATTGTCGCCCACCCAAGCGATTCTTCGTTCCGTTGATTCGCTGGTAGACCCCTCCGGGCGATCGAGGGCTTTGTTTATGATCTCATCGTAATACTCGGCCATTTGGGTTTCAAAATTCGCTCGCGTTAAATAATTTTGCGTCTGCGACTGGTGCTCAAGGACCATGAGAGCGACGATATCGCTGCCCTTTGATATATAGGGGCGGATGTTGATCCGCGATTCGAGGCTCAGTACGTTTGCGCCATTTTCCCGATCCAGTTCTGCGTTGCTCTTGGCGTCGAGGACAATTTCGTTGCCCATGTGGCGCATTTTGCCGTGGTTGCCGGTGACATACCATCCGCCCCAACGCTCATCAAACGGACTCTGGTGGGAGGTAGTAAAGGTGCCTGAGCCGAGCAGTGGCTGGCCACTCGCGTCGACAAAAACAGATCGAACGAGCGGCCCGGGGACACCCTGGGTCCGTGAGGATGCGTGGCACGTCAGGCATTGGCCCAGATCACGGACGAATTGGGGTGGGGTATCGTTCTGCTGCTCGAGGGAGTAAAAGATCGGGCCGGATACGGGGTCGACTGCCATCACCTCCACCACATCACCCCTCTGGCACCAGCCGAGGTAGAGGTCTTCGTTGAAATACAATGCACGGGGCCGATGGGGCATGATGCGCCGGAGTTGGAAACTGGTTTTGCTGTAGACCAGGACCTGCGAGTCCGGATCGATGTTGAAGTAATCAAGGAGTGCATCGAGATAGCCGTGCTCTTCGTTAAACGTTAGCTTTGCCTCTCCGGAATCCAATTGCCGCTGAAGTTCCGCGATCGGATCGTGAACCTCCACGTCCGTGTAGTCGATCGGAGCCCGCTCAAACTCCAGTTGGGCCCATGCGATGTTGGGTCCATTGAAGCAAAATGGAGCGACACAAAAAAAGAGAATTGGCAGCAGAAACAGGAAGCAGCGTTTAGATGAAACAGGGGACATGCTTTCATCTCCTGGGCAGCAAAATCTTTGAGGGTAGGCCTCTAGGTGGGATATCGGTATTATAGACCTCGAGGTCCAATATTGAAAGACGGAATATTTCGAAAAAATGGGATATTTCAAGAATCTGTCAAAACACTTAAGCATTGCTACCCGGGGTTGTGGTGTTGGCGGGATCGAAAAGGAGCGGAAAAAACTGCCCCTCTAGTGGACTGCCACTGGGGATCGGCTCGGTTCGGGCCAGAAGTGGTTCATCGGAGAGAGAACAAACACCGTCGAGGATCACATTAATGACCATTGCCCGCCTGGGCCGGTTCGATCGATTCGCGCTCGATCCGTGGAGTAACATGGGGTGATGGAACGAGGCCTGGCCAGCTTTTGCTTCGAGCGGTACCGGTTTGGCGAGGCGGTCCTTTTGCTCGTCGGTAAGCAATTCGCGAATCGAATCGAGATCACCGGCTAGATCGGCCATCGGTAACAGATCCCAGTGGTGGCTCTCGGGAATGTATTGGATGCAACCATTTTCCTCCGTGGCATCGTCCAGCGCAATCCAGCACGTTAGGTGATTCATCGGTGCAGTGCGGGTCCAGTACGAATAATCCTGATGCCAGGCGATCGGACCGCCGTGGCGGGCAGGTTTGCTAAAGATCTGGTCGTGCCAGAAGCGAACGGCTCCACCGAGAAGTTGACTGGCAGGTCGGGTGAATCTCGGATTCCAGAGCGCGTCGTGAAAGGCGGGGCCGATCCGCCAGGCCCCTAAGGCATGAAAAAGAATATTGTCCGGATCATTCGATTCGTTGCGGTGGTACTCATACCACAGTTCGCAACCGGGATGCTCAGGATCACAAAAACCGTCTAGCTCCTCCAGCAAGGCATCTATTTGAGGAGGGCTCAAAAGTGAAATGGGTCCAACGAACCCGTTTTCGCGAAAAGACGCAATCTGAGCGTCGCTTAGAAAATGTTCCGTGGCCTTGGTGTCCGAAAACAGATCGGTCACAAATCCATGCCGGGTGGAAAGGTCGGAAATGGCTACATGGTCTATCACACGCAATTCCTCAATGACAGATTCTAAGCTCTAAGATCGCTGGTTTTTTGCAAATAATCAAGTTTGAATTTCGCACCCGAAAGAGGCCGAAATCCCGATGTTTTGCGCTAGGAGCGAAAAGAGTGCCCGTTTTTGGGCATTTAGGCGGTTGGGTATCGTAGAGAGGCGATAAAAAACCCCCGGGCGATGCGGCCCGGGGGGTTTTGGTTTCCCTTTTATCAAATGCGGCGGAGTACTCGCAGCGTTAGGCTACCGGCTGCGGGAGTGCCTCTTTTACCGTCTTGATGATTGCTGCGGCCACTTTGTAGGGATCGGCATTGGATGCCGGTCGGCGATCCTCAAGACGGCCCTTCCATCCGTCATCGATCGTTCCTACTGGAATACGAATCGACGCGCCGCGATCGGAAATGGCAAAGCTAAATTCATCAATCGCCTGAGTTTCGTGATCTCCGGTGAGCCGTTGATCGTTGTCGGCTCCGTACACGTCGATGTGCCGGGGGATAACTTTTCCAAAGCCTTCGCAGATTTTTGTAAATATTTCCTTGTCGCCACTCTCTCGCATCACGCCGTTGGAAAAGTTGGCGTGCATGCCGGAGCCATTCCAGTCGAGGCTGCCGAACGGTTTTGGATGCCATTTGATGGAATATCCATACGCTTCGCCCGCGCGTTCTAGAAGATAGCGAGCGATCCATGTTTCATCGCCTGCCCGCTTGGCGCCCTTGGCGAAAAGCTGGAATTCCCATTGGCCTGCGGCGACTTCGGCATTAATGCCTTCGACATTGAGCCCCGCTTCGAGGCATGCATCCAAATGGTTCTCGACGCACGCACGCCCATGGGCATTGGCAGCGCCGACGGAGCAGTAATAGGGACCCTGTGGGCCCGGAAAACCACCGGCGGGAAAACCGGGTGGGTTGTTGTTGGTGGTATCCCAGAGGAAATATTCCTGCTCGTATCCGAACCAGAAATCGTCATCGTCGTCATCGATCAATGCCCGGCCATTCGACTCGTGCGGTGTGCGGTCATCGTTGAGCACTTCGGTCATCACGAGATAACCGTTATTGCGGCAAGGGTCGGGAAAAATCGCAACCGGCTTGAGAATGCAGTCTGAATCGTCGCCTGTGGCCTGTTCGGTGCTACTGCCGTCGAAGGACCAAATGGGACACTCCTCAAGGGTACCGCCAAAATTATTTTGAACTTTGGTTTTGGATCGAAGGCTTTGCGTCGGCTTGTAGCCATCCAACCAGATGTACTCCAATTTGCTCTTATCAATCATGTATCTGCCTCACTTCTAAAGTAGAAAGAATTTTGTTTCGTTATCCAAATAAAGGGTCTTTGCGTCGTCCCTTTTTTTCGCCAAATTTCAGAAGCACCTCGGCTCAAAACCTCGGCCAGCAGCGTGTCGCCTATTTTCGGACACCCAAAATAGTGGCGAGGGGGTGAGCATCTCAGGCCGAAGGCCACCAAGGGGCTCAGCATCGGCGCTTCGCTCTCACTCGTTAACCGCAAGGGATGTGCCAAAAAGCCGCTGAAGGCCCAGCAGTTCATGAAATCTTAGGAAATTGGCGACCAAATGCAATTGGTGGCGACGAAAATTGACGTCGTTTTTGTCCAAAGTGGGGGAAAGAGTGCGCAGAAAATGGGCAAAATCTGTTGCCTCTTTGTGCAGTTGTTACTTGGGGGGGTCTCCCCCTTCGCTAGGTGCACAGCAACGAAAACGCTCGATTTCATCGATGATTTGCTGCACATTGCTAAAGCGATCCTGGGGCCGTTTTGCAATCGCCTTCATGCAGATCGCGTCGAGTTCTTTTGCGATGCAACGCTCGGGGCAGATCTGGCTCGGTGGCTCGGGCATGGTGTTGAGGATGTTGGCAAACGTCTCTTTCAGGGTCGGCCCCCGAAACGGTTCCCGCTGGGCGAGGATTTCGTAGAGGAGAACCCCGATCGAGAAAATATCACTCCGTTCATCTACGGGAGGATTGCCCCGAACCTGTTCGGGGGACATGTAGAGCGGGGTGCCGGGCCGCCTCCCCGCAAGCGTGATGTGGGCAGGAGTTTCTGCATCGGGTTGTAGATCGTCACCCTCATCGTTCGGCATGCCCCAAACTTTGGCGACCCCCCAGTCCATGAGATAGACCTCCCCAAAGATCCCCACAAGGATATTTTCCGGTTTGATATCCCGGTGAATAACTCCATGATTGTGGGCATAAAAAAGTGCGTGACAGACCTGCTGTAAAATATCGAGCAAGCGGTCTAGTGGATACTTTTCTTTCGTCTGCTCATCGCCCCTTGCAATCCGGATGAGCACCTCAAAAAGGTTCTCTCCCTGGACTTTCTTCATCGCAAAATAGATCTGTCCCTCACATGTCTTGCCAATTTCATAGACAGGGATTGTGTTGGGATGCGCCAGCTGCGCGGTAATCCGTGCCTCGCGAAGCAGTCGCCGAATTTCGTGCGGACACGTCTCCTCTCCTGCCGGGAGTGTTTTGATTGCAACAGCGCGTCCAAGATTCAAGTCATCGCAAGCAAACAGCAGACCCTTTCCGCCTTGTTGCATTGGGTGAAAATTGGCGTATTTCTGGTAGTCGTTTGAAAACCATTCTGGCAGCGCAGCATCGGTTGTCGAGAGAAAGATGCCGGGATATTGATCGTGCGTATGGCCTGTCACGGTAGCTGTCTTTGGCGAAGGTTGTAGGGGTATTTAACCATATCCCGCGACGCGAGGAATTGTAAGATGGTAGTGCTCTACGCGCTTTGCGGGCGGGGCGATTGTTGTATGGGATTCGGACTTTTGTTACTGGGGATGATGCGTCGCCGCCGCCGTTAGTGCTAGATCGCTGTTACTTTTTCGGCGTGAGGCGAAAGATCGTGCCGCCACCGGTGCCTTCCATCATGTAGTACGCTTCGCCCGCATCATCCTGGCCGAATGCCAGGACCGGAAGGCCACCATCGGCGATGCCCATGTTCTTTATCACCAGGCCCGTTTTTGCGTCGTACTTCAGTGCCCACATCCTGCCTAAAACGTAGTCGGCGTAGAGGTAATAGCCGAAGAGTTCGGGAATGTTGCTGCCCCGGTAGACAAATCCTCCCGTTATCGATCTGCCGAGGCGGCGGTCATATTGCCAGACGGGGTCGAGAAAGTTGGCGTTCTCACTCGCCGTCGCATTTCCAAATGCCGCAAAACCCTCGCGATGGTTCCAGCCATAGTTGCCGCCGCTGCGAATGACGTCAATTTCCTCCCATTGATCCTGGCCGACATCTGCGGCCCAGAGTTGGCCGGTATCGCGGTCAAAAGAAATCTGCCACACGTTCCGAAGGCCGTAGGCGAAAATTTCCCCGCGCGCTCCGGGAGTATTGACAAACGGGTTGTCTGCGGGAATGGCGTAGGGTTTCTCGCTCGAGCTATGATCCACATCCAATCGCAGTATGCTGCCAAGAAGCGTGCCGAGATTCTGGGCATTGCCGAGTGGGTCGCGCTGGCTGCCGCCGTCCCCGAGGCCGACATACAGGTAACCATCCGGCCCGAAGGCAAGCGAGCCCCCATTGTGGTTCGAAAACGGTTGAGAAATTGTGAGCAGCACCTTCTGCGAACTTGGGTCGATTCGGTGCGCCTGCCCGTTGGGTGGAAATTCAAATTGCGAAACAATCGTCCGGCATGGTTCGTCATCAGTGCTCGTATAGCAGACAAAGAAACGGCCGTTTTTCGCAAAGTCGGGGTGCAGCGCGAGGCCAAGCAGGCCCTGCTCGTTGGCTTTTTTGCGATCGCTTACGATGGTGCGCAAGTCGAGGACGAGGCGAGCAGTCGTGGCATCGGGGGTGTTTTTGAAGCGATGGACTGTCCCTCCCTGCGTGGCCACAAAGAGGTTGCCGAGCGTATCGCCACAGAGTGCGATCGGCCGGACGTTTTGGACTTTCCCCTCCGCAGTCTCTCCATCGAGATCCTCAAATTCGAGTTGGCTGAATGCGGGTATGCGGTCAACGTCAATCCTTCCATCGATCGGATTGTGGATATCGGCTTCGTCACGGAAGGGACGAATTTTGATGTTCCGGAACGCAACCCGGTCGCCGTGGTCCTGTAGGGCAATGTGACCTCGGCGTGCGTTGCCAAAGTGCGGGTAAGCGGCGAACTTGCTCTCAGCGACCCGCTTGTTCCAGTCGGGCGAGCCTTTTTTAAAGCTGTAGTATCGGAGTCCGTTGAGCAGTAACTCCCCCTGCTCGGGACCGATGCGCAAATATATGCGGTTCCATTCTCCAGCAGGCCGCGAACTGTCCGGGATGGTGGGTGTGAGAAGTCGGGACGCTTGTTCCTCGAGGAGTACCCATTTGGGTTTCTTGGGCTGGTAGAGGCCATAGAGCCATCCGGTGAGTTGTGGATCTTGTCCGTGTTCGTTGTCGAGAATTTGGATTTCCGGGCCAGTCATCCAGGGCGCGCTCTCCTGCTCGGTAACGTGAAACATCAGCCCGCTATTGCCGCCGGGCGATATTTTGTATTCCAGCGTCAGTTCGAAATTCTCGAACTGGTCATCGGTAATAATATCCCCTGCCCCGTCGTGTGCCCGTACTAGCGTTCCGTCCTCGACCCGCCAGCGATCACTGAGCGACTTCTGGCGGAAATTCCGCCAACCGTCGGTGGTGCTCCCGTCAAAGAGCAACTGCCAGCCCGCCCGCTTCTCGGCCTTGCTGAGCCGGTTGAGCGACACCGAATCGCTGCCAGAGGCAGCATGTAGGCACGGCAGCGAGCAAAGAATCGTAATCGAGATGTTTCGCAGGTAACCGGTCAAAGCATCGGCGCGGGGTCGAAGGTGCGGTTGCGGGATTTGGGGGTTTCCCGCCACAATAGTCGTTTTGCTTGGGAGCGGTAATATCGTCCGCTGCGAATAGCAACAACCTAACGCGCCGCAGCGGTACGTCAACGGATGGTTAGCGTGCTTTGCGCGGTTTCCATTTGTTCAGGAGCGGACGCGGACCTACTTATGAAATGTGCAACACTGTTTTTCGCGTTTCTCGCCGGATGGCTTTGGCTACCCGGACCGATCGTAACGGGGCTCTCTGCCGCTGAGGAGGGTGGCGAATGGAATCAATTTCGCGGGCCTACCGGGCAGGGCCACGCTGCGACTGCAAAGATTCCGCTCCATTGGAGTGAGACTCAAAATATACGCTGGCGGACGCCCCTCCCGGGTCTGGGGTACTCCTCGCCCGTGGTAGACGGCAATGAAATCTGGTTGACGACCGCATTTGACGTACCCAGTTCCCCAGAGGAAGTGGAAGTGCGGACTCGCAATAATACCGGCAGCGAGCCGATTACTGTCTCTGATTCTGCCACGATGCATGCGCTTTGTGTCGCGAGTGACACGGGAAAGTTGCTGCATAATATTGAGTTGCTACGGGTCGACAAACCGCAGTGGGTCCATGTGCAGAATAGTTACGCCAGCCCCACGCCGGTGATTGAAGATGACAAATTGTATTGCCACTTCGGTACGTTCGGGACCGTCTGTTTGGATACGAAGACCCAGGAAATAGTATGGACCAATCGAGACACCCAGGTCATGCACGAAAATGGACCTGCCAGCTCGCCCGTCATCTGGGGAGATTATCTGATTGTTCATTGCGATGGCAGCGATCAGCAATATATTGTTGCTCTCGATAAAAAGACGGGCGAGTTTGCCTGGAAGACGTTTCGCACGGGATCGATGCACTCGAATCCGCAACTCAAGAAAGCGTATGGCACACCGCTGATCATCAAAATCGACGGACGTGAGGTCATTGTGTCTCCGGCCGCCAACTGGCTCTATGGATACGACCCGCATTCGGGCGCTGAAATCTGGAAAGTTCCGTATGAGGTGCTCGGTTTTTCGATTGTTCCCCGCCCGGTCGCGGATGAGGCGACCGTCTATATCTGCACGAGCTATGTGCATTCAGAACTTCTGGCGTTTCGAACCGATCGAGCGGGTGGAGTACCGGAAATTAAATGGCGCTATCGGAAAGGTGTCCCGCAGAAGGCCTCACCCATACTTCTCGACGGCAGGCTCTATTTTGTGAGTGAAGGGAGTGGGGTCCTCACCTGTCTCGACGCAGAGAGTGCCGAGCCGATATGGCGAAAGCGGATCAACGGAGAATATTCTGCCTCACCGCTGGCAACGGCGGACGGGATCTTCTTTTTCAGCGAAGAGGGTGAAACGACGGTGATTGCACCCGGGGAAGAATTTATTCCGTTGGCAAAAAATAAGCTAGATGGCCAGATTTTCGCATCGCCTGCCATTACAGAAGATGCATTATTGATCCGTACCGGGGAGGCACTGTATAAGATTGAGAGTAAGTAACGCTAAACGAGTAAGCTGGAGTATGTAGTGCAGAATATCGATTGCAATTCTCCTGCTCCATATATAATGGAGACAGCTAGGCTGGGAGATGGAGAATGAGGTTTTCCGATTCCCTTCTCTTTTGGTTGCAGGCAAATGTTATTTGCATATTTCGATATTTCGTTGTGGGTTGAGTTGGTCTGCCTCGCCGGAATTCTGCTCTGCTCGGTCGTTGTGATTGTCGTGGCGTTGCGACCCGAGGGGAATCCGCTGCTTGGAATCCTATGTGCGTTGCCCACGGCGGTCGGCGCATTTGTCATTGGATGGGAGAGCGTCTATCTTACGCCAATTGCAGCCTATCTTATCGGCTGGGCAAACTGCAGGAAATGGAAAATCACGCAGTTGATGACCGTCTTTACCGGGCTAGTGCTGGTGCTGTTTGTGGTCCAACTCTACAGGCTCTACGTTGGATCGCCGGGGCTCGGGCCAAACATCTGAGTGTTTGGTGGCCTGTTGTTTTCTGGCGGCGAAACCGCTGATTCTCCTCATGCCCCGTTTTGCGGTTGCACGCGAATGCCAGTGGAGTATATTCCAGCTAGCGCGAACTGGATTGTTCGAAAGTGTTGCAATTCTTAACCGATGCCTTTTCTAGATAGGGAGGTCGAGACGATGCAGTTTTTGTTGATTCTTACGAGCATTGGAGCGTTGGTCTGCTGGATCAAGGAGATCCTTGCCGCATTTAAAAACGAAGAGAGTCCGTTGCTGGGAATCCTGTCCATCATTCCCTGTTTCGGCCTGGGTGGATTCATCATCGGCTGGATTAATGTCGGGAAGTGGAATCTCTCGAAGGTGATGTACATATGGACGGCAATCGTTGTGCTGCACCTGATTATTGGCGCATCTACTGGGGCGTTTACCAGCTTCAGCATGCCCCAGATGAATTAAGGCAGCTGTCGACAGCCGCGATGGGCGGGGCGAGCCACCATTGCGAGCCACCATTGATTGACACCGGATTGATCGGCACCGGATTGATCGGCACCGGCGGCGTGCATCAGGGGCCATCGCTACCGAGTCGCGAGTCGATGTATCGCTTGTGCGCCGAGGTGTAGCACTCGCGGATCAGCGCGTGCGTTGTCGATGTATCGGGGAAACCCCCGGAAAAGCCGGCGACATCCGGGTCAATGGCAAGGCAGGCACTCTCGGTGAGATGCCGGATGAGGTCGATCGGGTCCTCGTCGCCGACCGAAAAGCGGATGGTGGTGGCCGTCATCCCCGCTTCGGACAGGGCCGCCCCGTCGAGTTCCGAGTGGGTGGTCAGTGACGGGCAACTGACGATGGTGTTGGACTGACCGAGGCTGATCATATGCCCAAAGGTCGGTGAGAGAGAATCGAAAAAACGCTGGAACGTGATTTTGGGGATCTTGCCCAGGTCGATCGTGAAGAGCGGCGCGGGCAGAGCGAGAAAAAGCTGCTGCTTTGATAACTGGTGGTTCTCGCTCCCGGGGAGCGCACTGCACTGAACGCTGATCTGGGGATGGGCGTCGAGGAAGTGAGCAAGAATTTCCGTGTTGATGCATTTGCGCATCATCCGAACATCGAGCGTGCGGATGCCCTGGATCACCTCAAAGGCGGCATCGGCGTTCAGAAAAGCGCCTTTGACGTAATACACGTTCCAGAACATGGTCTCATCCCAGCGGGACTCGGCGGTCACGTGGCCTTTGGGGAGGAACATGTCCTCGTTGCGACCGATGACGCAACCGGCGATGACGCTCCCCGTTCCGGAAAGGTCTTTGGTGTAGCTATGGATGAGGAAATCGGGCCGTTCTTCTTTTGCATCGCGGGTGAGTGGCCTGTTCAAAAAAGGGGTGGCGACCGTTCCGTCGAGCATGACGCGCACGTCAGACTCATGCGCGGCGCGACAGATTGTAGGAACGTCCAAGACATAGCCGTGGGGATTGCAGGGAGATTCCAGGTAGAGGTAGATCTGTCGCCCCGCATCGAGCCTTTCGGCATATTTTTCGCGGCATTCCTCAAGGCAGCGTTGAAAGTCGTCGCAGTGGTAACCGTCGAACGTCTCAACGGCGATCGCCAGATTGCTCTCCTTGGCGTACCAGTCGTGGATCAGTTGGTGCGCACCGCCATAAATATTCCGACTGGTAATCAGGACATCATCCCGGCCGAGCAAGTGCGAGAGCGTGGCGTCAATGGCCGCCATGCCGCTATTGAAGTTCCAGGCGAGGTAATCGCCTGCGAAATGACCGGCTTCCAAGTCGACAATGTGGTTGGCAAGTGAAATGCTGGTGGGATTGAGCAGGCGGGAGTAGATTTCTAGCATCAGTTCCCTGCCGGCAAAGGCGTCTTCGATCCACTCGGCACAGGCGTAGATGTAGGTCGCGGTCCGTGTGATGACGGGCGTGGCGGAAAAAATGGCGGTGATGTTGTCAAAGATCGGATAAGGCCCCTTCGACATGCTGGTGGAGGGGCTGAAATTGAGCGACTGATAGCTGCGGCGAAAGGGGCCTTGCAGATTGTCCAGGATCTTTGCGAGTTGGAACGACAGGAATTTGAGCGCGTTGAAGCGCGCAATACGCTGCGGGGCCTCAAGCGACGCCATTTCAGAGAGGGTGAGTTGCCAAAGGGCATCGACATCGCCCTTCGAGGCATACATCCGCTCGGCGAGCTGCGCTAGTCTACTGCCGAAGGGGCTGTCCGGATCGATCGAAAAATGATCGAGCTGTTCGGCAACAAGGCCCTCGAGATCCTCGGCGTTTGAGGTGTTGCGCCGCGGCGAAAGCCGCTGCATCGATTGAAAGTGTTTGGATTCGCTCATGAAACGGTGATAAACTGTCTTAAGTATTGCTCCTGGTCGTCAGCCAAAAGCGAAATCTGGTCCGCCGCAAGTTTCGTCGATGCATCCAGCAGGGCGGCACGAGCCGGGGCAGAGTCGGTCGCCTCTTCAAAAAATGTTGCCCCGAAGAGCGAGGCTCCGGTGAGCGCTGCGCCGCGAAGGTCCGCGCCGGCTAGGTTCGCGCCCTCCAGATCTGCGTCTTCAAACACGGCCCGTTGCAAATCGGCGCCCTGAAAGTGGGCGTTGGCCAGATTGGATCCGGTAAAGTCGGCGTCGCACAAGGTCGCATTTTGGAAGTTGGCATTTCGCAAGAGCGCAGCACGAGCGCGCAAGCCTCTCAACTCGCGGCCGCTCGCATCGATGCCCATTAGATCCTCGCGGGAAAAATCGCGTTCTGCCATGAGGCGCACCGCCTGCTGTTTGCTGATGGCGGGTGCAACGTAGCGCTCCTCCCGCCAGGGGTCGGCCCCGTTGTGGTAGCCGGCATCGGCCTCCCAGTAACCGAGGCGATCCTCACGGAGAAGTTCAATCTGCTCGAGCCATTTGACGCTCTTGTAAAAATATTTATCGGGTACAACGACGCGAAGCGGGCCACCGTGCTCACGCGAAAGGGGTTTGCCCTCCGCCTCGAGCGCGAGCAGGCTCTTTCGCGCTACAGCCAGCGGAACGCTGCTCGAATGGGCCCGCTCGCTTCTCGCAATGAACGAAACGTACGCGGCCTCCGGAAGAATATGTTCATCGGCAAGTAGTTGATTGAGCGGAATGCCGCGAAAGGGAATATTGAGGCGGCTCCAGCGGGTTACGCAGTGGATGTCGATCGAGGAATCGACCTGGGGCTGGCTCGATAATTCGCGAAGCGTGATGGATCGGGGCTCGCGAAACAGGCCGCGCAGAGAAAGCGTCCAATCGCCATCGTCCCCGGCGGGCGCCGATTCGCCGACCGCAGGCCAGCGACCTGCTCGAAGCAGTTGTTGGCCGGGAGGTATCCGCTCGTGCTGGGTCTCTGACATGCGACCTGTTGTACACGAGAGCCCCAGGTGGCAGAAGGAGGCGTCGATTCTGCGCAAAAAGACAACCCCCAGCCCTTGGCGGGAGGTTGTCGTGAAGCGATCGTTATCGGAGCTCAGACGCGCGGGATCTCATAACCTGCCCGCGGAGTCCGCGAGACAAACGAGGCAGCCAGCTCATCGCCAACAATCTGCTCCGCTGCGGGATCCCATTGGATTTTTCGGCCCAGGCGAGCGGCGATCGTGCAGAGATGGCAGGTGTTCATCGCCTGCACGTGGCTGAAAACATCAGAGACCGGCAATCCGCCGTCCCGGATCGAACGATAAAAATTGGCTTTGTGCCATTCGTGCGGTTTGCCCTTGTAGAGTCGCGTTAGATCATCCTGTCCGTAGTGGCCCGCATCCCAATCTTCATCAATCGGCTTGCCGACGATCTTGCCGCGATTGACAAACATGCGGCCTTTGGTCCCCTCAAACAGAACGCCGTTGGGCGGTTTGCTCGTGACGACCATCTCGACGCCATTGGCGAAACGGCAGGGAATCGAAAAGTCGTGGGAGGCGTTGTAATGATCATCGACGGTTGCATGGCCGTCCTTGTAGTCGACAGGATGCACTGCGGCGGTGCCGTCAATTTCGACGGGGCCCATTCCCTCCTGGTCCTGCTGGAGGGCCCAGGTGGCGATGTCGACATGATGTGCGCCCCAGTCGGTAAATTTGCCGCCCGAATACTCATACCACCATCGAAATTGGTAGTGGCATCGTTTCTCGCGGTAATCGACGAGCGGAGCTTGACCGAGCCACATCTCCCAGTCGAGTTCCTTCGGAGCGTCCGCTAGGGGAAACGGTCCTCCCGTCGGGCTTCCATCAATGCCCACGGTCACTTTTTGAATGTCGCCGAGCAAGCCCTTCTGGACCATATTTACCGCACGCATGAAGAGGCGACGACTGCTTCGCTGTTGCGTGCCGACAAAGAATATCTGGTCGTCATGTTTTTTGCAGGCATCGCGGATGATCTTGTTCTCTTCGAGCGTGAGCGTAAGCGGTTTCTGACAAAAAACATGTTTCCCGGCCTGCAGCGCTTCGACTGCAATTTTTATGTGCCAATGGTCCGGTGTGACGATGCTTACCGTGTCGATGTCGTCCCGGTCGAGTACCTTGCGATAGTCTTTGTAGGCGACGGCCTTGCCCTTGCCGATCCGGTCGTGGTGTTTGGCTTTTTCACTACGCCGTGAATCAACATCGCAGACGGCCACAATGTTTCCGAAATGGCCATGGTCGATCGCATCTCCCGACCCCATGCTCCCGGTTCCAATGCAACCGATATTCGGCCGATCGTTGGGAGAGTTGTTGGCAAAAACAGGCTCGCTCCAGCTGAAATAGGGTACCGAACTTGCAGCAAGTGCTGAGGCGGCGGCCGATTTTTTGAGAAAGTCACGGCGTGTGGCAGAAGGCTTTTTCGTCATCGTCGGAGTCCTGTTGTTCTAGTGGCCTGTTATTGTAGTTGTCGTGGAGTGGGAGGTGGGTGTCTTTGGAGGGGGTCTTTAGCGCCATCAGGCGGTTCTGACCTACTCACACCATAACCTAAGTGCGGTTCGCCTCACAAGCTTAGCCTTCGCTGCCGCGAGAAAACAGCCTGTTACCAGCTATCAGAACGGAACGGTGAAGCAGGAAGGCCTTCTGTATTATACAGGTTTGCCCCTTGCGGGTTCTGGCGAAAAGCGTACCGGACGGCGATCGGTTTTGGCACGCTGGGGCAGGAGAGGAGAACATCGTTGCCGTCGATCGTTGCATTCGCCGGATGCCATTTTTTGTCCGCGCCGGCGATGAGGAAATCGCTCAGCTTCCCATCTTTTACTTCGCGGGTGGGAGCCAACCCCTTCTTTTTTCCGACCATGAGTCCATTGGGAGCATAGTCGAATAGAACGCGGGCTGTATTGCCCTCAATCTTCAGTTCGCGAAAGAGGGGGCCCGACGGAGTCACGTCTTGCTTGTGGATGTCGCGCAGGGCCCAGAGGGCCAGGCGTCGTCCGACATCCTGTTTGTTGCGGGGATGGATATCGGCGGGATTGCCGATGTCCGTAGTGACCGCCATTCCGGTATGTGGGACGCGGAGCGTTTTACGTTGGGCCTCACGAAGGGGTGCCCAACGCTCCTCGGGCTTGTTGCCCTCGCGGTAATTTGCGAGTTGTACAAAATAGAATGCGAGTTCTGGGTTTTGGAACGCCTTGCGCCAGCCGTTGATGAGGGCTCGCATCTTGTGGTAATAGCTTTCGCCCTCATCGCCGTTCGATTCTCCCTGATACCAGATTGCCCCGCGAAGGCTGTAGGGGGCCAGGCCGTGGACCATGGAATTGTAGATGGCGGTCGCACCGTCGAGGTCGTGCAGGCTCGGTGGCGTTGGCGGCGAGCCGGTCGGCTCATTGCGGTTTACTTTCTCGTGGGCCTTGGAGATCCACTGTGTGAGCCGGTCGAGATATTCCCGGTGATGTTCTTTGCCTTCCCGGGTGGAGAGGTCGAGCTTTTTGAGGCCATCGCTGTAATGCTTCAGTTCCGGGACAGATGCAAAGCCATCGACCGTCGTCCAGGGTTCGATCTTGGTGCCGCCCCAGTTCGAGCCGACCAGGCCGATGGGAACGTTGGTTTTTTGATAAAGATCCCGGCCAAAGAAATATCCGACCGCTGAGAAGCTGCGGGCCGTCGCCGGTTTGCACAGCTTCCATCTCCCGGTGGTGTTCGCCTGCGCTTCGCGGTGCATGGTGTGGCCGGTCACATCGAAGAGCCGGATTTCGGGATAATCGGCAGCAGCGATTTCCTTTTTTGCGTTAGCGCTGTTTTGCAGCCACCATTCCATATTGGATTGTCCGCTGCAAATCCAGACCTCGCCAATGAGGATGTCTGTGAGTTGAATCCGGTTTTTGCCCTCGATCGCCATGTTCTGCGGTTTGTTGCTCGCCTGCATGGCGGGCAGCGTGACTTGCCACCGCCGATCGGTGCCGGCAGTCGCCGTGCCCTTTTTCCCCGCAAAAGATACGGTTACCTTTTCGCCCGGATCGGCAGAGCCGAACACGCGGATTGGCTGCTGCTGCTGCAAAACCATGTGCGGCCCAAAAATGTTGGGCAGCTTGACCTCTCCACGAACGGGTGCCTGGCAGAGAAGCGGAAGGATTGACGCAACGAGCAGTGTGGAAAATAGTTTCATGTCCGGATGCTCCAGAAGGCAATGAGGTTTTTGATGTGGGGCGGGAAAGGGAATAGTATAGCCGCCCGGGTCGGTTCATTTCGAGTCCCGCCAAGCGGGATCGTGCGCCAATCTATCCGGGTAGGGCATCGCGCACGATTTTGCCCTCATCGAGCCTGAAGATACAGTCCGCAAGATGTTCGACATCAAACATTTGGTGCGTTACATGCAATGTCGTGACCCCCGTCTCCTCTTTCACATGGTTCAGAAGGGTGTGCATCTGTCTGCGGGTCGGTTCGTCGAGAGCGCTGAGGGGTTCATCGAGAAGTAGGATCTTCGGGTAAAACGACAGTGCCCTGCCAAGCGCGACGCGTTGTTTTTCACCGCCGCTGAGTCCGTGGATCGAGCGGGAAAGCAACGGTTCGATTTCCAGCATCCCTGCAAGGTGTTCAACCCGGTGGGCGATGTGGGATGGTGCCGCCTTGCGTATCTTGAGCGCGAATGCCAGATGTTCACGAACGTTCATATGCTCAAAAAGAGCACCGTCCTGTGGTACATAGCCGATATGTCGTTCTGCCGGTGTGCACGCAGTCACATCGCGGTCGCCTAAAAAGATGCGGCCTGAAACAATCGCCTTGAGGCCGGCAACCGCTTCTAGGAGCGATGTTTTGCCCGAGCCGGTTCTGCCCATCAGAACCGCGTAGCTGCCTGTCGGTACCGAGAGAGAGGCATTTTCCAAATGGAAGTCACCCGCTCGGATGGTAACACGATCGATTGTAATCAAGAACAATTCTCCAGACGCATTTCAAATCGATAGGGTACGGGTTCCCCATAGCCTTGCCAAAACGAGGACGATGATCGCAGAGACGACCATGATCATCGAAACGGCAACCGCCGCTCCCAGGTCGCCAACACTTAGTTCCAAAAAGACGGTCGTCGAAAGTACCTCCGTCTTGTTTCTCGTGGCTCCGGCAAAAATAAGGAGCGGGCCGAATTCGCCCAGCGCCCGCGCCCAGGCGAGGGTGCCCGCGGTGAGCATGCCGCGGCGGCACTCGGGGAGTACGATGTGCATAAATGCGCTCGCCCGGCTGCAGCCGAGTGTGAGTGCGACCATCTCCCGGCGGGAGTCGATCTGGTCAAAGGTCGCGCGCATCGTGCGTACAGCAAACGCGCAGGCAACAGCATATTGGGCGAGAATAACGGCGGGAACTTTGTAGATGACCGCCTCGCGGAGTGTCGCCGGGAAGAACTGGAACAGGATCAGGAGGCTCAGCCCCACCACGAGCGGTGGAAGCACGATCGGTATGTCGAGCACCGCGTCGATAAAATCGCGACCGAAAAAACGATGCCTGGAAAGAAGGTAGCCTAAGGGGACGGCCGTCCAGAGGGACAGGATGGTGGTGATGGTGCAGGAGACGAGACTCAGGTAGATGGAATGCTGGATTTCAGGTTTTGCCAGTGCATTGGTGATCGGGTTGTACGCAACAGCGGCCAGGATCGGATGTGCCGCCTCCCAGTCGGCAAGGAGTCGGCCGTTCCAGAAAAAGGCGACATCGGCAAGTGCGCCGCCATCAGGCAACGCGACATCAAGCCGGGAAATATTCTTGATGCCGAGGTGCACAGAGAGCACACTCGATGGACCGGTTGTTGCCAGTTCTCTCTCGATGGCGAGTTTTCCATCGGAAGAAAATGCCCGCAGCGATGCCCCCTGCCGGGCATTGAGGATGGTGAGGCGATCCAACTCGACCGGTTGTTTCCAGTTCAGTGTGATGGTGCCACCGCTCGGTGCGTTATCCTCAGTAAGCAGCAGTACATTACCGAGTGGCCGGTCGTTCTCTGTCTGCTCGCCCCGTCGACCACCGGCGCCGCGACCGGTACCGCCAAAATCTTCATGTGGTGTGCCGAATGCTTCAAACGCGCCAGGATCGGAACTGTCAAGAAATGTCAGAGAACGTTCGTCCGCGGCACTGGCGAATGATAATCCATACTTTGCAAAGCGATCGGACGGACTCTCGCCGCCTTGAATACGGGTTCGATTTGCATCTACCGAAAAATCGACAACAACCTCTTCGCTGCTGCGACCGCTAAAGAGGTAGACGACATCTGCCCCGAGAAGCATGAGGATCAGCAGCACGTAGGTGCCGCCAATCGTGCCTAGCGCAAAAAAGAAAAACCGGTTTGCTCCGGCGCGGCGAGGTGGATCGCTAAGGGTAACATCGATATGAGACAAAACAGAATGCTCTCCGCTAGAATTGGCAGTTGCCCTAATTGCCGGACTCTTCAGGTTTTAACGGACCCGTCCGGTCGCCGAGTCGCCAGTTGAATCCCGCCGCGATGAAATCGTCCTGCGAGGCGGCAATCGCATCAAAAAGGCGGCGGCCCATGTATTTGTACTGGCTGGTCTTTGCGATGCTAAATGGCTGGATTGCCTTGGCGAGCGGGGAGTCGATGGGGATGATGGTGAGGCGATTTTTTTCGGCCAGGGTGTCCGAATAGTAGGCGAGGGCTGCATCGGCAGCCCCTGTGGTGACGTTGGGGACAAGCAGCGCAGAGGTGGGAGTTTCCGTGACGATATTCCCATTTTGCACGAGCTTCTCGTAAAGGCCCTGGCTTGCGAGCAGGCGGCGGGAGAGTATCCCGATGGTGCACTGCTGCTCTTGACCGAGGGCAAGCCGAACACCATCGCGCGTGAGGTCATTTAGCGTTTGGATATTTTTGGGATTTCCTTTTTGTACGGTGAGCACAATGTCGGTGTCGGAAATATTGACCGGGTTTTCGAATAATTCTTTTACGGTGTCGAGATAGTAGACATCGCAGGCCAAATAGGTATCCGGAAAATCATCCTGCCTGGATTGGTACATGCCTCTCATCTGGGCTGTCAGGATGCCGCAGCCGTTATAGACCGTGTTGACGGTGACCCCTTCGCGGCCTTCAAACGCACGAATTGCCGGTTCAATCGCGCGGCGATTGACCGAACCTGCGAAAAGGGTTATTTCCGGCTGCGAGGCCCACCGGTCGCCGTCGACCGTTTCGATTCCACAACCGGCAAACGATGTCAGCCCTTTGTCGGCCGCGGCAACGAATCGGGCAAAATGGAGGGCAGCGGTGGGGTCCTTGGCAAACGAGGTGACCGCGATCTCGATGATCGCGGCGCCGCGATCGAGGGCCGGGTCGCGAATGGCGATCAATTCGGGATATTGTGCAGCGGTGGCATCCCAGACGATGGCGGCGTCGACGCTGCCGATCTTCACGGCATTGGCCGCATCGGTGACCGTTGGCTTGATGACGGTGGCGTTTTCTTTGACAGCGAGCCAGTCGCCCGAGGCCGAGAGGAGGCTGCGGGTTTTTTTACCGATGGCCGCGGCATCCGGATCTCCGAGGGCATACCTCACCTTGCCAGCGGCTAAATCAGCAATGCCCTGCACGCCTTTTGGATTACCCTTCTTAACGACGATCACGGGGCGAATCTTTGCCGCGGGGAGTCGTTCCTGAACCAAACCCTTCTGCTGGGCTTGGCGGGTATAACTTTCATCGGCAGCAAGGTAGAGATCTCCGGTGCGGCTCACCTCAAGCTGGCCAAGGAGTGTGTTGGATCCGCCATATTGCAGGTGGATCGGGACTCCGTATTCCCGCCCGTAGGCGGCAACAATCTCTTCAATCGGTTTACGCATGCCGGCCGCGCAATAGACAAAGAGCGGCCGATCGGAATCAGCGTTCGCGGTGGGTTCTTTGGTGTTTTCCGATACGGGAGCTCTTTGATCCGAACCGCTCCGCCAGAGCGTTAGGACCAGCAAAAACAACACCACCAGAGATCCATACAAAAGGATCGTCGTGGAATTGGTAGATCCTGATTTTTGTGGAAAGAGTCGCATGGAACAGCGGGTGATTGGTGAAAAATTGGTTCTCGAAGCTATCCATAGCCTAGCTTGAGTAAAGAAGCGGGTCGAGATGGGGCACGCCGTGGTGCGGTTCGCTGGCGCGGCATCGAAGAAGTGCGGGCAGATCACAATACATGCGATTCTCGTACACCGCTGGCATTATTGAAAAAGATGCCCGCATTCCCGGCAAGACGGGTCTCGATGAATGGTAATCTTTTGGAATTGCATGTTCCGTAGATCGCCGCGAATCATCTGTCCGTAGAGGGGATTTCCAAAGCCACCGAGTATCTTGATCGCTTCAGTAGCACCAAGACATCCGACGGCACCGGAGACCGCGCCGAAGACAGGAAACTCTCTCTTCCAGGTGGGAGGCTCATCCGGGAAGAGGCACCTCAGGCAAGGTGTCGTGCCGGGCTCAATGGAAGTGATGTTGAATTCCATCTCGTACATCGAACATTCGATAAGATGTTTGCCCTGGGCAACGGCATGGCGGTTTAAGAGATAGCGCTCTGCAAAGAGTGGCGCGCAGTCGACCACTACGTCGGCGCGGGAAACCAGATCGGCGGCGTTGTCCTCGGCAACGTTTTGCGCAACGGCGTCAATCTGAAGACGCGGGTTGAGCTCCAAGAGCCGCTTTTTCGCCGATTCAATTCTCGGTGTGCCGAGGGCGTCGTGGGTCATCAGGAGTTGGCGGTTGAGATCGCCCGGTTTGATATCACCTGCGTGGGCGAGGATTAAATGGCCAATTCCCGCAGCGGCCAGTTCGTACGCAACGACGCCGCCGAGACCGCCAATGCGGGAAATGAGGACGCTCGCTCCCTTGAGTCGCTCCTGGCCCTCTTCGCCGAAATCGCAAACCGGAATCTGCCACGCATAGATTTCCTTCTCTTCGTTGTTCAGTGGTGCCTGAGGCATGGCTGCATCCTGAAGGAAAGAATATTATCCGCCGCTAATGGCACTGAGCAATGTCAGCTCATCACCGTCTGAGAGCGGCGATGCGTGATCGATAGATATCTGTTCGTCTCCGAGGCAAAGGAGTACCGATGGAAGCAGGTTTTCTTCGGAGTCGAATAGCATCGTGCGGAGTGCCTCGCCATGGATCTGGACAATTTCCGAAAGGCAGCGGCGGACGGTGCTTCGGTCGGGAAGAATAATCATCTGCTCGGCGGCGCCCGCGGCATCCTTCAATTGTGCCGTATAGAGGACATGGATTTGCATGGGCCGCCCGGCGGTGTTCCCGCGGTTTATCTCTGGAGGCTCTTGCGGAACGTACAGGATGGAAAATGGTTCCATCGCAGTGCGGCCCGCTGCCTTTAAAAAATACCTGTTGTTGCCTGCTTCGGAAGGCTCGCGTGCCGCTAGACACGCATCGCCTTAAAGGTCTCGGCCTGTTCGGTGATCGCCCGTTCGGTGGGAAGTCGCTCGAGGCTGCTGGCGCCGAAAAATCCAACAACTCCCTGCGTGTTGTCCAGAATGTATTGCGCATCGTCCGGTTCGCTGATGGTTCCCCCGTGGCAGATCACCATCACCTCCTCGCGGACCGATTTTGCCGCGTCGTGGATCGCCTGAATTTCCTCCGCGCACGTTTCAAGGCTTTTGGCCGTACTCACCCCGATGCTGCCTTTGGTGGTGCAGCCCATGTGGGCCACGATCAAGTCGGCGCCCGCTTGCGTCATCGCCACCGCTTCCTCAGGGTTGAAGACATAGGGCGTGGTGAGCAGGTCGAGTTCGTGCGCATATGCGATCATGTCGATTTCCAGTTGGTAGCTCATTCCGGTCTCCTCGAGGGTGGTCCGGAAATGTCCGTCGATAAGTCCCACAGTGGGGAAATTCTGGACCCCGGCAAATCCCATCTCCTTGAGTTCGGAAAGAAAGACCGGCATCATGCGAAACGGATCGGTGCCATGTACGCCGGCGAGGACCGGTGTGTTGCGAACCACCGGCAACACTTCTCGGGCCATATCGACGACGATCGCGTTCGCATCACCATAGGCCATCAGCCCAGCGGTCGAACCGCGACCTGCCATGCGATAGCGGCCGGAATTGTAGATCACAATCAGGTCCACGCCGCCCGCTTCGGCAAACTTGCCGGAGATGCCTGTGCCCGCTCCTGCGCCAATAATCGGTTTGGCGGCATCGATTTGGCTGCGGAGGGCGGCGAGAATTTCTTTGCGAGTTGGAGCTAATTGAAACGTTGTGCTAGGCGGCATGGGCGAAAATCCTCTCGGGGTTTTGGAAGTAGTTTGTACGGCCCTTATGAATGATGTGGCTCTCGATTATACTTTCCAGCAGAAGTCTGGCTAAGGGCCGAGCGCTCAACACGTTTTCCGCCTCAATTTCCGCAACGAGGATTCGTTATGGATAAATCGGAACTGCTTCGCTTTGTTTCGGGCGATCAAGTTGAGGTGGAAGAATTCCCCTGGGGTCCCCACGACTGGCTCGCGCGTCCCGGGCTTGTGGATGCAGAAAAACTGCTGTTGGTCCGTGTCGCGATGCCAGCGGGCAAAGCCCATCAATTCCATCGTCACCCGGAAATGGAAGAAATTATCTACGTGCTCTCCGGTAAGGCAGAGCAGTGGATTGAGCAGGAGCATCAAATCCTGGGGCCGGGAGAAATTGCCCACATCCCCATCGACGTAGTCCACGGTACCTATAACCCGTTCGATACCACGCTTGAATTTCTCGCCATTCTGTCCCCCGCCAAATTCGAAGGCCCGGCCCTGATCGATGTCTACCAGGAAGAGCCCTGGTGCTCACTTAAAGCGCCGGTCCTTTACTGAGTTTTTCCCTCAAGCATTCGTCCAAAATCCCATTCGCCCAAGAGGCAGAGTAACGGAATATCGGTATGCAGCAAAAAAAAATAATCTGGTTCTGTTTGTCTCTGGTACTGGCTCTCCCCGCAGCGGCGGGTGAACCGGAAATTGCGAAAGGGTTTTTTAATGGCAAAAACCTGGACCGCTGGCAGGGCAACCACAAGTACTGGTCGGTCCAGGACGGAATGATTGTGGGCGCATCGAAAGAATATATTCCAGGCAATGAATTTCTCTGGTCGGACGAAAAAGTAGGCGACTTCTACCTCTCCTTCAAAGTCAAACTGATCCCCAACAGCGGCAACAGCGGAGTGCAGTTTCGAAGCCGACCCGGTAAAGGGGGATTTGCGATCGGCTATCAAGCCGATATCGGAAAAGGGAGCTGGGGCTGTTTGTATGAGGAGCATGGCCGGGCCTTTCTGGACTGGCCGAGTGTGGGCGAAGAGCAGGTTAAGCCCGACGCGTGGAACGAGTATGAGATACTGGCGGTCGGCCACCGGATCTGGACGGCGATTAACGGCGTGATTTCCGTCGCAATCGACGACCCGAAAGGGGCGCTCTCGGGGCAGATAAGCTTGCAACTGCATGCAGGGCCGCCGATGAAACTGGTCTTTGCCGATCTCAAATTAGTAAAAAACCCCCCCTTGTCGATTGCCGGTAAAAATGAAAAAGAACTTATCGATGCGCTTCGGCCCCGGATCGAAAAGGTGAGCGCGGCACAGGAAAAGAAAGCAAAGCCGACAACTCCCTTTGCGCTCCGCAAAGATGATACGGTCGTTTTTGTCGGCGGGACCAATGCGATGCTTGCCTCGCGGTACGGGTATCTCGAATCGCTGCTCTCGCGTGCAGCGGGCGGCTCGGTCCGCTTTCGCAACATGGCGTGGCAAGCCGATACCGTTTTTTCGCAACAGCGACCCCCCTATTTTGGTAGCTGGGAGAAACAATTGCCTCGCGTTGCGCCGACGGTCATCATCGCAAGCTTCGGAGGGCCTGAGTCGATGGCGGGACGCGAGAAAATATCGGAATTTGTCGCAGCATATGAAAAACTTCTGGACCGGCTTTCGGCATACGCAGACCGCATCGTGCTTGTTTCTCCGATCCCGTTTGAAACTCCCGAGCCCCCCCTGCCCGATCTGGCGCAGTTGAACGAATCGCTTGGCGAGTACGTTGCTGCCACGGGCGATCTGGCTGCAAGGCGGGGTTATGTGTTTGTCGATCTTTTTAACGCGCCTAGCCCGGCTGCACCCGATCGGCAAACCACGGATGGAATGCACCTTGCGCCGGATGCTTGGCTTGGCGTTGCCGAAGAGACCGCGGGACAACTAGGTGTGGCGCACAAATGGTCGGAGCAGCTCGAACCGGTTCGAGCATTAGTCCGCGAAAAAAACCGGCTCTGGTTCAACTACTGGCGTCCCACCAACTGGGCCTTCCTCGGCGGCACGCGGATGATGGTCCCCTTCAGCCAGGACCCGTCCCACAAGGTCCGAACGTTCCCTGACGAAATGGAAGAATTTTTACCGCTGATCTCTGCGCTCGAGGCGGACATCAGCAAACAGGTTGCCCCCCAGTAAGGTGTGGCGTCCATTGCCTTTTAGAGAGGTGTCTGTGATCCGACCTCTGCGCTATTGTATGCCCATCTGTTGTGTCCTTTTGGCAGTCACTCTGCGGGCGGCGTTTGCTGCCGATGCACTTTCGCCGGAGCAGGAACTCGAAACGTTTGAAGTTGCGCCGGGATACGAGGTGAGCCTCTTTGCATCGGAGAAGGACGGGATTGCCAATCCGATCCAGATGCGATGGGGCCCGGATGGCAAACTATATGTGATCAGTACTCCACTCTACCCGCAGATCAAGCCGGGCGAGAAAGCCAACGACAAAATCGTGGTCCTCTCCGATAGCGATGGCGATGGAAAGGCGGACGGGAGGCAGACGTTTGCCGAAAACCTCTTTTTGCCGCAGGGAATCGAACTGGGGGATGGCGGCGTGTACGTCGGTAGTGGACCGGATCTGCTGCATCTGAGAGACACCGATGGCGACGGAAAGGCGGACACGCGGCGTTTGGTGCTGACCGGCTTCGGGATCGGCGATACCCACCAGCTCATCAATAATTTTACCTGGAGCCCGGGGGGCGATCTTTTTTTCTCGCAGGGTTTGCATATTTTTTCGCGGATCGAAACGCCGTGGGGCATCGAACGACTCGACAACGCCGGACTCTGGCGTCTGCGGCCGCGGCGCTTGCAACTCGATCCGTTTTTCGGTCGTGAAGCACCACCACACAACCCCTGGGGATTGGCGTTTGATGACTGGGGGCAGCCGATCCTCGCAGCGGGTAATGGTCACGGCATTTTCTGGATGACGCCCGCCCTGATCCGGCATAGCCATCGTCAGCCGCTACCGACGCTCTGGAATCGCGACAAAGTCGCCTCGACGGAGTTTTTAGGCGGTGAGCATTTTGGCTCCGAGACCGCCAACCAAATCGTGACCGGGAGTTTTCTGAACAATACCATCCTCCGTTTCCGGCTAGAGGATGATTCGCAGAACATGAAGCTCGAGGAAATGGCGCCCCTGATCGTTTCCAAACACCGTAGCTTCCGTCCCGTCGACATGCGGATCGGACCGGATGGAGCTCTCTATGTGGCGGATTGGTACAACCCGATTATTGGCCACTATCAAGCATCGTACCGGCATCCGGACCGCGATAAGGAGCATGGCCGGATCTGGCGCGTGAGCGCAAAAGACCGTCCCCTTCGCACGCCTTCCGATTTGACGGGATTGAAAATCCCGGAACTGGTCGAAAAACTTCGCAGCGGCGAGCGGTACGAGCGGCATCAGGTCCGGCGGTTGCTTCAGGCTGGCGACTCAGAGAAAGTGGTCTCTGCGGTGTTGGCGTGGGTCGACAAAATGGATGAGAAGGATCCGGCATACGAACAACTCCTCTACCGGGCGATCGGTGTTCTGCAGTCGCACGAATATGTCGATGAGCAGCTTCTTTCCAAATTGGTCGCAGCGCGCGATCCGCGTGCGCGTGCCTATGCCGCCCGCGTGGTCGGACTCTGGCAGGACCGGCTTCGCGATCCGCTTAGTACCCTGGCCACCTTGGTTCGCGATGAAAATGAGCGCGTTCGACTTGAAGCGGTTGTGGCGTGCAGTTATGTGCCCGATGCGCGGGCGATGGAGGTTGCTGCTCGCGCGGTCGATGCACCGCGAAACAAATACATTGATTATGCTCTGGTGCATGCGGTTCATGCGCTCGGGCCGCATTGGCGCGATGCCTTTGTGGCCGGCTCGATCGATTTCGGCAAGGATCCCGAGCGGATCGCATTTGTTCTCAGCGCGGATGGATCTGCGGAGATGTTAGCATTCTTGCAGAACCCGAAACTCGTCGGTCGCCTGAGCCCGAAGATTCGCGAGCAGATGCTCCGCCGATTGGCGCTAGCCGGTGGCCCGAAAGAACTCGCATACGTCCTGCGGCATGAGGACCTCAGCGCCGCATTGCTCGAGAGCGTTGCCACCGCTGCGCTTTTGCGCGGTGTGCGGCCAGAGGGAGATTGGATTGCTCCAATGCGGCGCTGGCTCGGCAGCGATGATTCTGCCATGCGGGCCGCTGCGATCGATTTGGCGGCCAGTTGGAAGATGGAAGAGCTATCTGCTGAGGTTCTGCAATTTGCCACCGATCTCTCCGAGGCTACCGAGGTGCGGTGCGCAGCAGCGAAGGCGCTTTTGCCCCTCGGTGCCGCCAGCGCGACCGAGACACTAAATGCGTTGTCGGAAAACCCAAAAAACTGGCAACTCGCCTGTGCGGCGCTCGGGAGTTGGGCGCAGACGGACATTGCCGCAGCGGCAAAGCGGGCTACAGAGTTGATCGAATCGATAACGACCGAGCAGCAGGCGAGCGATCTGCTTGCCGCGATTCTTGTCCGTAAGGAGGGCGCCGCTGCATTGGCCGATGCGCTCTCTGGTGCGACGATTCCCTCCGCTGCCGCGGGACAGTTGCGCCGCGCCGCGAGCGCTGCGGCGGTTTCTCACGAGAGGCTTACCGAAGTTCTCGATTCGGCACTCGGGCTCAAGAGCGTGCAACGGGCGCACGATCCGGTATGGATCAACGCGCTCGCTTTGGAGGTCTTGGAAAACGGAAATGCCGAACGTGGCAAAGAGGTCTTTCAATCGGCCTACCTCAACTGCGCCGCGTGCCATGCGATCTATGGTAAGGGCGAAAAAGTTGGGCCTGACTTGAGCAGTGTTGGCCGGGGGATGCCGGTCGACCGGATTATTGAAGCGGTGGTCTGGCCGGCCCGCGAGATCAAGGAAGGGTATGTCTCGATTACGATTTTCACGCACGACGGCAAAGTGTTTCAGGGGATCAAGGTCAGCGAGAGTCCCGATGGCATCGTCCTGCTTGATGCGGTCACCAAAAAAGAGGAAATGATTCCCTGGCGGACGGTGGACCGGTTCGAAGCGGCCGGGACCTTGATGCCTTCGGGCCTAACCAGCGGCCTGCCCCGGGCGGATTTGCGAGATCTGGTCCGTTATCTGAGCGAGCTCGATGGCTCGCTCTTGCGGCCCGGGCAATCGGACCCGAAAGCGCCGAGTGGGGCAGCCAAAGCACCCTGATTCGCAGGTTCCCGCTCTGAATCCCCCCCTTGAATCTCTCGGTGTGGTGCGAGTAAGCATCGCCCCTATTGAAGGATGTGGGAATCGTTCATCGTGGGAGTTAATCCTCGGGCTTTTTCTCAGTGATGCCGAGCGTTGTCGGATCCATGTCCTTCGGCCACACAGCAGGGTGTTCTGTGTCGTAGTACGCACCGGTCCAGGTTGCCTTGTCCCAACCCTCGGAATATCGAAAAAAAGCACCGGTCAAATTCGCACCACTCAGGTTCGCGTTGGTGAGATTCGCCTTGCGAAGGTTCGCCTGTGTCAAATTCGCAGAAGTCATTACTGCCCCGGATAAATCAGCCTTGCCGAGGTCTGCAAACGACAGGTCGACCCCGATCAGGTTTGCCGAAACCAGTTTCGCGCCTTTTAAGTCTGCAAAGCTCAGGCTGGCACCATCCAGATCGGCTCTGCTCAGATCGGCGGCCTGAAGATTGGTATGGGTCAAGTTTGATCCGCTCAGGTCAGCCGAACGCAGGTGCGATTCAAAGAGGTTCGCGTACCCAAGATCGGTTTTGTTCAGGTTGGCATCATTTAAGTATGCTGCCGTTAAGTCTGCGTTGGGTTTGATGGAATTGCCGCAGCCAATAATGGATGCCAGTGCCAGAGATAGCCCCAGATAACGCATGCTGTACCTCCATTAAAATAAACCGGAAAAGATACTATATAGGCATTCGATACGCGCCACATTCTTTTTTGGAAATTTCTGAAATATAATTGCGTTTGCAGAAAGAGACATTCAGGTCTGATTTCATTGCGGATGATATCTGTTCGAAACTCGAAAGAACTTCCCTGTAACGTGATGACGATGTTGCACTTGTCGGAACAATGTGTGAAGCGGGTGCCAAACTGGATGCACACATCTCTAAATCGCGCCTTTAGGGTCGATGCGGGTTCTCTGCGTTACACATTTTGGCTCGTGCGTCTAAAAACGGCAGAACCGAATGGAGAGTTGTCGGTTGTTCCTTGAGTGCCGGTTTCCATTTTTTATATCGAGACAACATTCGAACGAGCCATGGAACTTGGTGTCCCTCTTTGTTCTCTCGCCGCTGCGGCGGGAGCCATCGACCAATCTCGCATCGGCCAAAAAGAAAAACTCGAGATAGCCGGCCATGCTCTCCCTCCCTTGGGGAGATATCTGTTGGAGGCAGAAAATAAGCAGTTTTTATCGTTTTCGACCCTGCTGCTTCCCCGGCAGAGCAGGTTTTGTCTTTGACAACGGTGGCCGTTTAAGATATCCTCAAGGCGGATGTAAATGGCTGCCACTATTGGGTATCCGTAAAATTCCGATGTCGTAATTTTGATGCGCGGCATCCCCACCGTGTTATCTCCACCACAAGGACCTGCCGGTAAAAATCGTACGCTGGATTTGGCTGCTAGCAACATTGTCGGAATTGGCGGTGGCCACACCGGTGCTGTGTTTGAGGTGAAGAACATGGACGTCTTCAGCAAGGCTCGCACGATGAAATGCCAACGCGATAACCTATCCCGCCGAAATTTCCTCCGCGTCGGTGTTGCGGGCGGACTCGGCCTGTCACTTGCCGATCTTTTAAGAATCGAAGCGGCCGGCTCGGTTGCCGGCCTCGCCACCGCTCCGGCGAGCGCAAAATCAATCATTTATCTTTTTTTGCAAGGTGGCATCGCGCAGCAGGAATCGTGGGACCCGAAACCATATGCGCCGGTTGCGAATCGGGGCATGTTCGGTAGTATCCCAACCCGATTGCCGGGCATTCGCTTCAACGAACTGATGCCAAAAACTGCAGGCATTGCAGATAAGATTACTGTCGTTCGCTCGATGACCCACAGCGAAAACGACCACGATCGCGGCATACACATCATGTTCACCGGGTACAATCCGAGCCCGCTGTTAAAATACCCCAGTTTCGGCAGCGTGGTCTCCGAGCAATTGGGGGTCCGCAATAATCTGCCACCGTACGTCAATGTTCCCGAGCAGATCAGTGATGCATGCGGGCCAGGATTTTTAAGCGCCGCCTACAACGGTTTTAGTCTCGGGTCAAAACCGGAGGCTGCCGGCTTCAAGGTGCGCAACCTCAATCTCCCGGAGGGAGTGAGCCGCGAACGATTTGTGCGGCGCCGCAAATTGCTCGACACGGTCAACGCGCACTTTCAGAACACGCAGGATTCAGACGCGCTCGATGCGGTCGATTCGTTTTATCACCGCGCGTACGATCTGATCAATTCGGAAAAAGCGAGAGAGGCGTTTGATTTAGACAAGGAAAAGCCAAAAACGCGTGATGCCTATGGTCGGGGCGAGGCTGGTTCGCGCTTGTTGATGGCGCGACGACTCGTCGAAGCGGGCGTCCGCTTTATTTCCGTGAACTATGGCGAGTGGGACCACCACGCCGAGATTGAACCGGGGATACGTAAGCATGTGCCCGAATTTGATTCCGCATTTGCGGCACTCATTAACGATCTCGAGCAGCGGGGTCTTCTCGATTCGACGCTCGTTGTGGTGTCGACGGAATTCGGGCGGACTCCTTTGATCAATACATTGGCAGGGCGCGATCACTGGGGCAAGGTGTTTAGTGTCGCCATGGCGGGTGGCGGTGTGCAGCGGGGCCTCGTCTACGGCGCGTCGGATGCCATCGCCGCTGAGCCGGCAAGAGATCCGCTCGGCGTGAAAGATTTTGCCAGTACCATGTACCACTGTCTCGGAATCGATAGTTCAAAAAAATTGATGGGTCCGGCCGATCGTCCTGTACCGATTGTCCGCCAAGGAAGCGTGAGGCACGAATTGCTTGTTTGAATTTGTGCCTGCTCGGCAAAGCCGGCTTCGAGGGAAAGAAGCTTTCCCCCGCTAGGGCCTCTGCAGGGGGAAGTTGAATGCATCATCGAAAAATCTCGTTTTTCGCCAGTCTGCTGCTTGTGTGCGCACTCGCTGGCACTGCGCGTGCGGCATCACCGCGGCTTGACCGCATTCTGCCGGGCGGCATCGAGCGTGGAAACGTCGGCAAGCTCGTCTTTGAAGGGGAGCGGCTCACCGGTACCGAAGAGATCCTTTTCTACGATCGCGGGTTTGAGGTGTTGCAGCTCGATGAAACCGACTCGAGTGTCACCGCTACCGTGCGGGTCGCCAAGGAGACTCGCCTCGGTGAGCATATTGCCCACTTGCGGACTAAAAGCGGCGTTACGGAATTTCGGGCATTTTATGTCGAACCACTTCCCCACCTCGAGGAAATCGAACCGAACAACACCGTTGCTACCGCGCAGCTGATTGCGTCGGGCGTAACGGCATCCGGACGGGTCACCGCCGATGATGAGGATCTGTTCGCTCTCGATGCTAAGGAGGGGGAGCAACTTGTGGTCGAAGTGGTGGCCATGCGGCTCGGCAATACGATGTTCGACCCCTATCTGGCGATACTCGATAGCGAGGGCAATGAGATCGCCAGTTCCACGGGACACCCGTTCTCCCTCCAGGACGGGATAATGAGTGTGACCGTACCGCGCGACGGTCGTTATTACATCTCGATACGGGAAGTCGATCGCGGCGGCAATGACATGAGTTATTATCGCCTGCATATCGGGAACTTTCCGAGACCGATCGCCATTTTTCCGCCTGGCGGCAAGATGGGCCAATCGCTCAGCGTGACGTTTTTAGGGGACCCTGCCGGGACGTACTCGCAGACAGTCTCCCTGCCAGATACATTCGATCGTACGTTTGCTCTTTCCGGTGAGACCGACCGCGGCGCGGCGCCGACGCCGATTCCGTTCCGGCTCTCGGAGCACGAGAATGCCTTCGAGTCAGAGCCGAATGATCGCTCCGCTGACGCTACGTCCGTCGCCCTTCAGGATGCGTTTTGTGGAATCATTCAGCGGCCGGGTGATCGGGACTGCTATCGCTTTGAGGCGAAGGCGGGCGATCACTACGACGTGGAGGTGTATGCGAGGCGGGTGCGTTCGGCGCTCGATGCGGTGATGGAACTGTATGACCCGAGCGGCAAAATGATCCTCTCAAACGACGATGGCGCGAAGGTGACCGAAAATCAGGATGCCGAGGAGCGCGCTCCAGACAGTTATTTTCGGTTCAAGGTACCCGCCGATGGCGAGTATACTCTCAAGATCTATGATCGCCTCGCGCGTGGTGGTCCGGCATTTGTTTACCGCGTCGAGTTAAGCGCCGTACAACCGTGGATGCTTGTCCGTCTGCCTCGCGTGCAGGACCCCAATGATTTGTGGGGGCAGTACCGCCAGCAGGTGTTTGTGGCAAAAGATAATCACTTTGCCTGTCTGGTCCGGACTCGCACTAAAGATTTTAGTGGCCCAATGTCGCTAGAGATCCCTGAATTGCCCGACGGGGTGACGATGGAGACGATGACAATTCCTGCCGGAACCGATGCATTTCCTGTGGTGTTTCATGCGAGCGAAGATGCACCGCTTTCGGGCAAACTGCTCTCGATGCGGGGTGCTCACGCGGACCCGACAAAAAATATCTCCGGTGACTATTACACCGTTGCAGATTTACTTCGCGGTAAGCCCGGCCTGGCGCGGCTAAAGACGAAAATTGCCCATCGTTTTGCGATCGCAGTGACTGAGAAGATTCCGTTTCGCCTCGAACTCGATCCGCCCACGACTCCCCTGGTTCGCGACGGGAAGATCGACCTGACCGTTCGCGTCATTCGAGAGAAAGGATTTGACCGTGAGGTGATGCTCGTGATGCCCTTCCTCCCGCCCGGAGTGTACACCAGCGCCAACCAGAAGGTGCTGCCGGATGCCGATGAGGCGGTCTTCACGCTTACTGCCCACCCGCAGATCACTCCACGAGACTGGAAACTTTACGTCCTGGGCTCTGCCGGAGAAAAAAATGACCTCTTCTGGGCATCGACGCCGCTCGTGCCACTCCGGGTGGACAAACAATTTGTCAAGGCAGACCTTTCCGCCGCGGCGGGAGAACCGGGCCAGGACATTCCACTTAACTGCCAACTCAAAGGGGTGGCGCCATTTGCAGGCCGCGCGACCGCTCGACTCATCGGATTGCCGGATGGCACATCGGCTCAAGAGGTCCCGTTCGACGCCGATACCGAAAAACTATCCTTTCTGATTAAGACGCGGAGCGATACGCCGATCGGCGAATATCCGGCGCTTGCCTGCGAGGTCGAAGTGCCATCGCCGGGCGGGGCTGTGGTCGCTACGGCAGGCAAGGGGTTGCTCGTCGTCGAGGCCTCCGAGGGGCCCACCGTCGCAAAAAAAGTCGAAGCCACTGCAGCACCGGCTGATGCAGCATCGCGGCTCGAACAATTGCGAAAAGAAGCGGGCGAGCGGCAAACTGCGCAGGCATCGGCGGCGGGTGAAGGAGGCGATGAATGATCGTTTCGCAGCACCTGAAGGTGCCCATGCTGGTTTTGCAATTGTTTGCGGCGGGAATGTTGCTCCCCGCGGTAGCGGATGCTGGCGAGGTACGTGTTTTTCCTCAGAAAATCGATCTCTCGAGCGCCCAGGATCGGCAGCGGGTGATCGTGCAACAAGCGTTTGACAATGGTATCACGCGAGATGTGACTGCAAAGGCGGTTTTTGAATCCGCCGATCAGGGTATCGTCCGATGCGAGGGGAATGTCGTCCTGCCGGTTGGTGATGGAAGCACGGAGCTGACCGTTACGATTGACGGCGAGCGATTATCTGTCCCGATCCGCGTCCGCGATGCGGCGCTTTCACGGCCCGTCAGTTTTCGCCTCGATGTCATGCCGGTGCTCACCAAGGGGGGCTGCAATAAGGCCGGATGTCATGGATCGGCGGGCGGTCAGGATGGTTTTGGCCTCTCCCTCTTCGGTTCCGATCCCGCGACAGACTACAAGACACTTACCCGCCAATGGATTGGTCGCCGCGTGAAGCGTTCGATTCCCGATGAGAGCTTGCTGCTGACCAAGGCGACTGGAGAAGTCCCCCATACCGGTGGCGTGAAGATTGAACATGACAGCGACGAATATCAGGCGCTGCTCCGATGGGTTGCTGCCGGTGCCCAGTACGACACTACATCGGTGCCGAAAGTCGACTCGATTCAGATCTATCCGGAGCGGGTGGTGCTCGAAGGGCCGGGCGCAAAACAGCCTCTTTGCATCCGCGCGTACTATAGCGACGGGACCGATCGCGACGTGACTTCGCTCTGTACCTTTGAAACTACGAACAAAGAATCAGCGGGTGTGGAGGCGGGGGAAATGATCGTCGCCCAGAAGACCGGTGAGAGCTTTATCACTGCGCGATTCGACACGCATACGGTGGGATTGCCGATTGTGGTGCTGGCCGATGATGAAGAGTTCACCTGGGATCCCCCAGCGGCACACAACTACATTGACAGTGCGGTGTTCGACAAGCTGATGCGCCTTCGCATTACCCCCGCGGCGATTTGCGATGATGAAGCCTTCCTTCGCAGGGTGACGCTCGATTTGTGTGGGCGACTGCCAACGGTCGAGGAGTACCGCGCTTTTGTGGAGAGCACCAACCCCGAGAAGCGATCCGAACGGATCGACGCGCTGATTGCCAGCGATGCGTTTTCGGACATTTGGACAATGCGCTGGGCGGACCTTTTGCAGGTTCGCACCGGGCCCGGTTTGAGCAAAAAGGCGATCAATAGCTACTTCACCTGGCTCCATACCCAGATTGCCAACCGCGTGCCTCTCGATGAGATGGTCCACCAATTGATTGCGGCGGGCGGCGGGACATTTGCAAACGCGCCGTGCAACTATTACGAAACGGAAAAAGAGGTCAAGAAAATTAGCGAAAACATGGCTCAGGTCTTTCTGGGCATGCGACTTCAGTGCTGTGCCTGCCACAACCATCCGTTCGACCGATGGACGCAGGACGATTACTACAATTTTGCCGCCTTCTTTGCGCAGCTAGGTCGCAAAGCGGGTGAAGATCCTCGCGAGACAATTATTTTCAATGCCGGTAAAGGAGAAATGCGACATCCTCTCGACGATCGCATCATGGAGCCAAAATTTCTCGGCGGTGACCAACCGGAGGTACACGACCGCGACCGGCGTGAAGTGCTCGCCGACTGGGTCACCTCGCCAGAAAATCCGTTTTTTGCGCGCCATATGGCCAATCTGATCTGGGACCACTTTTTCCATCGCGGTATTGTGGATGACCCGGATGATGCGCGGGTGAGCAATCCGCCAGTGAATCCGGAACTGTTGACTGCCCTCGAGGCGAAACTTAAAGAGTACCAATTTCAGGTGCGGCCGTTGGTTCGGGATATCTGTAATTCGAGGACCTATCAGGTCGCCACGGTATCGGGCCGATCGAGTGGCGCCGATTTCGACAACTTTTCTCGGGCCAAGCTCCGCAGGATGCGGGCGGCAGTCCTGCTCGATGCCATCAGTCAGGTGACCGAAACCGACGACAAATTCGAGACCGTTTTACCCGGAACCCGGGCGGTTCAGATTCCCGACGGTTCGGTCGCCACGCCGTTTCTCTCTACGTTCGGACGGAGTCCGCGGAAGACCGTCTGTACATGTGAAGTCAAGATGGAGCCAAATCTTTCTCAGGCGCTCCATTTGCTCAACGGCGACACGGTGCATACCAAGATCGCCGCAGGGGGCCTGATCGCCCGCCGTCTCGAAGAGAAGAAATCGATCGCTGATGTGATCGACGAACTCTACATCCGTTGTCTTTCGCGCACGCCAGGTGCAGGAGAGAAGGAGTCGCTGCTCAAGATGGTGTCCGAGTATGAAAACCCACAGGAAGGGCTTAGCGACGTGTTCTGGTCGCTGCTCAATAGCAAGGAATTTTTGTTTATCCATTAATCAGGCCAGTCGACTCCACCCCTCCCGCGACTCTATGATCCAACGCAGCTCACAAACGTATGGATGGCTCTGTCTTCTGGTCTGGCCATTTCTCATTTCGGTCCCGCCAATCTCTGCCGATGCGCCAAGCGAGCCGCAGCTCACCTACCACCGGGATATTGTTCCCATTTTTCGC
Organism: Pirellulales bacterium; assembly: GCA_030751095.1. Taxonomy (GTDB): domain Bacteria; phylum Planctomycetota; class Planctomycetia; order Pirellulales; family UBA7805; genus UBA7805. The sequence continues at coordinate 3,172 of JASMGX010000005.1, read as the reverse complement.
GAGGAGTGTTTTTCATGCCACAATGAAGATGATCCTCAGGGCGAACTCGACCTTACGCGATATGCGACCATGATGGAGGGAGGTGCCTCGGGCGCGGTGATCGATCCCGGCAATCTGAGTAACAGCCCTCTTTATTCCTCCGTCGCGCATACGATAGAGCCTTCGATGCCCCCGGAGTCGCCCCCCATCGCCAAAGAGTCTATCGAGCGTATTGGCCGATGGATTGAAACAGGGGCTGCCGAGGGGAAGGTAGAGCAAGAGGTTGCTCTCGCGGCGGAAAATCTGAAGCAGTGGATTCCCAAAAAATTCGAGCCTGGCGCCGGACCTCTGCCCCCGCGACTGAGTCGGCAGACGCGTTTGCATACGGAGCGTAATCCAACATCCAGGTCGCTTGCCGTGAGCCCCAACGCGCCGCTTTTGGCCGTTCCCGGTAACCGGCAGATCTGGCTCTACCGCACAGATACCCTCGAGCCGCTCGGGCGCTTTGCATTTCCTGAGGGCGAGATTGCCGTGCTCCGCTTTAGCCGGGATGGCTCCCTTTTGCTGGCTGCCGGAGGTGAGGCGGGGCGAAACGGAAAGGTCGTACTTTGGCGCATTTCCGCCGCAGAGCGGGTGCTCGAGTTGGGCGATGAATTCGATACCGTCCTCGCCGCAGATATTAGCGGCGACAACCGGCGCGTCGCCCTCGGGGGAGCTTCGGGCAAGGTCAAGCTCTACGACGTGCCCGCTAAGAAGTTGGTCGCCAAGATCGATGCGCATACCGATAGGATTACCGCAATCGCATTTAGCCCGGATGGAGTTCTGTTGGCCTCGGCCGATCATTCCGGTGGGCTACATATCCACGAAGGCTGGACGGGAAAACCGTATCTCATACTTCCCGGCTCCTCCGATGCTCTGGCCGATCTGGCGTGGCGGGCCGACTCAAACATTCTTGCTTCGGGAGGTGCGGACCGGATCGTTCGACTCTGGGAGGTGGAAAAGGGAAAGAAGGTCAAAGAGTTTGAACCTGGCGCTGCGGACATTACTTCTGTCAGTGCGGTGCCCGATGCGCGCTGGCTCATCTCCCGCCGCGACGGCAACACGCGACTGCTGCGCTCAGAGGGTGCGCTCGAACGGTCGTTTGGACCGCTTGCCGACCTCGTTACAGCATCGCGATTCTGTGCTCTCGCCGGCCGGGTGATTGCGAGCGGATATGAAGGCGAGGTGGTTGTATTCGACGCGACAGACGGCAAGCAAATCGCTCGACTCGACAACAATCCGCCGCCATTGGCGCAATCACTCAAACAAGCTCGCCACGATGCAGAAAAAGCACTCGGTGCGCTCATCGTGAATAACGCGAAATATAAATCGGCTAAAAAGGTGGCCGAACAATCCGGGCTCGAGCTGTCTGAAATGCAGTTGCAGCTCACCAAGGCCCACGCAACGAGGCAAAAGATCGACCAGAAACTCCTCGCAATCCGCCGGGAGGTCCACCAACACGTCAATCACCTTGCAGAGCTTGAGGCCAACATAACGGAGCAGACGAAAGCACTCCCGAAGCAACGACCGGAGAATAAAGAGACGGCCCGTAGCACGCTTTCGGCACTTCGGAAGCAACGATCGGCAACAATCATCGCCATCAAGCTGTTTCGAAACAAAATCAAGACACTCTCCGGAGAGCATCAACAAACTGCCGGCCCAATTGCACGCGAAGAAGTGATGACCATGATTGCCCGCAGTGAGTCCGCCGATGCCCAACACTCCGAGGCTGCCGCCAAACAGCGACTCCTGGCGTCGATCGAAGCGAGAAATCATTCCATCGCACAAACCGCCGCGCTCTTGGACGATGCCTCCTTTGCGGCAACGATCGAGGTGCTTATGCAGCGACGGGCGCTGTTGGAAAAAGCAGCGCAAGAGCGGAAGCGATCCGGCGAAGGTGCGGCCGATGGCGGCAGCAACGGTGGCGACGAAAAGGCGGAGAGCCCCACCGCACCTGCCGCCGCGGAACAGAAGGTGCCCGATCCGCTTGAGAAGCTGCGCAGTCAGATTCGCGAGATTCGAATGAGATAGCGCGTGCGATTTGGCGATGCCGATTGAGGCTGCGGTGGTGGAATGTTACGCTGCAGGCCCTTAGTGATCGTTGGGCGACAGGAATTGTTCCTTTCCCGATAAATATCACATCCCGATAACGATCACATTTGGCGTGAGGAACGCGATGTCGGCGAAAACGGGTCGGATAACATCTTTTTTGCACCATGCGCCGCTACCGGTCTTTACGGCGTTTGCCATCGCCGCGTCCTTTAGCACCTATTTCTGTATGTATGCCTTCCGCAAGCCGTTTGCGGCCGCATCGTTTCTCGATGCCGATGGCAATGCGATCAAATTCTGGTCCTCTGCGGTGGATTTGAAAACCGCGCTCGTCATCAGCCAGATTCTCGGCTACGCACTGAGCAAATATATCGGCATCAAGGTCTGCTCCGAGGTGACGCGTGCGCGCCGAGCGACGATGCTCATTGCGATGATTCTTCTCGCACTTGCGGCACTCATCCTCTACGGAGTGTTGCCCGATCAGTGGAAGTTTGTCGGCATCTTCCTCGGGGGCCTTCCGCTCGGAATGGTCTGGGGACTCGTGGTTTGGTATTTGGAGGGCCGGACAGTCTCGGAGGTCCTTCTCGCGGGGCTGAGCTGTTCGTTCATTGTTGCCAGCGGGGTGGTCAAGGATGTCGGTCGCCATCTGATGGGCGACTGGGGCGTCACCGAAGGCTGGATGCCTGCTGTGACGGGCGGGCTGTTTCTGATCCCATTTTTCATTTCGGTCTGGTTGCTCAATCAACTGCCGAGACCGACCGAGAGAGACGAGTTGGCCCGGACCCATCGCGAGCCGATGCGTGCGAGTGATCGTGCGGCGTTTGTCCGCAGTTTTTTCTGGGGTCTTTTGTTGCTGGTGATTGCCTATTTCTTTCTTACCGCGTATCGGGACTATCGGGATAATTATCAGGTGGAGATGTTTGCGGCCCTCGATTATCCGTACGATGCCCACAAAACGATCATCACCAAAGCCGAGACCCTCGTCGCCTTAGGGGTGCTCGTGCCGCTCGGCCTACTTTTTCTGATCCGAAACAACCGCTGGGGCCTGATCGGGACCTATGCGATCATGGTGTGCGGGCTTGTCATTCTCGGTGGAAGCACCTGG
>JASMGX010000059.1 GCA_030751095.1 Pirellulales bacterium | reverse complement strand
GGGCTTTGACCAACTCTTCTTTCCGCATGGCATGCCAGCCAGCGACTCCGTCTCTTTTGGCCAACTTGGCAAGATCCCTGCAGGTCAAACCGCGAAGAGCAGCAGCTGTCATCAAAACATCCTCCAAACCACGAAATCCGTTACGATCCACCAAGCGACTTTCCGTAGCTACTCTGGCACAAGTTTCACAAATCGATAGACCGATCTGCCCAACGGGCCATCGCTCAATCCTGTCCTGAATTGAGCGTGCGACAAACGAACCGACTCCCGCAATAGACATATGCGGCAGTTTATATACGTCTATTGTGATTCTAATTGCCAAGGCCCAAAAAGACAACAAATTGGTGGCCTAAAAAGCCCCCTCTGCGATCTGCAACCAACTGATACCACAGGACTTACAGAATCGCTTTTGGCAACAGCCCCGTTGGGCCAAGCCCGTCAATGCCGCTACGAAATGGGCCGCCCGGGCAGTCGCGTTGCGGCGGCAACTATTCGCCAAAGGGGATTTTCTTCTGGCAGCCCAATTTTTTGGCAACGCTAGATTCGACAGCCACTAAGAAACATGAATTTGGTCATAGCGTTGGTTGACCCCTTTTTGGGCTTCGGATAGATTGGGCGACTTGAGTTCGGACTGACAATATGACCCTTTCGAGGGCCCCATTATTTTTTTCAACGTGTTTTATAACAACACTTTACAAATTTCCTGCCAACCTACTATACGGTCTGCGGACTCCGGTGCCCCTAACCGCCCCCAATGACGGTCGCTCGCCAATGGCCAAGGCCGCCGCTGCGGCATCGCGGGCCATGACCGTGGCTGTGGAAATGGTCCTCCCGGGCGTGCTGGGATTCTGGATTGATAAACAGCTTGGTACGTGGATTTTATTTACGATACTCGGTTTTGTTTTTGGTTTAACCCTCGCCATTTGGCACTTGTTAAAAATGACCAAGGCTGTCGCAGCTAACAATTCTCAAGAGTCCAAATCGGAAACCGACTCTTCGCAAGCAGGACGGGAAGACACCACTTCGTGATCGCACATCATTGGAATCTGTTTTGGAATCACCCACGCCTAGCGATAGCCGGTCTTGTGATACTTACGGTGGTCACCCCAGTCGGCCTGTTTGCCTACTGGCAACACCAGACTCCGGGACTTGTCGCGGCGGCTCTTGCACTACTCACCTGCGGAATTGGTGTTGTGGTCGCCCGCTTGGTCGGCATGCTATTACTACCAGGTCCTGCAGCAACGAATTACCGCATGCTCTTTGGCATGCTTATTCGGATGGCTGTCCCGTTGCTGCTCTGCATGGTAGTGGTGCTTGAAGAAAGCCCTCTTTTACAATATGGCTTTGCATACTATCTACTCATTTTTTATCAACTGTTGCTTGTCATCGACGTCTATTGGTCGATTGTAAAACTGAAAACACCTCTCGCGAGTTAAGTACCTAAACGCAATGGAAGATCCCAGTCACGCAGTCGATCCGTTCGATCCACATCACCTCTTTGGGCACGTCCAGGATGCACCGCATTTTGATGTTCCCCAGAGGCTCGCAGAAGAAGGCAAGATCAAGGTCTGGCAACTCAGTGACGCTTTTGAGCCGTTTGTCGATCTGCAACTCATGGAGGCTGACCCGAACTGGCACCTTGCTCCTTTTGATTTAAGTTTCACCAAGTTCATGCTGCTTGAAATCATCGCAGCTCTGTTTCTGGTGGTGTTCTTCATTCCTCTGGCGCGAAAAATTGCGGATGGTTCGCCAGCCAAGGGAAAATGGGCAAACATGCTCGAAGTGTTGCTTGTTTTTATCCGCGATGAGGTGGCCCGACCGACAATCGGCAGGCACGATGCGGACCGATTTCTTCCCTTTTTGTGGACGATGTTCTTCTTCGTACTCGGTTGCAACCTTCTGGGGTTGGCCCCCTGGGCAGGCTCCGCAACAGGTGCATTGGCAACGACCTTTACCCTGGCAATGATTACCTTTGGTATGGTTCTCATTACCGGGATGGCCCGCCAAGGAATTTTGGGCTTCTGGAAGGCACTGGTGCCGCACATGGAATTACCCTTTGTGCTGGCAATCTTTCTGATCCCCATGATTTTCGTTCTTGAACTAGCCGGGTTGCTCATCAAACATGTCGTGTTGGCCGTTCGTTTGTTGGCCAACATGGTGGCCGGCCATCTGGTCCTAGCCGTGCTGCTTGCCTTCATCCTGGCAAGCGCTTCACACATTGCCTTTTATGGTGTTGCTCCGGTTGTTTTGGCTGGTGCAACGGCATTAACGCTACTGGAGTTATTTGTTGCCTTTTTGCAGGCCTATATTTTTACATTTTTGAGTGCACTTTTCATTGGAACAGCGATTCATCCGCACTAGAAGTGGCATACGATTGCTGGTTTCCCGAGACCCATTTCAACCGTTCGTTTTAATAGGAGAGAGTCACAGTGAGCAAGGTTTTAAGAATCACTATTGTTGTTTTTTCCGTGATGATTGTGCTTGGTCCGACAATGGCCTTCGCAGCCGACGGGACAGAAGAAGCCCATACATCCCAGCCCCTAATTTATCTAGGTGGTGCTTTTGGCGCTGGCCTGGTCATGCTAGGCGCGGGAATAGGTATCAGCCGGATTGGCGCTTCGGCGGTCGAGAGTATCTCCCGACAACCGGAGGCTGCGGCTAATATCCAGACCGCAATGATTATTTCAGCAGCACTGATCGAAGGTGCCACGTTCTTTGGACTGATCATCTGTATGTTGTTCAATAATTAACCCACCCGCTCCGTTTGCCTGTCTAACAGGTGCTAGGGGGATACAGAAAGGATGGATCTGCCGATGAGCGATCGCGCACTGAGGTTGACTCCAGCAGCATTGAGCATGCTGCTGTGTTCGGCTCCCGCCATAGGATGGGCTTCTGCTGAAGGGGCTGGCCCGGATCCTTTGATCTTTGATATCGACTTAGCGATCTGCACGGCTATCGTTTTTCTGCTTACCCTAGCCGTTCTCCGTAAATTTGCATGGAGGCCGATCGTCACCGGCCTTGAAAAACGGGAGCAGGCGATTGCGGACAACATTGCCACCGCGGAGAACGCAGCCGAAGAAGCCCGCAAGTTAACGGCCCATTACGAGGAAAAGCTGGCAGGTGCTGCAGATGAAGTGCGGGCAATCATTGAAGAAGCCCGGCGAGATGCTGAGCATACTGGCCAACAGATCGTCGAAAAGGCACACACTAAGGCAACGGAAGAAGGCAATCGATTGCTCCGCGAAGTCGAGTTGGCCAAGAATATCGCTCTCAAAGAAATTTCGGATAGAGCCACCAACTTGGCCGTAGATCTGGCCGGAAAGATTGTGCAGCGGGAACTATCGCCAAACGATCACGCCCAACTGATCCAGTCTGCGCAAACCCAGTTTACTAGAGCGAACCCCAGCGATAATTGATTCTCAAATCGTATTCAAACTGTAAAGCAAACACCATGGTTGCCAATACCGCTCAAATTGATTTAGCCGGTGAACGCGTCGGTGCAATCTACGGAACGGCTTTTTTTGCGGCAGCCGAATCGAGTGGCACGACCGCCGAAGCGATCGAGCAACTTGAATCTCTCGTGACGGATGTTTTGAGTCCGCATCCCGAACTGGAGCAACTGCTCGCCAACCCGATGATCGCTGCCAAGGATAAACTCGAGACGATTGACCGCATCTTCGGCAGCGTCGCTACGCCGATGGTGCTCGATTTTCTGCGGGTTCTAGCCCGCAAGGAACGGCTCGGCTACCTGCGACCGATTCTCGAACAAGTCCAACTACTGGAAAACCAGCGGGAGAATCGCCGCCGCGTGGAAGTAACAACTGCAACGCCACTGAACGAGCAAATGCGAGAGCAACTCTTCAAGCAGGTCCATGATTTGCTCTCGCTAGAACCGGAGTTGGTAGCCCACGTTGATCCGGAAATACTCGGGGGGATCGTACTCAAGATTGGCGATACCGTCTACGACGGCTCGATAGTTGCGGAATTAGAGCGACTGCGTACACAGATGATGACACGTGGAACTGAAAACATTGAGACGCATCACCGAGATGCATCACCATCGAGGTAAATCGAACAGCAATAATAACACCGTGTAAGTAATAACAGAGCGTAAGTCTTCGGCAGGCAGCGTCCTGATGGAGCCTACGCAAAAGCACAAGAACATAATCCTGGTAAGACAAAATGAAATTTAAAGCTGACGAAATTGCATCGGTCATTCAGAAAGAAATTGAGAACTATCAATCGCAGATTGATGTTCGTGAAGTCGGCCAGGTACTCCAGGTCGGTGACGGAATTGCACGCGTGTATGGGCTTTCGGGAGTCATGGCCAGCGAAATGGTTGAATTTCCTGGTGGGATCATCGGGTTGGCCTTCAACCTCGAAGAAGACTCTGTGGGCGTCATCATCTTGGGAGACTACTTGGCCATCAAACAGGGAGATGAAGTCAAAAGTCTCGGCAAGCTGCTTTCCATTCCGGTGGGGGATGCCCTGCTCGGTCGCGTTGTGGATCCGCTCGGCAATCCGCTCGACGGCAAAGGGCCGATCATCTCGAGCGAAACTCGCCCGGTAGAAATTATCGCCTCGGGGGTTTCGCAGCGACAGCCGGTATGTGAACCGATGCAGACCGGCATTAAAGCGGTTGATGCCATGACACCGATTGGGAGGGGGCAACGCGAGTTGATCATCGGCGATCGCAAAACGGGAAAAACGGCCATTGCGATTGATGCGATTATCAATCAGAAAAATACAGGCGTGAAATGTTTTTATGTCGCCATTGGCCAAAAGGATTCCTCGGTAGCCCAGGTGATTGAGGTGCTTCGCGAAAATGGTGCCATGGACTACACCACGGTTATCGTTTCGGGTGCAAGCTCACCGGCTTCCTTACAGTATTTGGCTCCCTATTCCGGCACCGCGATGGCCGAGCACTACTTGTTCGGTGGTGGCCATGCTTTGGTGGTCTATGACGACCTTTCCAAACAGGCCCAGGCGTACCGCGAACTTTCGCTGTTGATGCGACGTCCCCCAGGTCGGGAAGCCTACCCGGGCGATGTTTTCTATTGCCACAGTCGCTTACTCGAACGCTCGGCAAAATTGTCGGACGAAATGGGAGGTGGCTCGCTGACCTCGCTTCCGATTATCGAGACCCTCGAAGGGGAAGTTTCCGCGTATATTCCGACCAATGTGATCTCCATCACCGATGGACAAATTTACCTGCAACCGGATCTCTTTTTTGCTGGTCAACGACCTGCCATGAATGCGGGAATCTCGGTATCTCGAGTGGGTGGTGCGGCACAAATCAAGGCAATGAAGAAGGTGGCGGGTGGACTGCGACTCGATCTGGCCGCCTTCCGGGAACTGGAGGCCTTTGCCCAACTGGGAACCGACCTGGACGCCGCCACGCAGGCACAGCTCGACCGTGGCTATCGCATGGTAGAGCTTCTCAAGCAGGGCCAATACAACCCTATGCCTGTCACCGATCAAGTCCTGAGTATTTATGCTGGAACCCAGGGACATTTGGATGATGTTCCGGTGGAACAGGTACCCGTTTGGGAACAAGAGTTCTTGCAGTTCATTCACGAACAAAAAATTGAGATCTATAACAAAATAGAAGAGACCCGAAGCCTGGACGATGAAACGACTGCGCTGATCGAGTCTGCGGTCGTCGAATTCAATCGTCAGTATCAAGGTCGGCGAAAAGAGGAGTTAGAAACAGCCGGCGTTTCATGACCCTAGAATCATTACGACCTATTGGTCTTTTGAAACTTGACCTTTTGAAATCTCCATTGTCTCATCCACATTCCAAAACGATTATTAATAACCAAGTAAGCGAATCCTAAAATGGCGAATGCCCGGGCACTCGACAAACGGCGCAAATCGATCAGAAATATCCGCAAGATTACGCGGACAATGGAGCTGATCGCCACTGCGCGCTTCAAGCATGCCATGGATCGGGCGAGTGCAGCGAGTGCCTACACCGACCGAATCACGCGATTGGTTACCAAACTGGCCAATACGGGCCTGGAGCTCAGCCATCCACTACTTGAGCCTCACGAGACCAACGAAAATGTCCTGCAGTTGGTACTGACATCAAATCGTGGCCTTTGCGGTGGCTACAACGGCAACGTACTGCGGAAGGCATTCGAAAATAACCAAAGCCTGAAAGAAACTTTTGGCCATTGCCGACTCGAGGTGTCTGGCAAGCGCGGCATCAGTTTCTTTGAACACAGGGACATCGATGTGGATGAGCGTTTTTTGCATTTTGAAGACAAACCATCTTTCGAAGATGTGGAACTCCTCGCAAATCGTTATCTCGAAGCATACGCAACGGGAACGATCGATCGACTCGAAGTCTGTTATACGAAATTCAGTAGTATTGCCCGCCAAAACGCAACTGTCGAAACCTTGCTGCCCCTTGGCGAATTAGCCAGTGAAGAGACCTCTGGAGGTGATGGAGGTGATAGCCGCTCGGGAGCCGGTGCTGAGACGATCATCGAATTTTTGCCCTCTGCCGAAAGTATTCTAGAGGAAGTGGTCCCGACCAGTTTTAAGGTAAAACTGTTTAAGTGTTTTCTTGATGCGGCGGTCAGCGAACAAGTGGCCCGCATGGTGGCAATGAAATCGGCGACCGAAAATGCCGATGAACTAATCCGCGAGCTTTCAATGACTTACAACCGTGCTCGTCAGGGGCAGATCACTGGAGAGCTCCTTGAGGTCATGGGTGGCGTCGAGGCATTAAAAACCTAACCATTAAAAACCTAACATTGAAAAATGATATTGCAAGATATTTTGGAGGGATAAGAAAACGAAATGGCAAACGCAATTCAAGAGAGCGGGCAGAAGATCGGGCGGATCACACAAGTGATCGGCTCCACGTTCGATGCTGAATTTCCAGAGGACCAGCTTCCCGACATCTACAATGCGGTATTGGTCAAATCCTCGCACAAAGGGATCGAGGTCGATCTCCGTGGCGAAATCCAGCAGCACCTCGGCGGCGGTCGTGTTCGCTGTGTGGCACTAGGCAGCACCGATGGCATGATGCGGGGACAGGAGTGCACCGATACCGGAGATCCTGTCTGTGTGCCGGTGGGCGAAGCCACACTAGGACGTGTTTTCAACTTACTGGGAGAGCCGGTCGATGGGCGCGGACCGATCGAGGCAAAGGAGCACTGGCCAATCCATCGCCCCTCGCCTGCAATCAGTGAATTGTCGACCAGTACAGAACTGTTTGAAACCGGTATCAAGGTCATTGATCTGCTCACCCCCTTTGTCCGCGGCGGCAAGGCGGGACTCTTTGGGGGAGCCGGTCTTGGTAAGACCGTTATTCTGACGGAATTGATTGCCCGTATTGCCAGTTCTCATGGTGGCTATTCGGTATTTGCCGGGGTTGGGGAGCGGACTCGTGAAGGAACCGACCTTTGGCTGGAAATGCAGGAAACCGAAATTGGCCAGACAGGACGCAAGGTCATCGAACAGACTTGTATGGTTTTCGGACAGATGAACGAACCCCCCGGAGCCAGACTCCGCGTGGCACTCAGTGCGCTGACAATGGCGGAATATTTCCGGGATACTACGGGAAAAGATACGCTCCTGTTTGTCGATAATATCTTCCGGTTTTCGCAAGCGGGTAGCGAAGTTTCCGCATTGCTCGGACGCATGCCCTCCGCTGTCGGTTACCAGCCAACCCTGGCCACAGAAATGGGGGCTCTGCAAGAAAGAATTGCATCGACCGATAAGGGCGCCATCACCTCCGTTCAGGCCGTCTATGTGCCTGCCGATGATCCCACAGATCCGGCCCCGGCAACCGCGTTTGGGCAACTTGATGCTTTTCTCTATCTAGAACGTTCCATTTCTGAAAAGGGAATTTATCCGGCGGTCGATCCATTGGCTTCTTCCAGTCGTATTCTCGATCCACAATATGTTGGTGATCGTCATTACACCATCGCCCGCCGCGTGCAGACCATTCTGCAGCGTTATCGTGAACTGCAGGATATTATTGCAATCCTGGGAGTTGATGAGCTGAGCGAAGAAGATCGCCTTGTGGTTCACCGTGCACGCCGCATTGAGCGATTTCTCTCGCAACCGTTCTTGGTAGCTGAAGTCTTTACCGGAAAACCGGGTGAAATTACCACGCTGGAAGATACAATCAGTAGTTTCGAGCAGATCTGTGATGGCAAATGGGATCACCTTCCCGAACAGGCGTTCATGTATGTGGGCCCTGTGGAACAGGCTGAAGAACAGGCAAAAAAAATAGAAGCCGCAAGTTAGGTAGACATGATGGCTGCAAATCACATGGAAGAAGGGATCGATGTCACCAGTGGCTGCCGGTTGGTCGAGTGTATCGTCGTCACCCCGGAAGAAACTGCCCTGCAGACACCGGCACAATTCGTTGCCCTACCACTGTTCGACGGCGAAATTGGCATTGCGCCAGGGCGAGCTCCCCTGATCGGTCGGCTCGGCCATGGGGAAATGCGGATTGTCGAAGGTAAAAAGACTCTTCGCTACTATGTCGATGGAGGTTTTGTCGAGGTCAGTGATAATCTGGTTACGGTTCTGACCAATCGGGCGATTAAAGCCGAAGACCTGGATCCCGAGGCGTTGGAGACCGGCTTGGAAGCCGCACGGGCAAAACCTGCCAATACCGGCGAACTGATGGAGATTCGTGACCGTGCCGTCGCCCAAAGCCGCGGACAGCTATGGGTGGCCCGTCGGAACCGTTAGACTCGGGCCACTTTTTCTCAAGCGCTGGCCAGCCAGGGCCTCCATCGAGCGACTGAAGTGCAAAGTCTCCCGTTTTCAGGCGGGAACATCCACTATCTACTGCGACCGATTGTGAGCACAACAGGCAAAACCGGAAAAGTCGCAACGCCCGTGCGCTTCGCAAAAAAACCTCTTGTGAACATCCGGTGTTGTCCGCTTGGTAGGCGATCCTCTCTATCGGTGTATCTATGCCAGATCGTTTGACCATACCCGAAAATTAGATTTTTTCTCTTTGATTCGATTAATGCTAGCTAGGGTTCGGGAAATTTGACGATCTCATACCACATACCAGCAGATTGCCTCTCCGCCCGCCGGGGCATCCAAGTGTGCCACATGCAGTCCATTTCCACCTGCCACGACGACACAGCATCGAGAGCGGAACGATCGCTCCGGGCCGTAAAGGTTGAAATCACGTCGGGCGATACGGGAACGCGATACTACGAACTGCGGAATACCGCTTCCTTTATTGGAAGCGATCAGGAGTGCGACATACGGCTCGCTGACGATTGTTTCCCTCCGATCTATGCGTTTCTGCTGCTGCACCCAAAGGGCGTGGTACTGCGACATCTGGGCCAAGGACCAGAAATTTCGGTCGATGGGCAATCGACACGGCGGCTACTAATTACCAGCGCGGCCCACATCGTCGCTGGACCATTTTCATTCCTATTGCAAGTTTCGCCCAATGCCACCCGGCACGCCGAGGCCCCAACTGTGCATGAGGCTGGCAAACCGAGTTCAGAGGATAGACCGGTCAAATTGATTGAGCAGGCAAGCCGCCTTTTGTCGCAAATTCAAGAACAGGCCGGCCACAAAAATTCACTCTCGCACGGCCCACCGAAATTTCCGGAAAACAGACCCGCCTCAGGACTCCTTGCCGTTTCGCCAGTCTCGCTCAATCTTTCGCTCGGCCTGCCTCCAACGGGAAGTGCAGCACCCCAATGGAATCATCTTTGCCTTTAGCCCTCAGTAAACCCCTCATACCATCAACCTTTTTCTAGAAGGGAAGTTAACCGAGCATGCCAACAGGAATCTCATTGGTCGTAGGGCTCATTGAAATAGATCACCCACTCGGTATTACACAAGACCGATTCACTTCTCTTGCTGCAAAACCCCTAGTAGGCAGATTGCAGGAAAGCGGACTCTCTCGCTGCACCTTCGAGCCACCGACAGTCCGCTTCGACGCCAATTTGAGTCAGTTGTTCCATCAGTTGGAGCAGGAACTGGCAATCTTCCGAGGAATTCTCTCCCGAGCACAAGCGAGCCTTTAAAAAGAGTTCGCCCTAGATATGGTAATTGGCTTCGGCAAACAGATCGGTATCTTGTTCACTCCGCATACGCAATTTTGGTTTTTCTAGAACCACTGTTGTCTGTGGCTCCACAGAATGGGTCAGCCAAACACTTGAACCCACCACCGAATCGCGTCCGATGACGGTTTTACCACCGAGTACCGTAGCATTGGCGTAGATAACCACTCGATCTTCAATCGTTGGATGGCGTTTGACACCATCCCCACGCAAGAGACTCCCCTGATCATCTGTCTGGAAACTCAACGCGCCAAGCGTAACGCCCTGGTAGATTTTTACATGTCTGCCAATTTCACAGGTTTGTCCTATCACGACACCAGTGCCATGATCTATAAAAAAGTGGTCGGCAATTTTGGCACCCGGGTGAATGTCGATCCCGGTCTCGCGATGGGCCCACTCGGTCAACATGCGCGGAATGAAAGGAATTTTTAGACGATACAGTTCGTGAGCCACACGATAGATTGTAATTGCCTCAAGACCCGGGTAACAAAAGATGATCTCATCAACGCTCTTTACCGATGGATCTCCATCAAGTGCTGCCTGAACATCTGTTGCAAGAATCGTCCGCAAAGCTGGGATCGTTTCCAAAAATGCGATGGCCATGGTCTGAGCGAGTGCTTCAAAATCGGTCTCATGCTCAATGTCGTGACTTGCTCCCGCATCGTGTCGAAGAGCCCTGGCAATCTGCTGTGTCAGCTTATCATGCAAACCGTCAATTAAATCTCCCACATGATAGGTAATATTCCCAAGGTGCAGCCCCTCGCGACGGCGGTAGCCAGGGTAAATGATTTCCTTGATTGCCTCAGCCGCCTCAATGATCACATCGTAACTGGGCAATGGGCTATGCCCGAGATGATTGATCGTGCCTACATCGGAATATGTTTGAACGATCTGATGGGTTAAATCAGGCAATTGTTCTTTACGTCTAAAATCAGAAGCCATGGCATGATGCCTCACGAGAAAAATCTTTGCCGATCGCTATGATGTAGATAGAACACCAGTAGCGGGGAGAAAAACGAATAGCAGCTGTCCGGTGCTAGACCGGACACGTACAGCGGCAATGGGAGAAGAGAGCCAACGAATTACTCAAGCGCTGCATGATTTCAATCCCCGAAGGAGTTGTGGCCAACACAAACTCGGGCCACACGAACCTATCCTATTGCCGAATATACGCAAAATCAAGGAATCTGGTTTTTTCTTCGGCGAGGTGGAGTCGGTGAGTTTAGAGGGATTTGCTCCGTTTGCCCACAGGCACCCCCTTAGCGAGCATGCTAGCTGCCGTTTTCGCCAATTCTGGAAGGAATCCGGGGCAGTCTAAGCACTCGGGCGACCGGGTCAACTATTCTCCACTTTTACTTTTGTCTGAGAGACAATGTCCTGCTGTACATTGCCCGGCACAACTTCATAGTGTGAAAACTCCAGCGTGTAACTACCCTGCCCACCCGTCATGCTCGAGAGGGCACGGGCATAGGTTGAGACCTCAGCCAGTGGCACTTCAGCAGTCACCGTTTGCAAGTCTCCACCTGCCGATTCCATACCATGGACCCGACCACGTCGTCCTGAGAGATCGCTGTTGATGTCGCCCAACTTGTCACCCGGTATCGTCACATGAATGGTCACAATCGGCTCCAACAATGTGGGCCTCGCCTTTTCAAAAACCTCACGAAAGGCCATCGACGATGCTGTCTTGAATGCCTGCTCGGAACTATCAACCGGATGGTCTTTACCAAAATGAACCTCCACACAGACGTTCTGCACCTTGTAACCAGCAATCACCCCGCGCGAAACGCGCTCCAAAAATCCTTTTTCCACCGCTGGCATAAAATTTCCCGGTATCGAGCCGCCCACCACCGAATCGATCCAAAGAAAATGGCTGTTGGCATGATAGTGGGGGGTTTTCATTGAGGGAAAACGGTCCTTGGTGGCAAACTCCTCCGGATCCATTCCGTCGGGAAAAGGAAACATACGGATATGCACTTCACCAAACTGACCAGCACCTCCGGACTGTTTTTTGTGCCTGTAACTTCCCTCAGCATTTGTCTGGATTGTTTCCCGATAGGGAATTTTTGGCTCCTTCGAATCGACCTCCACCTTGTCACGTCGCTTCAGACGTTCACGAACTAATGTCAAGTGCAACTCACTCATTCCGTTGAGCACGAGTTCCTTTGTCTCTGCATCGTGGTCTAAACGGATTGTCGAATCTTCTTCAGTAATTTTCTGCAGTGCCACAGAGAGTTTCGTTTCATCGCCACGGCTTTTTGGCACCACCGCCAGTCCAACCATAGGTGTGGGGAAACAGATAACCGGCATTTCAGCTTCGCCCAATGTAGTTCCGGTATGCAATTCTTCTATTTTTGCAATTGCAACAATATCACCCGGTCCCGCTGTATCGACAGGAGATGTCTCGTTAGCTTGAACCTCCAGCAATGGGCCAATTTTGATTCCTTTGCGACTTCCCGGACTTTTCACTACGGAGTCTTTTTTGAGAATGCCAGAGAAGACACGGACAAAACTCAGCTTTTGCACAAAGGGATCAATCCGTGTGCGAAAGATCTGAGCCACCAAAGGCCCGGCTTCATCTGCAGATAGAGTAATTTCCTCGTCTCCATTTTTTGCTTTACGCTCAATCGCTTTCGGCGAGGGGGCACACATTGCAAGTGCATCCAACAATTCGGTAATCCCTGTTTCCGTTTTTCCCGAGACGCACAATATCGGGATCAGCGAACCAGCGGCGACAGATTGGGCGAGTAACTCACAAAGTTCTGCATCAGAAGGCTCATCTCCCTCAAAATATCGCTCCATCACCGCCTCATCGATCTCGATAATGGATTCAATCAATGGCTCATGAATTTCTCCAGGGTCGATGAGGGCTCCCGTCGTTTCATCTGGAACATTGAGGGTGCTGGCCACGGCTTTGAAATCGCCACCAGAACCAATCGGCACATTTAGAGGCACACAATGAGCACCGAAAAGTTCTTTAATGCTGGATAGGAGTTCTGGAAAGTCAATATTTTCTGCGTCCATCTTATTGATCACAATCATCCGACCCACATTCGCTGCACCAGCCTCCTGAAAAACCCGTCGCGTGTTGACTTTGATTCCAGAAGGAGCATCGATCACGATGCAGGCAGTATCAACGCCACGCAGAGCACCAATAACCTGACCAATCAAGTCCGGATAACCTGGTGTATCCAACACGTTGAAGTGCTTGCCTGCGTGCCCAAAATGGATGAGCGCGGCCTCAATAGTATGGTGATGGTGTTTTTCTTCTTCATCAAAATCGCAAATACTGGTGCCATCATCGACACTCGGATTGGCATTTACCGTACCGGTCATCGTAAGAAATTTGTCGGCCAAAGTTGTCTTTCCAGAAGATCCGTGTCCCACTAGGGCAATGTTGCGAATGTCTTCAATCGTATGTTTGGCCATATTTGAATCCCTCAAATTGCAATGTTGCTTTAATTCTTTTCTTTGATGTAGTCACTTTTGCTTGCTGCAGCCAAAGCCGCAGCCATCGACAAACGCCCCTCATACAGTGCCTTTCCCACGATACATCCTGCAACCGGGATTTCTGCAAGTTGCCGAATATCCCCCTCGCTGCAAATACCACCAGATGCAATCACCGGCCCCCGGAACACCTCCTGCATTTGGCCAATGGCCGCAAAATTAGGTCCAGCCAACATTCCGTCTGTCCCGATATCGGTGTAGATCACAGCAGCCAACGGCATGTCCTGAAACTGACTGGCCAGCGCGGTTGCCGAGCAATCACTCACTTCCAGCCAACCATCGGTAGCCACCAATCCCTCTTTGGCATCGATACCAAGCACAAGCGTATCAGGATATTTGCCACACATCGCGCCAAACCAATCGGGATTCTTTAATGCTTCTGTTCCAACGATTACTCGCGATACCCCGATCTCTAACAATTGTTCGATGGTGGTCTCATCACGCACACCACCTCCAACCTCACAGACTAAGTTGGTATCACGAACAATGGCATTGATGGCCTCACCATTCACCGGGTGACCATTGCGGGCACCATCGAGGTCAACGATATGTAAAAATTTGGCGCCCTCGGCGGCCCATTGTGCAGCCATGCGCACCGGATCCTCGCCATACACCGTTTCACGGTTGTAGTCGCCCTGAACCAACCGGACACAACGTCCACCACGAAGATCGATAGCTGGCCAGATTTGCATACGCCGTACCACTCCGATTGCCAATCCACGCCACCGCCCCGGCAGAAAGCAAATGGGCAACAAGGGGCCGATCGAAATGGACTCGAGTCAAGAAATATCCCATACAAATTGAGGGATTTCAAGCCGCCCTAGCAGATGTGTTAGGATCCTATTTCCGCAAAGTTGCGGAGCATCTGTAGTCCAACATGTTGGCTTTTTTCAGGATGAAACTGCGTGGCATAAACGTTACCGCTCCAAACCACCGAGGGGAAAAGATCGTGGTAATCTGTGTGACTTGCAACCACACTTTCGTCCTTTGGAATCGCATAATAAGAATGCACGAAGTAGCAATATGCGCCCTCTGTAATTTCAGCAAGTAGCGGTGCCGGTTTTTGCAATCTCAGCTGATTCCATCCCATGTGAGGAATTTTGTATTGCGGCGGCAAGCCTTCAAAAGCCACCACCTCTCCTGGAATCACCCCCAAACCCGCATGCTGACCATTCTCATAACTCACATCAAACAGCAACTGCAAACCAAGGCAAATACCGAGCAACGGTCGCCCGCTTTGGGCCGCCTCTAAGATCGGCGCAATCAGTCGCCGCCGATCAAGTTCGGCCATCGCATCTTCAAATGCCCCCACACCCGGCAAGATAATTTTTTCCGCATCGGAGAGCATTGCAGGATCATCCGTGATGGTCGCGGAGTATCCCACACGCTCGATTCCTTTTTGAACGCTACGAAGATTCCCCATCTGGTAATCAACGATGGCAATCATTTTTTGTAACTCTTCTGGTTGATTGCTCCAAATATCAGTCCAGAATGATTCATGGAACATATCGACAGGCTGAAAATGAGAAGCGGTCATTCTATGCCATGAAGCGGCATTCGTCAGGACGAGAGAAAGAGCAGGCCGCTTGCCACCTTTGGCGGGAACTCGTTAGCGGCAAGAATCTTATTTGATCGTTTCCGGATAAATAACCAGTTCGATCCGATTATTTGCTCGCCGACCGGAATCTGTGGCGGTCGAATAGACCGGATGATTGGAACCGTGCCCCACAATAAACATTTGATCCGCACCGAAAAAAGATTTCGACTGCAGGAATTCATAGAGAGCCATTGCCCGCGCTGAGGAAAGATGGTGTCCATTCCGCCAGGCCGTTCCAGACTGTTTCCCTATGTTGGCATGACCTTCCACGCCAATCCGCTGCCTGGGATAGGTTTTTGCCAATTCGGCACCGACTTGATCTACAATGGCGAGTGCTTCCGGCCGCAGTTGAGCCGCATTCTTTTCAAACAGCCGTCCAGAATCAAAACGAACACGAATAACCTCGCCATCGCGCTCGAGTGTCACACCATCGGCTTGAATATTCGCCAAGGGCAAATTTCTATTTGCGCTGATTGTGGCCCCACCACGCTGACGGCTAGCCGATGCGAGATGTTTGACCGATTGTTCGGCGGCTGCCTTCTCCGATTGGCTATGAGCCAGCTGTTCCTGAGCGGCCTGCAACTGTTCACTGGACTTTTTTAGCTCCGATTGCAACCTCTGCACACTCTGTCGTGCGGCGGCTAATTGCTTCTCTTTTTCCTGGTTCAACCGATTCAAAGAAACAGCATTCGCTGAGGTATCTCTTTTGACGGCCTGTGTCTGGGACAACTCTGCAGTGGTTGCTTTAAGGCGATCGGAAACACTTTTGAGGTGCTGGTCCTGTAATTGAGCATGTTGCTTAATATTGGCAATTTGTGTCTGTAGTGAACGGTTTGTATCCGTTAATTCCGAAACCTTCGTCCGCATCTGATTTGCTTCATTCTCCGAGTCGCGCCGCCACTGTTCCAATTGTGCAACTTGCTGGGCAGGAGATCCCGATGGAATTCTTGCTGCGGTATTCCGCGCAGACATGGAAAAAGGGTTGGCAAATTTAGAATTCTGTGAGCAGCCGGTAAGAATACCGAAAAGGATCAGCAATATTCCACTTCTTCGGCAGGCAACGAGCCACCTGCACAACGGTGGATCGGCTACGTGGGAGCTTGGCACATTCACCACATTCTTCCCCTGAACGGACAAGATCGGTCAGAAATTCGGCCGGATCGTAGCAATGCCGGAGAAAACCGACAAGAGCAAGTCGCCCGGCCTCTAGAAAAGATAGGAAGACAAGGCAAAATTGCAGCCCGAAATGGTGGATTGAAACTGCTTGCTGGCGCGCCCCTACATTGCGGATCAGGGGCTGCTCGCTTCATAACGAGCCAAAAGACGCTCAATCTGACGTCTCATCTCTATTTCACTACCTGGGGCATAACCGATCCAGACAGCCCGAATCCTTGCCCCTCGATCAATAAGAAGCGTAGTAGGATATGCTTGGAGAAAAAGGTGGCCGCTGAGGGCCATTTCTGCATTGCGGCGGGTGAACCCACCAATATCGGTGTACACAGGCATCTTTAGCCGACGACCGGCAAGGTAATCGCGGGTCTGCTTCCGAAGTGGGCCGATCTGCTCGGTTTCTCCCGGAGCTCCACAGGAGACCGCCAACACCCGAACCCCTGCAATACCATCAAAGGCACCGGTTAACGCGACCATGTGAGGCAATTCAGCACGGCAGGGCGGACACCAGATGCCCCAAAAATTGAGCAAAACAACCGAACCCCGCAGATCATCCATCTCGACCGACTCGGATGGCTCTGGTCCCTGCAGATGCAGATCCAGCAGTCCCCTGCCAACAGACGGATGATCAGCCGCCGAAGGGGGATCCTGACGCATCCACCGAAAAAAGAAGGCCGTGAGCAGAAAAACCAAACCGATCAAAGTGACCGCACACAAACGGCTGCGAAAAGCCCTAGAGAGGTGAAATCCTTTCTTGTTTTCGGTCATTTTTCCGATTCTCAGGTAACAGAAAAAGGCTACAACTCTTCCTGGCTGCTATGATTAGTGGTAGGACCTTGAGAATGGCTCTGTGGTGGGGCGATACGGTATCACGGTTCTCGTTGAGTAGGAGTCTGAGAGCAGGAGTCCGACTCTCAGCTTTTTCGTTAAACAATTCTTATGTTCTCAACCCGACACATTTCGCTTCTTGGCATCATGCTACTGCAATGCCTCATTCTTTTTAGCGGATGTTCCGATTCGCAACAGGCCGTTCTCCCTCCCGATATCGAAAAAAAAACGCAGCAAGACAACGACTCACTCAACAGTACGGTGGGTCGCAATGCCTTGGAAAAAGCTCGCCTAATCCTTCGTAGCGGAGAGAATCCCAACACCCAGCCTGCAACAGGGCTGCCTCCCCTCCACGAAGCGGCAGCCAATGGTTTTGTAGAGATGGGAATGTTGCTGATCGAACATGGGGCAGATGTAAATTTAAACAATATGATCAATACGGCGGATCAAGACGGCAACAAAATCCTCAAAAAAGGACAAACGCCACTCCATGTTGCAGCCACCCTTCAGCAACTGGAATTTGCAAAGATGCTGATTCGCAGCGGAGCAGATGTAAATGCATTCGATGGTTTGCAAAGGACACCGCTCGACATGAGCACCAGCAAAGGTCGTACGATAGACCGTCTGTTGGGTTCAACGTCCGATGCACAACAATTGACCAATTTAGAGAACCAAAGTCTCGAAAATCACGCGATCCAGGAAACGCTGCGTAACGCGGGTGCTAAAACTTCAGAGGAGCTAGCGCAGGTTCAACTTGAAGAGGAAATCAAAGCCAACCGGAGCAAATCTCTTCTTGGGCAAAGTTCCGAACGGCTCAAACAGAGCAAAGTGCGGTCCAGTTCCAGAAAAGATCCAAACATTCCGGGCCGCATTCCGGGCAGCAGTCCACTAACCCCGGATGATCATCCATTCTCCGACCGGAATGAATGAAAGACCGAGTGTTCCAATCCGCTGAAAGAAGTTTTCAAAAAACTTTCTAAAAGCCCTCGACGCGCCGCCCATTCCCTTCAAGATGCTATTTCTTCGCGCTGGCGGTTTTGCAATACTAATCCAACACGGCTTTTCAAGAGGTTCCAAATGGGAAAATCGCACGAATGAAAATCTTTTTCTCGGTCGGGGAGCCTAGTGGGGATTTGCACGGCGCAAACCTGATCTTGCGACTGCAAA
>JASMGX010000058.1:18089-18455 GCA_030751095.1 Pirellulales bacterium | reverse complement strand
TTGGGCCGTAGAGAGCCGCCAAGCGGAGGGCACGGGATTCGAACCCGCAACCGGTTGCCCGGCACCTCATTTCCAGTGAGGCCGCTAGCCAATTCGCTTACCCTCCCGGTGTCGCGCGCGACGCTGTTGCGATTCTAACACAGCACCCCGCTGTCTTGGGAGAGTGGCCGTAGAATCGCGCTAACAAAGAATGAACCGCTGCCCGGGGAATGCAGAGACAACGCGGAGAAAAACATCGGCAGCCGGGAACACGACTCAGTCCACGGCCTTCGCAGCGCTGATCAACTCAATAAATTCAGCGTTGGTTTTGAATTTGCCCAGTTTTTGCGTGAGTTGTTCCATGGCGTCTACGTGGTCCATGGTGGA
>JASMGX010000058.1:0-18079 GCA_030751095.1 Pirellulales bacterium | reverse complement strand
CCTGAGCATGGTGATCGCATGCAGTGTCTCGGCGTCGAGCAGTTTCTCCTCTCGGCGCGTTCCACTCTGGCTGATATCGATCGCAGGCCAGACCCGTCGATCGGCAAGCTTGCGATCGAGGACCAATTCCATGTTGCCCGTTCCCTTGAACTCCTGGAAAATAAGCTCATCCATCCGACTGCCCGTGTCGATCAACGCGGTTGCCACAATGGTCAGCGAACCACCTTCCTCAAAAACGCGGGCAGTGGCAAAAAGCTTTTTGGGAATATCGAGCGCTTTGATGTCGACACCACCACTCATCGTCCGACCGGTATTGCCGACCCATTTGTTAAAAGCCCTGGCCATGCGGGTTATCGAGTCCATGAGCAGGAAGACATCTTTGCCCTCTTCTGCAAGTCGTTTACAGCGTTCTACGACCAGTTGGGAGAGGCGGACATGGCTTTCCACGTCGCGGTCCAGACTGCTGGCCACAACCTCGCCCTTAACCGCCCGTTTCATGTCGGTCACTTCCTCAGGACGCTCGTCCACCAACAAGACCACCAGCGTGATATCGGGGTGGTTGGCTGTGATGGCCTGTGAGATATGCTGAAGCATGATTGTTTTTCCGCTCCGCGGCGGCGCTACAATCAAGGCCCGCTGCCCTCTGCCCAACGGAGTGAGCAGATCCATAACGCGGGTCGTCAAAGGTTCCGGGCCGGTCTCCAGTGGCAGCCAAGATTCCGGGTTGATCGGCGTGAGCTGATCAAAATTCTTGGTGTGGGAATACGCTTCGGGGTCGATCCCATTAACAGTTTCAATTTCCTTGATGCGTGGTCCCTGTTTGCCGCGGCCATGCTGCACAATGCCACGGACGAGAACTCCCTCGCGGAGATTGAATTTATCGATCATGGTGCCGGGGACAAACGGATCGCTTCGTTCCCGCTGGTAGTTGTTGTCGGGGTTTCGGAGGAAACCATAGCCATTCGGGTGCATTTCCAGCACGCCACCACCCGGCTCATCTGGCAAGGGTTCGCCATTCTCTTGGGTTTCATGATTGCCGCCGGGACGCTTGCCCCCGCCGACTCGATTCCCGCGGCGTCGCCCCCCACGGGATCGATCTCCGCGTGAACGGCCTTTACCACCACCACCACCACCACCGTACTTTTTTGCCATAACGTACCTTGCGACTGGCACCGCCTGCCTTGAGCCCGAAAGGGCCCAAATACCAGGGTCGGTCCTATACATTCGTGGGTTCGATTTCCTAAAACCCTATCCAGAAATCAGGGTCGTCACACCGACAACTCCAGAATTCGGTCTTGTGGGTAACCTGTGATCGGTCCCCTTTGCCAGATCAACAATTTGGTCGTTGCCAGACCGCCGATCCGGAATGATTTTTCGCGGGCCACGGACCCGAAATTGCCCCAAATTCAGCCAATATGAGGCCGATTGGAAAGCCACCAGAATAACAAATTCAACGCCCTCGCTGGGCGTAATCAACATCCCTGAAGCCAATAATGGGCGACTCAGAAACCAATGAGAAGATCAGACGATGATGCGCTTGGAGCTGCCAAAGCAAATCTATTCGATGCAGATATCGAGCGATCGAAATGGCCCCACAGAATTTATCATCGTGGACCGAAGCGCGACTGCCTAATCTATTCTAGCAGTAATTCAACTCTGTATGCCAATCATAAGAACCTTTTGAGCCATGTCAAGCCATGAGTGCGCAAGAGCCTGGCGAAAATTCATGCCAAAAGCGGCACGCGCATGCCCAATTCGTCGGTTTTGGAGTCCCACAGCCGAGGCAATAACGGCCTAATTTTTTTCGGATGCTTGGGCGGAATAAGGGGTTTGTGGGCCTCGCTATCATGCAAATCCAAAAAATCGGAATTCTTGAGGTAATCGTTAATTTTATACCATTTTACCTCGACCGCTTGCCGATAACGTTCTGTATGCCTGCCGTGATTGCTCCATACATCCCCTGAATATTTCAAAAGATCCCCTGGATATTTCACATGAAGTCTTCAACGATTTGCGGTATCGCCATAGCGGCCCTGCTGCTAGCAGGCCGGTCCGATGGTGGAGAAATTCAATGGCAGACCGATATCGAACAGGGGCGTCAATTGGCAGCACAAACGGGAAAACGCGTACTGGTGCACTTTTGGTCCACGAGTTGTCCTCCCTGTCGCCGCCTTGAGTCGCAGGTCTATAGTCGCCGGGACGTCGCAGAAAAAATTGCCGCTACCTTTATCCCCGTAAAGATCGATGCCGCTAGCAATGCCTCGTTGCTGCAGCATTACCAGATTCGACTTCTGCCCTCAGATCTGATCATGGAACCGGATGGTAGCGTACTATCGGTACAGCGATGTCCACTCGAAGCCACCGCATACCTTGCGGGTTTGACGCGGTTCGCTGCCAAGGCAAAACTGGCAACAGAACCAGCCGAGGTACTGCAAAGAGCAGCACCGCTATCGCACAGAGCAGGGCCACTCTCGCCCGCAGCGTCTGCAAACCTTGGGCCGCGATATGCGGGACTACAACAACCAACCTATGCCGCCGCCAATAGCACTCCCCCGGTCGCCCCCGTCTATGCCTTTGAAAAGTCGGTACCACCAACCGTCGCTGCTCCGACTCCGAGCATGGTCGAAAATCCAACCGTGGTGCCCTCTGCCGGCAGGGTTGGGCTCAACCAGACAATGTACGAGCCGACGAACGTTGCCCCTGCCGTTGCATCTGCCGTTGCCCCACCGGTACCGGCACCGCCAACGAGGACAGCACGAGCGGCATTGCCAAACCAATATCGATCAGAGCCGGTGCGGCCGCAGGCTCCGGTGCACGCTCCGATACCGATTCGGCCACCAGTACCCTCAACCGAACCGGTGCTTGAGAGCATGTGTGTGGTGCAACTGGTCGAAAATGAGAAGTGGGTGGCAGGCGATCGGCGATGGGGCGCTTTTCACCGCGGGCGACTGCATCTGTTTTCCGGCGAACAACAGCAACGCCGCTTTCTGTCGAATCCCGATTTCTACAGCCCGGTACTTTCCGGAGACGATCCGGTCCTCGCGTATGAAACGCGTCAGCTCGTTCCGGGAAAGAGACAACATGGCGTCTTTTATAATCATCGCATTTATCTCTTCTCGAGTGAGCAGACACTTACTCGCTTCTATCGGAATCCAACAAAATATAGTGAGCCTGTCCTGAAGGCCGAAGCAGCAACTGCGCCTCGAAGATAGACCTCCATCTCCCCCGACGGGGAAGCGACGCTCTCCGGTGGTCGCACTTTAAGACGCTCTCGCCTTTGCGGTCGAGGGGGGATCGACTTCGAACCGGGAGCGTATCCGATGAAATGCGGAATCACGCATCGGCCGGGACTGCCCATCTGCGGGACCGCTCGACGGCGAGATGCCATCGGTTGTAGTGGACGTCCCGTTCCTCTGCCGACATCGTCGGTGAAAATTCCCGGTCGAGCTGCCAGCAATTCGCAACCTCATCGAGGTCCTGCCAGTAGCCAACGGCCAGACCGGCGAGAAATGCCGCGCCGAGCGCGGTTGTTTCCGCGACCGCCGGCCGCCGAATCCGAACGGCCAGGATATCGGCCTGAAATTGCATCAGTTGGTTGTTTGCCGATGCGCCACCATCGACTTTCAAATCAGCGAGCTTCCTGCCGGCATCTTTTTCCATCGCTTCGAGTAGATCGCGTGACTGGAGTGCCATCGATTCGACTGCGGCCCGCGCAATGTGGCCCGCTGTTGTGCCGCGTGTGATCCCGAGAATGGTGCCCCGTGCATAGGGGTCCCAGTAGGGAGCACCGAGCCCGACAAAGGCAGGTACCAACGAAATGCCCCCTGCATCGGGTACGCTCGCTGCGAGCGACTCCACCTCCGACGATGATTTGATGATGCCGAGCCCGTCCCGCAACCACTGCACGACGGCGCCACCAATAAAGACCGAGCCTTCTAGACAATACGTGACCTCTGAGCCGATTTGCCAGCCGATCGTGGTCAGTAAATTATTTTGTGACGCCTTTGCTTCCGATCCGGTGTTCATCAGCATGAAACAGCCGGTCCCATAGGTGTTCTTTACATTGCCCGGTTCAAAACAGGCCTGTCCGAAGGTAGCTGCCTGCTGGTCTCCCGCCGCTCCGGAAATCGGAATGGCAGCACCAAACAACTCGCTCGAGGTTTCGCCATACACTTCACTCGAAGATCGAACCTCGGGCAACATAGCATGGGGAATGTTCAGGAGTTTGAGCAACGCATCATCCCACTCTCGAGAATGGATGTTAAAGAGCAAGGTCCGGCTGGCATTGCTGATGTCGGTTGCATGTATTTTTCCGCCCGTAAGCCGCCAGATGAGAAAAGAGTCGACGGTTCCAAAGAGAACCTCTCCACGCTCCGCCCGGGCCTGAAGTTCCGAGTCGCGATCGAGCAGATAACGGATTTTTGTTCCTGAGAAATAGGGGTCGAGCAACAACCCTGTTTTTTCATGAAAGACGGATTCGAGACCGTCTGCCTTGAGCCGCTCGCAGATTGTTTCGCTCGCGCGGCTCTGCCAGACGATCGCATTGGCGAGGGGTCGGCCGGTTTCGCGATCCCAGAGGATGGTGGTTTCTCGCTGGTTGGTAATCCCGATGCCCGCTACGCGGGAGGCGGGAATTTCGGCCTTTGCCAGGGCTTGTTGTGCTACCTGCAACTGCGTTGCCCAGATGTCTTCCGCGTCATGTTCCACAAGGCCAGGCGCGGGCATGTGCTGGGGAAACTCTTGCTGGGACATGGAAAGGGGCTGGCCATCGCGGCCAAAAACAATGGCTCGGCTCGATGTGGTGCCCTGATCGAGCGCAAGGATGGCCTCAGACATGGCAGTATGTTCCCGTTGGCTTGCTTTAGTGCGTTCGCGATCTGGTACCAAATTCTAACGGGATGGTTTTTTCGGTTCAAGCAAGGTCGTTGTGGCGCGCGATAAAGAGGGCGCCTGAAACCGCCGGC
The DNA here is from genome assembly GCA_030751095.1 of Pirellulales bacterium. GTDB lineage: Bacteria > Planctomycetota > Planctomycetia > Pirellulales > UBA7805 > UBA7805. The sequence goes on along the minus strand of JASMGX010000058.1, from coordinate 13,115 downwards.
GCTTTTTCCCCGTTGGAAAACCCCGCGTCAGTCACCGAGTGATTTCCGCAAGTAGATGACCTTGGCACGCACCCCTTCTAGGTTCGCATTGATTTTCAAAGCCTTGTGATAGCAGTCGAGTGCCGAAATCAGGTCATCGAGTTCTACGTGAGAGTGGCCCATGCGAACGGCACTTTCAAAATGGAAGGGATTGAGTTCCAGCGTGCGGCAGCAGTCGCGAATGGAATCGGTATAAAACTTGCGTTCATAATAGGCACGCGCACGTTGATTCCAGACTTCGGCAAACCAGGGAGCCTGTTCGATCAGTTCGGAGGCCAACGAGAGGGCATCCATGCAATGCCCCTGTTGATTGAGCTGAATGATCGTTCTCAATACTGTCCTTTGTTTTTGACTGCCCATGCGTTGCCACACCTGCGGGATGCCTTTTTCCGCAGCGCGGCGCACGCCGCGATCTGCGTCGAGCAGCGCAGCGCCCATGATCGGGTTGGATTCGTAATCGCCCAGCAAACCGAGAGCGATCACCGCCGCGCGGCGGCACTGGCAGTCGCCGGTCTTTGCCATCCGCTCGAGTGTCGCCGGTGAGTAGTGGCTCTCGACCCGCCTCGCATAGACTTGAAGGGTACGGTGTTTGAGGTAATCCTTGTACAACGACAGAAGGAGAGGAGCACTTTGTGGTTCTTCCCGAATTCTTCGTTCTTGCATCGGTGAATTCCAGATTGGCTTAGCAGGCATTGTAAAAATGCACCCCGGCAGCACTGCTGCACGGAAGCGGCCCCTCCGAATCTCCCAGTGTAATTGCGGGAAAAACGGCCGGGTAAAAAAAGTTGCCCGTTGTTGGTTTTCGAGATGGAGTTGGCAAGGCCGCTATGTCAAAATGGCAATGAATACAGCGGTATAGGAGTGGGTGTTGCCGATGCACTCCGCAGCGGCGCTTTGGTCAGATCGGGGGATGGGATGTTCCGGTTGTTTTTGGTCTCTCTTGCGGCCACGGTCTGTCTGCTCGCCGCTTCTGCAGCCGAGCAGACCGAAACACGCCCTGCCGGTGACCGGTTTGAGTGGAGAGTCGCACAGCCTGTTTCGGTGACCATTCGGGGAAGGTCCTTGCGGGAGACGCTGCGGAGTCTTGCAAGAGAGTACCGGGTGGCAGTCATGCTCGATCGCCGTCTCGACGGCGAGCAGAATGTCGATCTGGTGGCGAGAGATGTGTCGCTACGTGAACTGTTTGATGATCTGGCCGGACAACTTAACATTGGAGTAACGGTGTTGGGGCCGGTCGTCTACTTTGGTCCACCCGAAGAGGTGCGGCAGTTGCGGACCGTGCTTGCAAATCGGCTAGAAGATCTCCGCCCCCTTTCCCGAGATGCCCAGAAGCGCCTCCTGCGGCCCTCGGCGCTGCGATGGGATGCGCTGAGCACGCCCCGAGACATTTTCGCAGATGTTGCGCAGAGATACCGCATGCAAATCGACAATCCCCAGTTTGTTGCCCACGATCTGTGGGCCGCCAGGGAACTGCCTCCACTCGATGCGGCTACGCAGCTAACATTGTTGGGCGCTGGCTTTCACACCACATTTGAATTCCTCGACGGAGGCAAAAAGATCCGTCTCGTCCCCATCCCTTCGCGGCCGACCATTGAGCGGATCTATTCGGTCGAGGCGAATCAACTTAGCCGCAGGCTCCGGCAACTGGCCGAAAAAATACCCCAAGCCCAACTGCACCGCTCCGGTAGCCAGATCCGCCTGCGGGGCCGCATTGAGGATCATGAAGTGGCAGCGGCGTTGCTCTCGGGAGAGTCGAAAGAGCAGCCCTCGCCCGGCAAAAAAAACGCGCAGCGCCCACCTGCCGGCAGTCAGGTGTACTCGCTCAAGGTGGAGGCTCCTCTGCGGGCCATCCTTTCGGGTCTCTCCCGCCAGGTCGGTTTCAAGTTGCAGTTGCACTCCGAGGCGATTGCGGCAAAGAGTATCGATCTCGATCAGATCATTTCAGTAGACGTTCAGGAGCTGCCGCTCCGGTCCCTGCTCAAATCGATTCTCGAGCCCGCCCGGCTCGACTTCCGCCAAGAGGACGGTCTGATTGAAATCTTTCCCGATGCGCGCTGATCGGGTTGCAGTCGTACTATGCCAGGGCCACTATGCCAGGCCACTATGCCAGCGCCACTATGCCAGGGCCTCAGTGAGCGCGGTGCGGATATCCTGCTCAATGCGACCACGGAACAGCATTGCGGCGAACGGAAGCGTACCGTCGAGCACGACGTGTGTCTCCTCTACCGTAAGAATTCCCTTGGTTTTGAAGCCTTTGGCAGAAAAGGAATAATGGAGTGCATGACCATCCCAGGTTTCCTCGAGATCTTTGACGTGATCTCCATAGAGATGTTTTTTGTCCTCGATAAAACGCTGTAGTCTTTCTCGAGCACCTTCTTTGTCGATTTGGTGCGACACCGTAACTTGAAGAGTAGGCATGATTGTTTCTTGTAATGTGTTTACTATTTTTCAGAGAATGTTTTGTAGCTAACGGCGTCGAAAAATCTTTTTAGTTTCCTCGAGTGCCGTTCCCAGCTTATCGATTTCGTCCAGCGTGTTGTAGAAGTAAAAACTGGCCCGGGTGGTGGCGGTTAACCCCAGTCTCTTGTGCAGTGGCATGGTGCAGTGGTGCCCTGCCCTCACAGCGATTCCGTATCGATCCAGAATTTGGGCAATATCGTGGGCATGGATTCCTCGCATCACAAAACTCACAATGCCGATCTTGTCCCGGGGTGACGGTCCGATGATCCGGACATCTCCCACCGCTTGCAGGACTTCGTGGGCCCGGGTGGTGAGCATCTGTTCGTATTGGTGGATCGCCGGCAGGCCGACCCGATCGAGGTAGTCAATCGCGACCCCGAGGCCAATGGCTTCGACGATAGGTGGCGTTCCTGCTTCAAATTTCAGCGGTAGGTCAGCCGGTTCAAATCCATCTTTGCGTACGCGGCGAATCATCCCACCGCCACCGATGAAGGGAGGCATCGCTTTGAGCAACTTGCTGCGACCATAAAGGACACCAATGCCAGTCGGCCCGAGCATTTTGTGCCCGCCGAAAACCACAAAATCGGCTCCCAGTTGCCGCACATCCACGCCTCGATGGGCGACGCTTTGCGCTGCATCGAGCAGCACCAAGATCCCCTGCGCATGGGCGCGCTCGATCAGTTCCGCTACAGGATTAATGGTACCCAGGACGTTCGATATTTCAGTGACTGCCAACAGTCGCGTCCGGGGCCCGAGATACGATTCCAGGTTGTCGAGTGCCAGGTGTCCCTCGTCGGTGATCGGTAGCCAGCGGATGATGGCTCCCGTTCTCTCGGCAAGTTGTTGCCACGGCACAATGTTGGCGTGGTGTTCCATCTCGGTGAGAAGAATTTCGTCGCCAGCACGTATATTCGCATCGCCCCAACTTCGCGCCACAAGGTTGATGCCCTCTGTGGTCCCTCGGGTAAAGATGATTTCCCGAGAGTCGGCCGCATTGATGAATTTGCTGACTTTGTTGCGAGCCTCTTCGTACAGATTGGTGCTTTGTTCGCTGAGCCAGTGGATTCCGCGATGGACATTGGCATTTTTGGTTTCATAGACATCCACCATCGAGTCGATGACCTGGCGTGGTCGTTGGGTGGTCGCTGCATTGTCGAGATAGACAAGTGGCCATTTCTCATGTACCAATGTCGAAAGGATGGGAAAGTCGGCCCGCAGTCCGAGAGGATCGAGTCCTGGTATCTTTTTACCAGTCGTCGCCTCGGGGGTAATCTTTAGAGCCTTATCCATCATCACGAATCCTCGAGAAGGCCGGGGTTGGTCGAGGGCCGATCAGACTCCCCTGCTGGCATGTTCTGATCACACGATGAATAGATCGCAGACTGGAGAACTTGCCATGAGAGCAGGCAACACTTCTGGCGGTTTGCCGTTAGTTTGGCCCCAAAGAGTTCGAGCATATCATTGGCGGTCAACTCCTTGATGAAATCGATGTTCTTGCCGTCAATCTTTTCCATCAGCATGGATGCCGATGCCTGACTGATACAACAACCCTCCCCTTCGAACCGGGCATCGCGAATGGTGCCGCCAGCGTCGATGGCCAGATCGATGGCGACCACATCACCACAGAGTGGATTGTCATCCTGGTGGTGGTGTGTGGGATGCTCGATTCGGCCCCGATGGTACGGATCTTCATAATGGTCCAGGACGTGTTCCTGGTAGATTTCTTCTTCGCTCAATGACATGCTGAGTAATCGTTGCTCCGTGGCGGGCAGTTGCACAGGATCGTCGATGCGGACCGACCCGGTCCGCATCCAGTGTACGGCGTCTCGACTTGGGGAACAACTTCCTCTGCCCGGACTTTCCTCTGTCCGGACTATTGCGGTAGCCTCTCGGAATTCACCCGAGGGAGCGGACCGCTGCAGGCCTTCATGAATGCCACGAGATCTGCCTTGTCCTGCGGTGAAAGATTGAGCTTGACGATATCTTTGCTCAGCCACGGATTGGGGGTGCCACCGATGGCATAATGCTCAACGACGTCCTCGAGTGTGGCGAGACTGCCATCGTGCATGTAGGGGGCAGAGCTTGCAACATTCCGGACCGTTGGTGTCTTAAAAGCGCCCTTATCCTTAGGGTCTTTCGTGACAGTAAATCGTCCCATCTTGGGTATGCTTGCATCCATGCCAATGCCAATATTGTGAAAACCCTCATCGGTGAGGTTTGCCCCAACGTGGCACGCCGAGCAATTTGCCCGGTCGCTGAAAAAGAGATCGCGTCCCCGTCGGGCCGATTCCGACATCGGGTTCGCAGCTGCGGCAGCTTTCAATCTTGTGTAACGGGCAAACTCTTTGGGATCGTCGCTTTTCATCTCCTCGAAATCCGCTGCATCGTAATTGGCATAGGGTTTGAGCGCTTCGGCAAAATCAAAGGGGGATGGGCCGGTTACCAGAGTCCGCTCAAAAGTTGCGATCGATTTTCCAATGTTGTCGATCGTAACACCTTCATTCGGGTAGATGGCGTCAAACTGTTTTTTGTAGCCGTCGTTTGCCTTGACGGTGGCAACGGCTTGTTCGTGGGTGTTGCCCATTTCAATGGGCGCGGCGATTGGGCCTACCGCCTGATCCTCAAGCGATGCTGCCCGGCCATCCCAAAACTGTCTGGAACTGAGAATCCGGTTGTACGCGACCGGCGAATTGACGTCGCCAGTCTGGCCGTCAACCCCGACGCCGAAGCGTGTCGCTGCCGCGTAGCCATGTCCAGGCTGATGGCACGATGCACAACTGATGGTATTGTCCGAAGAGAGTCTTTTGTCAAAGAAAAGTTGCCTGCCGAGTTCGATTTTCGCACGCGTCAGTGGGTTGCTCTTAACGCCCTGAACATCTCCCTTGCCGGCGGCCAGGCCGAGAGGCAACTTAAAATCAAGCGGAACGTGATTGGCAGGGTTGTTGATCCATTTTGAAAGTTGTGCTCCGGTGAGTGGTCCGGTACCGGGGATGCCTGCCGTCAGACTCGGATCCCCGAGTCGCACCCGCCGCTTAGATGATTTGTCTGCAGCGGTTGCTCTGTCTATAAAGGCGGACGCGACCAACGTGAGCAAGACGATGCATAGAACCGATGTGACGGAACGATGCGATGGAACGTTTTTTAAGGGCCGGGCGAGCTGCAATCTAGAGTGCCGGGCGGAAGGATGAAAACGTTCAGACAAAAAAAGGAGGGTAGGGTCGTCATTGCAAGAAAACATGGAATGAATGCCTTTCTTCAAGCCGCAACGAGACGGCGTCTTTAGGGGGGGGCGTCCGCAGATGGCTGCAGTTGCCCATCCGGCAGGAGGTTTTAAATATATCGCCTGAGAGATGAGCGTACTAGTATGTTGTGCGGACAAACAGATCGAAAAATTGCATGCGATTTTTGGGTCTTTTGCTGCAATTCTTCTCGGCGGTGCCGGATACAACGAAGCTTGTTGCTGAAGGGGAAATTGCGGGCCGCCATGATTCATCAGGTGCCGCGCGAGTCGCTTCGGCGTGTCCCTTATTTTTCCCGCCACCACCGTTCCGATGGCAGGTCAAAATCGCTGTTGGCCGATTCAATGTCTCGGCGCATTCTTTCAGCGTCCGCCGGGTATCCGGCGGTGGGTCGTATTTGCGGTATTTTTTCGCGCCAATACGTATTGAAGGCCCGCATCGCAAGCTCACGAAGGTACTTGGAGGCGAGCGAGGCAAGTGCGGTGGGAAGAAACGATTCGCCTCCCACCTGGAAGCGAATCTCGATGCGATGCTCGGGCGGGCCGAATTGATACGCGCTCAACGCTCGTGATTCGCATAGGACTTCTACAAAATGATCCGGGAATTGTGGTTGCAGCGCAGGAAGATAGTAGTTTCGGCCACCATGTTTGTCGCAGATGATGAGTGCCTCATCAGGGGGCAATTCGTCGAGGATATGCGCTATCAACTCGAGCGTCGTCGTCGAAAGAGTTGCTCCCTTGCTGCCGAGTTGGCCGGTAATGCGGTTGAATTGTTCAGGGAACAAAGCAACACTTCGCAGTCTCAAGAGTTTTGTCTCTGTCTTTTCAAGTGCGCTCTGCAGTTGTTCTTTGAGATGTTGAATCGCGTTCGGGCGTATGTCCACCGGTAGCGGTTCGTTGTAGTGCTGGTACCAGGGCAGATTCTGCTGGAGAGCGCCCGAATCGCCCGCCAACACCTCCCAGAGGGTCCGCCAGTCGCGCGGCTCTTTTCCCAAACACGAAAGAGCTGGGAAAATGGCGCGTTCCAGACCGGCCAGCGAACCGTGGGATTTGTAAAGCACCTTTGAATCGGCGATCGCAATCTTGTCGGTCTCTGCCGTTTTCGATGGGGTGATCGCCGTATCGAGTCGCCCGTAGAGCTCAACGTCACTGGGTGGGCCCTCCACATGCCAGACAGAAATCGAAACCACAAGTGGCCCGAGGCGGGGACCGTAACCGGCTTCATCGGTGCCGATCAGATAAGGCATGGGCATCGACCTCTTGAGGCGATTGAGAATCGGTTTGCCCACGTGGCGGGCAGAGGGACCGAAACATCCGTTCTCGATGTGCCGGCTCTTCGGCAGCACATTTGGAAAACCTGTTGTGGCCCACACCTTACCGCATCGACTAAGGTAGCTGAAGATGGCCAAACCGGGAGGGATTCATTTGCTCGTCAGCCGCATCGGTCCAAGACGCACCACCCCAAGAGAGAATACCGACGCCCGGGATCGTCCTCTGAACACCGAGAACCCAACGCCGCTTCTCTGCGGTCGGATCGGTCGTCAGTTCTTTGAGCGGAATTGCGACCTCACAGGTCCAGGAGTTCTCCGTGGCGTGGGATGCAACAAACCACTCGGGATTCCAACTCGGGTCGTTCCAGCAGGCGTCATAGGTTCGCCCATTGGCGTCCACGGAAAACTGATAGTAAGTCGCATAGTCGCGATCGATATCGATCCATAGATCGACGCGATCCTCATCGCCAAGCAGTGCATCACGGATGCGCGGGGATGTGTCGCGGGGATAGTCTCTCCCGGGTGCTTTGTGGCACTCGATCGCAAAATAGAGATACTCGTTATCGCAGCAGGCCTGAATCGTTGTCGGAACGTCCCTTTGCCCGGTGGTGCGACCGACAAGCGCGAGACGCGTTTGTTCAGAACCACGCTTCTCGGATTCGGAACGTACCCAGCAGGCTTCTTTCAGATGTCCATCTAAAAATGGTTTTTCATTTGCCCTCGAGCAGATCCAGAGTGGCGTTTGGGATGTTTTCTGCGTTTTGCCGGCCGGTCCCGCCACGGACAGTTCATGAGCACCACAGGAGGACCACGCGCCGAGCCAAGGGGACGCTTTGATGTTACGGTAGATTGTTTGGGCGTGCCGCGGTTTGCCGGTTTGCCGATGGGCGGCCGCCAAGGGAAACTGGATGCTCGGATCGGCATGCAAGTTGGGGTTTGTTTTTCTCAAATGTGCTCCCCACTGAAGGGCAGTTGTCGACTGCTGCACCGAACCAAGTTGGGCGTTCTTCGGCGGAATATTTTCGGGTGGCCGCACAACGGCACCTGCTCCGACGGGCAACTCCACGCGGACTTGCCGGGCTGTTGCGCCCCGCTTCGCGGTGGCGCGCCGATGTGCTTCACCGCTGGCGTGATACTGGATGAGCCATTGCAGGGCCCTGCCAGAGAGCGGATGATCCGGGCATTGGTCGATCATGAGAGCTAGGGTTTGTGCCGCAAGAGCCCACTCGCCGCGTTGGTGGTATCCGTTGGCCAGATCAAAAAACACTTCTCCGCAGAGTGCCGGTGGCAGGTCGCGGGCCACTCGATGGATCTGGCCAATCCATGCACTGTTTGACGGTTGGCCACGTCCGGCCGAGGAGACGATTCCCCGCAGCGTTTCGGCCAATTTTGCGGACTGCCTATAGTGCGCGATGTCCATCGGCATGTCCGGCATTGTTCGACGCGCATCGCCGCCGGGCAAAAGATTCAAGCCACTGAAGAAATCGCGATTCCCGTTTACGGGTAAGGTACAGATCAGCCGCGTAAAGCCGAGGTGTGATTCCTGAGGTTCGTGCTGCGTATGGAGGTATGAGTGGGCTCTGGCAACATACTCGTCGAGTGAGGCTCCAAGGCGCGGAATCAACTGAGATCCCGAAAGTTGCAATGATCCGACCGAGCGCGGGGGAAGTGCGGTATAGACTTTGCTTACCTGCCACGGTTGTACCCCGAGCGGACTGGCATCCGCAGATGCCGCCTTTTTGACCGCTTGAAGGAGGATCTGGTTCAGGAGAGTCGCAAAATGGTCTTCTCCCCGCGGCCGCGCCTCCATCGTAACGATGATGTCGGGTCGCCAGATCCGTATCTGCTGCACAAGATACGCTTGGAGCATGCGCTCGGCATGTTGCCCATCTCGGAGCGGCCAGTTGCGGCAGATCTCTTCGGCAGGAAGATTCAGTCCTCGAGTCGGGAGAGGGAATCGCGGGGCCCGATCGACGGCCGTGACCCCACTTTGGATCAATGCATCGCGAGTACGCTGTTCGGGAATGTCGAAAGGAGTAGAGACCAACGTGGGTGCATCGCGACCGATTAACGCCACACTGCTCCGATAGCCTTCCCCCGCGGAAAGTTTGGCAAACAGTTTTAAGGGAACGTCCCGAGCGGTTGGAAAAACACCCAGAATCGCAGCCCGCTTGGGATCGCCTTTTTGCAGTTTCCAGGTCTTGCCGCCATCTTTTGTTGCCACGATCGTGCCCATCGCCCCCACCGCCCACCCCTTCTGTTGGTCTGCGAAATGAAGATCGTGAAGTGGAAGCCGCTGGCCGGTTTCCTGAAATTCCCAATGGCTACCGCCATCGGGACTATGCAGGATGCGGGTGCCGGGCGATCCTGCAATCCAGATAAGCGGGCCTTGCGAAGTTACGGTGTGGGGCGAAAAAGATGTCGGCAACCGATCGAAAAACGGGCTGTTGTTTGGTTGCCAATGGAGCCCGCCGTCACGGGTTGCAAATAATTTCCCGTTGTCCCCCACGGCATAGGCGATGTTTTCGTCGTTATAATGGATGGATCGCAAAGCACTGCCGGCCGAATCGGTAACCTCTGCAGGCAGAAAGGCTCCCTTACGCATGGCGGCAGCAACACCGCCGGCCGCCGAAAGGGACCCATGGGCCGGATCGCGAAAGTCGCCATCGAGCCAGCGGTACGGTTGGTCGTCCGGGGGTGCGGTCCAACTCCGACCACCATCGTTCGTCAGCAGCAGCCCCTGCGGATACATTGCCGAGGAGCCTCCAATCGCATATCCCTGCTGCATGTTGAAAAACTCAATTTTTGAGAGTGACGGCAGCGGGTTGCGTTGCCACTCGACCCAATGTGCGCCCCCGTCGTCCGTTCGTAGCACGATTCCGCTCGTCACATGTGTGTAGCGGTGCGAGACACCGCCCACAGCCCATCCGGTACGTTGGTTCAGGAAATAGACCGACCGTATCGAACAGCGGACCGGAGAGTGTTGGGGATGCCAGTGCTCTCCGCCGTTTGCGGTATGCCAGATGGCGCCATGATCGCCAACGGCCCAGCCATGCAGCGCATCGACAAAGGTGACGTCCGCCAGTTCCGCATCGTTGCGCCAGGCAGCTTGTAGCGGCGATGGACCGCCCGGATCGGGGTGTTGGGCGCCGGTGTTGGTTGCCCATCCCGCTACGAGTAGCCCCCATAGCAGCAGGGCCGCGCGCGCGAAGTGATATCGACTCGACATGTCCCTCTACCTGATTTGGTGACGTCAGCGTTCCGGCCGATCTGCGGCGGGCCCGAGCGAAACGTGAATCCCTGGGGAGGACCCTCTTGGAGGGCGACGCATTGTACCGTGACCGCCCACCGCCACCTATGTCAAACGGCGAGGCTCCGGAGGCTTTGTAAAGCGCCTGAGACCGCTTGCAACATTTCCTCGCTGTGATCGTAGGTGACGCTCAGACGAAGGCAGCATTCGCCGTCGGGAACCGATGGAGGCCGAATTGCGGGTACGAAGAACCCTTCTTCGCTCAACGCTCTGCTGGCGGCTACCGCCCGCTTGGCCGAGCCGATCCGTATCGGAATGATCTGGCTCTCTGAAGTTCCCAGATCCCATCCCTGGGATGTTAGCCTCTCTCGCATCGAGGTAGATTTTGCGAGTAGATCGCTGCGACGGAATGGTTCCTCCTGGATGATCTGAACCGCCGCATCGGCGGCCGCTGCAGTTGCCGCCGGATGGCTGGTAGAAAAAATATAACTTCGAGCGCGGTTGATCAGCCACTCGATCAGGGATGCAGACCCGCAGACAAATCCCCCAGCGCATCCGACAGCTTTGCTGAGGGTTCCCACCTTGATATCGACAGCACTCTCCACGCCAAGCAATTCTGAAATGCCGCGCCCGTTCGGACCGAACACACCCGTTGCATGTGCTTCGTCGACCAGCAGCATGCACCCATAATGATCGCGGAGCGCGGCAATCTCCAGGAGGGGCGCAAAATCGCCATCCATGCTGAAAAGGCTATCGGTGACAATCAGACGACGACGTGCCTCGGGAGCATTGCGAAGCAGAGATTCCAAATGCTGCACATCGCAATGTTCGTAGATCGAAATTGTGGCTCGTGACAGCCGGCAGGCATCGATCAGGCTAGCATGATTCTTGCTGTCGGCAAAAATAATATCCGATGCATTCACCAGGGTCGGTATGGTTCCGGCATTTGCGGCAAAACCAGAGACGAACAGGCATGCCGCTTCGGTCCCTTCGAATGTTGCAAGATGGTTTTCAAGGGTTTTGTGATAGTCCGTATGGCCGGTGATTAAAGGGCTTGCCCCGGTGCCCCAACCTACGGTTGCCAGAGAGTCACGAACCGCATCGGTGATCCGCGCATCGGCAGCAAGTCCGAGATAGTCGTTGGAACCAAAATGAACAAACGACCTGCCGTCGAGTTCAATGGTTGCTCTTTGCGGACCGCGTCGCGTTCGAAGATGCCTTCTCAGCCCGTCGGCATCGAGTGATTCTAAGGCGTCCTGGACCCAATGCAGGGGCGTGTCGTTCGGGGTAGTCATGGTCCATTGTGCCAGGCCACCGGCGCGCCTGGTCGGTGCTAGGCATTGCTTAGGGCGAATCTGGTTCTACCGGCGGTTTGTTCGGCTTCGATTTTGGCAACTTGGCGTTGACTCCCAGCAACCATTTGGAAAGCATCATATCCAACTGTTTGGCGCGATCCGGCATGCTTTCGGCGAGGTTGTGCTCTTCCCCAAGATCCTCTTTAAGGTCGTACAGTTCCAATTGGCCATCTTCGTAAAAACGGATTAGTTTGTGGTTGCCGCTGCGAACAATTCCATAGGGAGTTGCATCGCCTCCACGGTAGTGGGGAAAATGCCAATAGATCGCTTCCCGCCCGAGTTCCTCATCGCCCTCAAGAATGCCCAAAAGGCTTTTTCCATCAATCATCGGATCGTCAAACAGCGGGATCCCGGCAATATCAAGAACCGTGGGGAAAATATCGATACTGCTAACCGGCACGTTCGATTCGCTGCCCGCCTGGACGACGTCCGGCAAACGAACGATGAGCGGTACGCGGATTCCACCTTCATACGGTGTTCCTTTACCGGCTCGAAGGGGTGCGTTGTTGGTGACCGATGCAAGTCCGCCGTTGTCGGAGGTGAGTAGTATGACGGTCTGATCCGAAAGGCCCAGGGAATCGAGTTCTTTGAGAACCTTTCCAACGGATTGATCGACGCTATCGATCATGGCAGCATAGGCGGCATTGTTCTGGTCGGATGCTTCTTTCGCCTTATATTTGCGGGTCAGTTCAGGCTTCGCCTGAATTGGGGTATGGACCGCATAATGGGCCAGATAAAGAAAGAAAGGATTGTCTTTGTTTTTGCGGATAAACCGAACGGCCTCCTCCGCTTCCCGATCGGTCAGGTATTCACCATCCTTTCCCTTTTCTAATCCGGAGAGCAACTTTGTGGGAGATTGTGAGTACGGGAAAAAATAGTGCGGAGGTTGGCCTAAATCGCTTCCACCACGATGAAAAGTGAATCCCTGCTTATCGGGGTACCACGGCTGAGCACCGAGGTGCCATTTGCCGATGTGTGCCGTTGCATAACCGGCTCGCTGGAGAAGTTCGGCAAGGGTTTCCTCTTCGAGATCCATCCAGAAAGGATTTTTTGGTGTGATCAGTTTCTCGCCGACATCTTCGTACGCATCATCCGGAAACGCATCGGCGGGTGTTGGATGCTTTTGGGGGGCTTGCCGCATCCAATCGGTAATTCCGATCCTCGCAGGATAACGACCGGTTATCAAAGCCGCTCGTGTCGGTGAGCATACCGCTGCTGCAGCGTAGGCATCGGTAAAGCGCATGCCCTCACCTGCCAAACGGTCGATATTGGGCGATTCGTAGTAGGTTGCCCCGTAACAGCCGAGATCGGACCAGCCGAGGTCATCGACGAGGATCAGAACAAAATTGAGCGGCGGATCGGAATCCTGCTCGGCGCCGTTTGCCGGAAGATGTGAAAAAACGATCAAACTGGCAAGTGTAAGCCAGCGAGCCAAACAAGTTCGCCTCATGGGAAAACATCTCCGCCGTACGACATGGGAACCTGCTGACAGTATCTCTTTC
>JASMGX010000057.1 GCA_030751095.1 Pirellulales bacterium | reverse complement strand
CATGCCGTTTGGCGGTTCGTACTCGTCGGCCCCTACCAGATTGTTTTTCGCACGGCTGATTTCACTTGCGATCTGTCGGGGGCTGAATGTGGTGTTCGAGATGCCCGCTTTTTCCAGTGTGTGGCGGAGTGCTCGGGCGCTGTCGTCCGTATCGTAGATCGTGAAATGCTCCCCCAACCCGACCAGGGAGGCATAGCGCCTCAGAAGGCGGGAGCAAAAACGGTGGAACGTGCTGAGGTGGAATTCGCCGGCGCGGGTGACGAGCGACTCAACGCGATGCCGCATTTCATCTGCGGCTTTGTTGGTAAACGTGAGGGCGACAATCTGCCGGGGGGAGACACCCTGTTCTCTCAAATACGCAATCCGGTGCGTGACCACCCGGGTTTTTCCACTACCGGGGCCGGCAAGGATCAATAGCGGTCCGTCGATATGTTCGACGGCCGAGCGCTGTGCCGCGGTTAGTGTGGAGTCCAGAATTGTTGTCATGACCAAAATACGCTGCGTGCTAGCACGCAGCGCCGGCACAAGAAAAAGGATCCTGATATGTAAATCTTTGGAGTCTCAATGAAAATTTTCCTGCTTCGCGAAAAGAGTTGTGGAAGAAAAAAGTTTTCGTGGTATAAAGGGCGACCATACACGTTTCGATTTTTGTTGCTCATTATGGAATTATTTTTTGGGAGGGAACCCATGACACGCATACCTCTTCCCGCTGGAGGTGGTCAGACGGAAAATCTTAGCGACCGTCTTGAAATGAGTACCGCTGAAATTGGCCTTTCCGTTCGCACCACAAATTGCCTCGAAGAACGCGGAATATTTACGGTCAACGATATCTTAAATTGCGCGCCTGCGGATCTACTCGATATCTCTAACTTTGGCGAAAAGACGCTCGAAGAGGTCTACACCGCATTGGAGACGATCGGATTTTACCGTAAAAGTGAGGAAGTGGTCGATACGCCTCGTTGACTTGGCGTTTGCGGCAGAATCGTTCTACCGGTTTTTGGGTGCGATCTCTCTTTGCGCAGAAAACCTCAGGAGGTGTTATTTATCGGTTTGGCCGACTCGGTAGCAGTACATCGTCGATGCATCTCGCAGCGCCATCGACCATTGGCCAGTGCCGGTAGCGCCCGCAGCGTCTCGGCAGCGATTTTTTTCTCGGCCAATTTCTGGAACCCCCGGGGAGAAGGTTTTGCCAGTACCAGTACCCCGTCCGCCTTGACGAAGAGCAATTTCTGGTCTGCGAGAATAATCGCCGCGACTCCAAAGTCCTCCATAGCCCAGACAACGTGTCCGGTGCCTCGCCAAAGCGCAACAGCAGCTCTCTTTGAGCCTGGTCGACCATCATCTCCGCCCTGATTTTTCATCGCCATCGCCAATACACCCTTTCCGTGTGGCGGGTATAATGCCAGGCTGGTCGCTGCAAGAGAGGATTGCAGGCGGGCCTTTTTGACACCGATCTTGTGAATCCAGAAAGCAGGTCTACCTCGTGCGCACACTTTCTCGCCTGCGTCGCAGAAAATTCCGCTTCCGATTTCATCGGAAAAAGCGGGGGGACCGGGTCAGCGGTTCGGCGCGCTTGGCGACAATGGGCGAAACATTGTTTTTTGGTGCCTGCCTGTTGCTCGGTGCCGTTACGCTCGGTTTGATCGTCTTCTGGTATGTGCTCCCCCAGTGGCGCGTGAATCGATACTTTCTCGAGACCACCTGTCGGGTTCTCGTCGAGCCTGGCGTCGAGAAGCGGGAGGAGATGGAGACGACCCTCTACCAGCCCACCATACGCTACGAATATGCGGTAGACCACATGCGGTATGTCGGAGACCGCTACGACCTGTTGGACACACGTTATGCGGAGCGCGACAAGGCGGAGGCGGTGAGTGCGGCCTTCACGATAGATGAAACGTATCCCTGCTGGTACGATCCGCTAGAACCGGGAATAGCGGTTCTCAGTCGTGGTAGTCTGCTCGCCTACTGGGCGCTCTTGCTGCCGGTTGCCTTTTTGGCGATCGGTGTCGGCGGTCTCGGCTATACCGTCTGGCAATTCAGCGCGTCGCGCGAGCGGCGCGCGGCAATTGTGCAAAAGGCGACCGGTAAGGAATTGTTCGAGGATGCGTCTGAAGCGGGCAAGTTTCCGTCAATTCCGGGGAACGCAGATGTTACCAACAGCCCGGGAACCACCCTGGCCTTCCGTCTCCCGATCATCTCCCGCGCCGGTTGGCACCTGTTTGCCATGACACTCGCCTGCCTGATTTGGAACGTGACGGTGGCGTTTTTCCTGTTTCTGGCAATCCGCAAATTCGTCACCGGCGATGCCGATTTGGTTTTTTTGGTTGCGATGGTTCCTTTTTTTGCTAGTGGTATATGGCTGTTTGTTAATTTGGGCCGCCAGTTCTGGCGGAGCAGCGGCATCGGAACGACGCGCATTGAAATCAGCGACCACCCCCTGCGACCGGGAATGGAATACGACCTGTTTATTGCCCAGACCGGAAAAATGCATCTGGAAAATCTGGACGTTACGCTGTTGTGTGAAGAAGAAGCGACCTACCGGCAGGGTACGAATACGATTACCGACACCGAGGCTGTCTTTTGCGAACAGGTGTTCTCGCAGAGTGAAATCATCATGGAGCCTAGCCAGCCGTACCAGGAGCATTGCCGATTGCGAATACCTGCATCCGGGATGCATTCGTTCCAGGGTTTGAATAACAGCATCAGTTGGAAGCTGTCGGTCTATGCGTGTGTTGCGCGCCGACCGGACCACACGCGGCATTTTTCGGTCGTTGTCGTTCCCGCTGTCTCAGAGGGAGCACAGGCATGAACGATTGGAAAACATCGATTCGCCTGATCGGTGATGACCATTCCTACCAACCGGGAGAAATGCTTTCCG
This sequence comes from Pirellulales bacterium, assembly GCA_030751095.1. Taxonomy (GTDB): domain Bacteria; phylum Planctomycetota; class Planctomycetia; order Pirellulales; family UBA7805; genus UBA7805. The sequence goes on along the minus strand of JASMGX010000057.1, from coordinate 15,597 downwards.
GTGAGTTCTTTGTCCAGATTGATGAGCCACAGGATATTCGAGCTGTCGAAGTGTCCGTGCTTTGGTTCACCGAAGGGAAGGGCGATGAGGATATGGCCGTGCACTACTTTGAGCGGATCAGTAATGAAAATGGTCAGTTTGTCGATATGCGGAAATCCCAGCAATTCGCCACCGAACTGCCGGAGAGTCCGTTGAGTTATGACGGTGTGATCGTAAAAATCCATTGGTGTGTCCGCATTCGGGTCTTTTTGAGTCGTGGACGCGATTTTGTGACCGAACAGGTGTTTCGTCTCGGCAACGTTCCGCGGGGTCGGGCTGTGGTGGAAGGGGCCGACCTCGATTCGGAGCCAGAGGCACTCGAGCAGAGCGCTCCGGCAAGCCCAGCGGACGATGCTACACCTCGCAGCGATGCGGTGCCCGATGGCGATGCTGCAGATTCTCCCGCGTGAGGTGGCTTTGGGGCTTTCTGTTGCCGTTCTAAACGGCAATGTTTTTGGCGAAAAGAAAACTCATGCGCGATGCATCGGAACCCGATTCCCCGACCGGTGACCGTTCCCGGCCCGACAGCAAAATCCCCGAAAGAATTCCGGGCAATCCCTTTTCCACCCGGCACACGCGACCTGGTGCGATTCCCTTTCGTTTCGCGCCCGGCCCGAAACTCAAACAACTGGTCGAACGGCTTTGGGATACTGGCTGTTGGGGACAGATTGTGGGACCACACGGCTCTGGAAAATCAACACTCGTTTCGTTACTCATTTCTCAGAGTGCCGATTATGGAATTCGAGCGGTACCGTTTGAAATCCATGATGGGCAGAAGGCGATGCCCGCCGGATGGAAAAAGGTTGTCTGGAACGCGTTTGAGATGGGACGTGTGACAATGGTCATCGTCGATGGCTTTGAGCAACTCAGCCGTTTATCGCAGTGGCGACTCCGACACACCTGTCGTACCAGATCGTGGGGGCTTCTGATCACAGCGCACTGCGATGTTGGCCTTCCGAGTCTCTACCGTACCCGAGCAAGCATTGAACTGGCCCACGCACTGGTCGAATTTCTCTCAAGCGACGCTGAGGTGGCTATTTCCCCGGAGGATGTCCGACAGGCGTTTCGCACGCACGACGGAAATCTTCGCCATGTCTTTGCCGACCTCTACGACCAGTATGAGCGGCAGAGACGCTGATCGGACAGGGTCACTTTGTGCTTTGCCCGTTGATGTACTTCGCGTTGACGGCTCTGCTGGCGTTTGCAGCAGGTGGCGGTTTTCCCGTCTCGCCGCCGGGTCGATGCGCCGTGTCCAAAAAGTGTGTGTCCCAAACAACAAAATCGCTACAAACTGTACTTTCGTCAGTCCCCCTAGCACTGGTGAATCCGTAATCTTTTACAATTTCTTTATTGAACTCATGCCAGCTTATTGACTTGTCCTACAGCCGCAGTTCTAAATGAAAGTAGGGTTTATTGGTCTAAAACGGCGGTAGGCACTGCGCGACCGCCTGTTTAATGGTTCGAGATTTTTGGGAGTGGAAAAAATATCATGAATAAGACGACACAAATTCTAATGGTAGCCTCGCTGTTGGCAGTCGCACTCGTCGCGATCTGGCCGACAACCGGTGCCGCCCAATGTGCGATCCCCGGTCAGGCAGTAACTGCCTACTACCCGGCAAACGCCCCATGTGCTACCGGTGCTTGTGCCCCGGTGGTCGTTGACGCATACCGACCTGCATACCAACCGCTCTTCACCGGGGCTACATCTCGGCGCTACGATCGGTTGATGCAGCGCTGGAATCGCTTTTGGTCACGCAATGAGCCGGTTGCAATCAATCAACCAGTTGCGATGACCGCAGCGTACGGATCTGCAGACCTCGGTTCTTGCACCACCTGTTACAAACCACAGCAGTGTTGCCGCTATGTGCCGCAGACTTGCTATCGGACTGTCTACACCAATGTTCCGGTCACGACATACCGTCCGGTTTCGTCGTGCGACCCGTGTACCGGTTGTGTGACAACGTGTATGAAACCATGTACCACTTACCAAAGGCAGGCCCAAAGCGTGCCGTACACGACCTACCGTATGGTCTGTGAGACCCGCTACACGCCGGTCACAAGTTGTGCTCCTGCCTGTACCACCGGTTGCGATCTGTGCAGTTGTCCGACGGGCAGTTGTACCACCGGTAGCTGCGCTACGGGTGGCTGTGTTACGGGAAACTGTGCCACGGGAAATTGTGCCACGGGCAATAATCAGGCGATCGTGGGACAACCGACTGCCCAGCCGACGTTGTCACCCCCGGCGGTCGAGACAAACAAGCCCGCCGCGAGCAACGAGGTAGAGATTGAGATCACTCCCGAGGTTGAGATTCAACCGATGCGGGATTTGGACCATCGCGACCGACCGACACTCGAGTCGGACCACTTCGGAGAAGATAAGATGGCCGCGCTGGACGTGACAAGCCCACGGGTGCGTCGCGTTTCGGTAGCACAACCAGTCGTCGGTGCGTCGCATGACGGCGGATGGCGGGCTTCGAATCGCTAAGTCGCCCTACTCCCAAGAATGTTCGAAAACCCGAAAAGTCTGTCCCGTCGTTGATGGGGCAGGCTTTTTTTATCCGCTCCGGGAGTCTGTCGTCGCTCTGTAGTGCCACACTCCCCACTGCCCGTGATTTTCATCGACAGCAAGTTTGAGTGCATCGGGCCGCACACCGAGTTTCTGCTCGAGTGTTTTGAGCAACCGTTTGCCGATCAGCTGCGCGAGTCGCTCGGTGGTGGTGTTGCTGATCGGCAGGAGAACACAATCCTCGCGAGGAAACACCCAGCGTCGCTCGCGAAAGACCGCCTCCACACTCGTTGCATCGGCGGTAACGATAATCAGAGGATGATCGGTCGGGAGCAGCATGCGGTGGTCCAGTTCATCCACAATCTCTTTCAGCGCGTCGCGGACAGCAATGAAATCAACGACATAATGATTTTCGTCAAGCGGGCCGTGAATCTCGGCAGTGACGCGATAATTATGACCGTGCAGTCGCTCGCAAATATCTCCATCGTACGTGAGAAAGTGCGCAGCGCTGAAAACGAGATAATCCTTGGTAATGCTGAGATGATACTTTTCGGACATGCAATGCTCTGGAATGCCGTTTCGTGCTTGGGAAGAAAAAGAGAGGCGCTCGAGCGGCTCTCAGGGGTCCAACGCACCTCGCCGGTGGCTATTGATTATGCCATCTCGCAGCAGGCTGAACAGACCGGCCGCAATCATGTCTGCCGTTGTTCCCGGGTTGCGGCGGTGGCCGTCGCTACGAAGCCAGAAATCGAGATCTGCCACCGCTTCGAGATATTCCGCCTCGCCAGGAGTACCGGCGTTGAGTGCGCGCTCGGCCCGCATTGCGGACTGTTGGGCCACCGGGGCGCCACATTTTCTTGCGATGAGGCTGTCGGGAAAGGTGCTCATGAGCCGCAAATGTACCTGGATGATCGTCTCCTCGAGCGGCCGGCCGCGGTTGAGGCCGTCTTTTAGCCAGGGCAGCACGCAGGCGAAGAGTTGTTCGTAGTTTTCGGCATACTGCCGGGCCACCAGATCGTTCTCGGCCGCAAGGCGCATCGCTGCGATCAGATCGTCCGGTGGCTCGTCGGCCACATCCATCTCGGCCACGTGCCCGAGCCCGCCGGGCGCTGCGGTGCGAATGGCCCGATAGACCTGGTCGGCGTCCTTGGCGGTGAGATCCTTGAGCACGTGTCCGATCCGGTCGGGTAACGATTCATTTCGGGGCACTTTGGCCAGCGGGGCAATCAGCAAAATCGTTCCCAGGTTGGTGTTGGTGCCGGTCCAGTGCTGCGTTGCGGTGACGGCGGCAAGGACGCTCTCGCCGAGCGGCGTTTTTTCGGCTGCCTCCATCGCCGGACCGATCGCCACGGCACCGGTGAGGAAATCGACGAAGGTGAGATCCTCAAAGTCGGCACCCCGATGGACATTCCCCGGTTTGGGAGTGGTCACTTCCCAGACGCAGGCGAGCGTCGCGCATTGACCGATGGTGAGTCTCCTGCTCACGAACGCGCCTCCCGGCTCTCGCACGGCAGAGGCTCTTTCATGAGCGACTGCAATTGGGCAACGATCTGTTCGTGGGCATCTTCCACAACGTAATGTCCCGCGTTTGGAAACTTAACGACCCGGGAATGCGGCAGCATCGCGTGCAAAAGGTCGAGACATTCCTCTCGAAAGCACCAGTCGCGCATGCCCCAGAGCAGGACCGTCGGCAGGTGGTCGAGCGACGGGAGTTGCTGTTGGATATTTTGCAGTACGGCGTAGCTGCCGTGCCGCGGCGAATGGGGAATATCCCGGACAAACTCGAAAATGGCCTTTCGGTGCTGCCAGCAGTCGTAAGGATGCAGAAGCCCGGCGCGGACGTCGGGAGTCATCCGGTCCTTCTCTTCGACTGCCATATGGATCGCCGCGCGGGCAAAGAGGTTGAGCCCCTGCACCGCCGCTCGGCCGAGCAGGGGCGTGCGGCAGATGCGAATCCGCCAGGGAAAAAAGGGGGGCGGGAAAGCGCCGGTGTTGAGCAGTGCCAGACGGGAAAATCGATCCTTCAGGGCAAGCGCGGTGCCGAGCCCAATCGGGCCTCCCCAGTCGTGGGCCACCAGCGTGAGACGGTTCAGATCAAGCTGTTCTACAAAAGCAATGAGATTGTCGGTGTGTTGTCTGAGACGGTAGGGATACTGTTGCGGTTTGTCGCTCAATCCACAGCCGATATGATCGACCGCGAGAACACGATAATGATCACGGAGTCCGAGGATGAGATTGCGCCAATAAAAGGACCATGTTGGATTGCCATGGACCAAAAGGAGCGGCTCTCCCTGCCCCTCATCCACATAGTGCATGCGGTGGCCACCGATGTTTCGCCAACGGGAAGTGAAGGGAAAGAGTGATTTCCAGTTGCTCATCGGCAAGTTTGTCTCGTTGCTAGTGGATCCCGGCCGGTCGTCTCTGCCGGTCGTCTCTCGGGGAGTTTTTGCGATAGGCCTGCATCGGGCCGCACTCACCGAAAACCCGCTCTTGCGACCATTCGCTACGCGATGCCTGGAAGTATAACGCTTCGGGACCGGTTGCTCTATCGGCGGGCATCGAGTGGGGGTTTGAGGCGATTATTCTCAGATCAGTCGGTCGTCGCGCGGCCGAGCAGATCCTGCCAGAAATCGCGGGCCGCACGATGCAGTGTTTGGACCTCCTCGGCTTGTTCAGCATCGCTGATTTCCAAACTCGCCGCCCGTTGGTCGACCCAGTCGCAAAAGAATTGGACCGCGGTGCGACTGATCCGCGGCTCTCCGGGAAATTCCACATAGTAGGGCCCGGTACTCGCAAAACGGTAGGTTTTTCCCGCATTGGTAACCGCACGGATGAGAAACCATCCGCTCGAATCGAATGAAAGTGTGGGCAGACGCCCCTTACGGGCCACATAATCATCGAGCCGGACGACACTGGCGGCCCGCCCGTTTTTGACGACCTCGAGGTATTCGATCCGGTCTTTCGTCGCGAGTTTGACCTCCGGTTGCAGATGGAGCGTCTTGCCCGCCTCGCCTTTAAAGACGTGGCCAGGTCTCTGGCCCTCGACGAGGGGTCGCAGCAGGGGGCCATTGGTCACCACGACGCGGCCCGCGCGCAAACCTTCCCACCACCGCTGGTATGAAAAATCCTTGCCGCAATAGACATAGACCCGGTTGTAGCCTGGCGGGTTGGGCCCATCGCCTGAGCCGCTGCCGGCCGTGGGCGGGATCCGCAGGCCACTCTCGAGCAGTTTGTAGTAGATGGAGTTGGACCAGCGGCCTAAACCACCCGCATCGGCATAGATCGTGCGGTCTCGCGGGCGATCGCTCGGTTCCTCATCGATGTAGCCTTCGCGGGTATAGCGATGATTCGCCAGGCGGACCGAGTCCAGCCGTTGGTGTGCTATCCAGAGTGGCAAATCCTGGGCAACGAGCGTATCGGCTTCAATCCAGGCGTTTTTGTTTTCTTGGGCTTCTGCAGCCAGTTTGACACCTGGTGGGTATTCACCCGTTGCGCCGTGATTGGACTGTAGTGTGAGCAGCGGTGCCTCGAGGTGAAAAATCGAGATGCCCCCGGACGGTCTACCATCGCGTCCGGCCAAAATGCGGTAGTAGCGATTGGTATCGAATTTTGTCAAAAGTTCCTGCCCCTGGCGTTTGCCGGGGCGATCGTTTTTTTTGTCGGTCCATGTGACGACTTGCGCGACGTGAAGATCTTCGGCCCGCATCAGCAAAGGGATATCCTCGACGCGGCGATGGACATAAAGATCTCCACCCCACCAGCCTTCAGCCGCCATATCGACAATCCGCTTCATAGGAACGGTCTTTGTGTCCGTGCCGCCACGTTCCATCGAAAAATGGCCCATCCGGGTGTGGTATTCGGGCCCGCATTCCAACTCGAAGGTGTAGTCGCCCTCACGCAATGTCATCGAGAGCGAACCGTCAAAGGAAACGTGATCCTTCAGGAACGGAAGTTTTGGCAGTTTTCGGGGCCGGCCTCGCGCATTTTTCAGGTGCATGCGGCATGCGAGTGGCTCTTTGGTCGTAGCGTCGATGACCTTGATTTCAAGTTCGCCACTCCGCGGCGCGGCAAGAGCGCGGGATTCTTGGCAGAGCAGGCCCACCAGAGCCACGGCAGCGGATCTCAGGATCAATTCGTTTTTCCAGCCCATGACGTTTCTGGTGGTGGAAAAGAGTTTCCTAGGCGACAATTCAGTACTACTTTACCATGAAAAAGGATCTTTCACGGGTCAGAGGCCCCACGGAACTTGAAACTCCCTGTCCGCGGCCCGTAGAATAGGTCCCCTGTGGTGTGGGAAGGGGGCAGCTGAGAACCGGCGGCGCGTGGCCGAATGACTTTTTTTCTGGGTGGACAGGATCAGAGATGCCTGAAGATTATTATGCGGATTTGGGCGTGGATCGCGGAGCATCGCAGGCAGAAATCGAGAAGGCATATCGGGATCTGGCTAGAAAATACCACCCCGATTTGAATCAGGACGACAAAACGGCAAAAACGAAGTTCCAGCAGGTCCAACGGGCCTTTGAGGTCCTCAAGGATCCCGAAAAGCGAGAAAACTTCGATCGCTATGGAACCGACCAACCGATGGGTCCCGGCGGTCCGGGCGGCAATCCTTTTTCCGGCGGTCGGGCCGGTCCGGGCGGGGTCGAATTTGATTTCAGCGAAATTTTTGGCGGTGGATTTTCCTCGGGTGGTGCCGGCTTTGAAGACGTAATGCGGAACATGGGCGCAGGCCAACGGCCCCGCCGACCAAGTCGGGGTCGCGATATCCAGCACGAACTTACGGTCCCTTTTGCAACTGCGGTCTCGGGTGGTGATGCACAATTGAATATCCGCCGCGGCGACGGCAAGACAGAATGTCTCGAGGTCAAGATTCCGGCGGGAATCGAGGATAACAAGACGATCCGTCTTCGTGGCCAGGGTGAGGCCGCACCGAACGGAGAGGAGAGTCCCGGAGACATTCTGATCAAAGTTCGCGTCAGCCCGCACCCCTGCTTTAGCCGTCGCGGCAAGAATCTGGAGATCCGCGTGCCGGTCACGGTCAGCGAAGCTGCACTTGGAATCAAAGTGGAGATTCCCGCACCCCGGGGCGCGCTCTCGCTTTCCATTCCTCCAGGGACATCGAGTGGCACAAAATTGCGGATGAAAGGCCACGGCGTGGCTTCGGCGCGCGGTTCGGCGGGCGATTTGATTGCAGAGGTCCAGATTGTGCTGCCGGCAAAAATAGACCCAAAGGCGGAAGCGGTATATCGCGAGTTGGCAGAAACGGAATGTGAGCGGAAACAAATCAATGAGGTCCGCAAAAATATGAAATGGTAATTATTTTTAGCACCTCCGCCTGGGAAAGCGACTCGAGCAACGCACCTCTCCGAGAGAGTCAACAAAGGTCGTCGATCATGACCGATCAACATTTGCCGGCCGAGCGGCGGTTGCGTCACAGCAGCGATTTTGCGCGTGTGTATCGCCAGCGGTGTGCTGCGGGCGATGCTCATTTGTTAATCTACGGCGCAAAAAATGGTCATCCTCATGCGAGGATAGGGCTGTCGGTATCGAGGAAGGTGGGCCCGAGTGTCTGCCGGAATCGATGGAAAAGGGCGATCCGAGAGGCATTTAGAACGCACCTACCGGAAATCCCCGGAGGGGTGGACTGGATTGTGATTCCACGGCAGCGGGCAATTCCCCAGCAGGCATCGGTGGTCAAAAGCCTTCTCGAACTAACGTCGAGCATTGCGGTGCGACTCGGGAGCGGCGATTCATGAAAAACGGTGTGGCGGAAAATCTTCGCGGTGGGGTACTCCAGATTCCTGCCACCCTGGTGATAGCATCGGTGCGGTGCTATCAGCGAATCATCAGTCCCCTTTTGGGTCCTCGATGCCGCTTTGAGCCGACCTGTAGCGAATACTGTATTCGGTCTATCCACAAACATGGCGTGCTCCGTGGTAGCCTGCGAGGAGTGGTTCGCATCTGCAAGTGTCATCCCTTCCATCCGGGGGGGATCGATCCGCCCTAGCTCGATCATTTATGGACAAGATGGCTTGACCGCCCAGGTGCACTTACTCTATTCTCCCGCCCGACTTCGGTAGAGATAGCCAACGCGCAAGCGTGTTGCTTGCAGTGGTCCTGGTGTACGTTCACATTTCTCAAGCGGTATTGAACACCTCTTTTGTGTGCGATTGGAGCGGATGACGCTATGGAGGGTGCGAAAAATCGTCAGATGCGCAGCGGTCTTCTGGTAATCTCCCTGCTGGCGGGATTGGTTGCCGTAGCGGGCTGCACAAAATCTGCAATGCGGCTGCAAAATGCAGATGGGCTTGACGATGCGCTGGCCGAAGTTCAACTTGTGCGCGATGTTTCCATGCCCTTTGGGGGCCATCCCCTAGAAGTCCAAGCGGTGAGTCTGGTCGGTAACCTGGACCGAACGGGAGGTGATCCTCCGCCGTCGGGATTCCGCCAGCTCTTGATGTCGGAAATGCAGAAACGGGGTGTCGAAACCCCCAATCAGATCCTGGCGAGCCCGTCGACGGCACTCGTTTTCGTCAAGGGAGAAATAAAGCCAGGGACCCAGAAGGGGGATCGCTTTGACGTTGAGGTCTTTGTGCCCCAAGAACAGGTGGAGGTGACAAGCCTACGCAATGGAGTAATGTATGAGGCCCGTCTGTCAGAACAGATGGTTCTTGGAGGTCGTGTGCGAAATGGCAAGGTTCTCGCGCTGGCCAAAGGCTCCGTACTCGTCGATCCACTGGCCGATCCTGAAAGGGAACCTGGGGAATTGCGACGCGGACTCATCCTGGGGGGTGGCGTTGCAGTTCAGTCGCGGCCGATGGGTCTGTTGATTCGACCAGAATTCAAAAATGTTCGCCTGAGTGCGAAGATGGGGACAGCCATCAATAGGCGATTCTCTTGGACAGATGGTGGGATCAAGTCCGGGGTTGCTGTTCCAAAAACAGATGGTTACCTCGAGTTGGCAATGCATCCGAGATACAAAGACAATGTCAATCGCTACATCGAGGTCGTCCGAAACATTGCAATTGTTGAATCGGTTGCGCTGCGTCAGTTGCGGATGAATCATCTCAAGCGGCAGCTTCTGGATCCATTGACGACAGCAACCGCTGCCATTCAGCTGGAGGCGATCGGTCCGGAGGCCCTCGAAGTCCTTCAGTTTGGTCTGGCCAGCGATAATCCGGAAGTCCGTTTTGCCGCTGCTGAGGCGCTCGCCTATCTCGATGCTGCCGAGGCCGCCGAGTCACTTGGCAAGATTGCCCGTCGACAACCGACATTTCGAGCTGCCGCCCTTACCGCGCTCGGTGCCATGGACGTCCCGGCAGCGCGTGATCAGCTTGTGCAGTTGCTGAATGTAAAAAGTGCCGAAACCCGCTACGGTGCTTTCCGAGCATTGTGGGCGATGAATCATCGGGATCCGCTTGTACGTGGAGAAATGCTCGGAGGGCAATTCTCCTATCACATGATTCGCTCAAACGGCCCAGCGATGATTCACGTAACGCGTACGTTCCGACCGGAGGTGGTCTTGTTTGGTGCTGATTTGCAATTGCGGATGCCGGTGATTTTAGATGCGGGCAAATACATTCGCGTCCATGGTTCCGATCCGGAAGCGGTGACCGTCGTGAAAATCGTTCCAGGACAGCCCGAACAAACGCGACAGGTGACGGCGCAAGTTGACGCAGTCGTTCGAGCGATCATGGATTTAGGAGGATCCTATCCTGACGTGGTTCAGGTACTGGTTGCCGCTCAGGCGAGAGGAGCGATCGATTGCAGGTTGGAGGTGGACGCTCTGCCGAAACAGGAGCGAATGTTTGCGTCTTCTGACGTGATCGAGGAGGATTTGTCTGAGGATTCAGACATCGATGAATTTGGGCTATCGGCCGCTACCGATCAGGGTTCGCCTGCCGCGCTGGAGTCGGACAGGGAGGAGAATCAGGAGGAAATTCAGGATATTTCGCCGCCGATGGAGGAGCGTTGGTCTCTGCCCCGTCGCGTTGGTAGAATACTCAATCCGTTTGGTAATTAGTCCTGCGCCCGAGGCGGTCCATTGTGTTTCGGTTGCACCGTCCACGGTTGCACGGAGGCGAGGGGCCGATGGCGGCCTTTTGTGGTAGATCGCTATTTTTACCTGGGAGTTGGCCCCCCTCCGGATACGGGTTTACTTGGGATACGGGCCGCCCACTATTTCGCAGATGGCCGGGAATCCGGCATCGATGCCTTAACCGTCCAAAATATATTTGTCATGCTCAAAGCCCTAGAACTTACCGGCTTCAAAAGCTTTGCCGACAAAACTCGGTTTGAGTTTCCTCCAGGCATCACGGTCGTCGTGGGCCCCAACGGTTCAGGAAAATCGAATGTCGTCGATGCCATCAAGTGGGTTTTGGGCGAACAGAGTGTGAAGAGCCTGCGAGGTAAGGAAATGGCGGATGTCATTTTCAATGGCTCCGGTTCCCGCCGCTCGCTCAATTCGGCAGAGGCGATCCTAACATTCGATAATGCGGACCGTCGGTTGCCGATCGATACCGCGGAAGTGCATGTAGGTCGCAGGGTCTACCGGAGCGGTGAAGGGGAATATCTGATCAACGGCAGTGCCTGCCGTTTGCGCGATGTGCGAGATCTTTTTTCCGGCACTGGAGTCTCGACGCAGGCCTACAGCATTATTGAGCAAGGTAAGGTCGATGTGATGTTGCAGGCTTCGCCTCGCGACAGACGTTTGATCTTCGAGGAGGCGGCTGGCATCAGCCGGTTCAAGGCAAAAAAACTTGAGGCACTGCGGCGGCTCGACCGTGTCGAGCAGAACCTGCTGCGGTTATCCGATATCGTCGATGAGATCGACTCCCGTCTACGGATGGTCCGCAAGCAAGCGGGTAAGGCGCAGCGGTACCGCGAATATACCAATCGCCTTCAGGACTTGCGGACTCAGGTGGGATTAACGGATTGGAAGAATTTGTCGGAAACCCTTGCCGACCACCAGCAGCGATTGGATGCCCTGACAGAAGGGATCGATACGAGTAACTCTCAGGTCGTGGCAATTGAGGCCCGTAGCGTCGCACTTGAATCGGAGCTCTCCGAGTCGGATGATGCTGTCCGCGAAGGCGATCGCTCCTTGGCTGCCAACCGAGAGCAGATTGCCGGCTGTGAGTCGACGATCGAGCACCAGAGGATTCGCCTCTTTGACTTGGAGCAGGAGATTGTGCGCCGTCGTGATCATGTGGCGGCATTGACTTCGCGGACCAAAAATCTCGGGAGCCAACTTGCGGCGACAACTGAGGAGGTGACGCAGGCCAAAGAGAACTATGACAAAATCAGCTCGGAGGTGAAAACTCTCGAGGAGCAGTCCGGAGCTGCCGTTGCTGCGTGTGATGCGTTGCGCGGTGTGGCGGATGATCGGCGCGCTGAACAATTGCTATGCGTGCAGCAGAATTCGGAACTTTCTAATGAAATCACCTCTCTGGAAACGCGACTCGAAACGGAAACCGCTGCATTCAGCCGGTATCGAGCACAAATCGACAAATTGGCAACAGCCCGGCGCGAGCAGACTAGAGAGTTGGCCTCACTCATTAGCGCTGAGGAAACGCATGCGGGACAGCTGCAGCAGTCGGAAGCGGATTGGAAGAGCGCAAAAGTACGGCTCAAGCAATTGCAGGGCCAATTAGTGGCCCAGCAGCGAACCATTTCCTCGCTTCGGGAGGTCCGGTCCGGATTGACGGAGCGTGCAAGTGTTCTGGAGGAACTGGAGAGGCAATTCGAGGGTCTCAGCTCGGGGACCAAGCAGGTCTTGCTGGAGGCAAGGCAGGCCTCGGGTGGCCCATTTGGTGAAGTTCGTGGGCTGATTGCAGATATTCTCGAAGTCCAGGTCGATGTTGCGCCACTCATCGAGATCGCGCTCGGCGAGAAGGCAGGGCATTTGCTTGTTGGTGATAGCAGAGAATTAAAGCAACTGCTCGGCAGCGAACAATATACATTTCAGGGTCGTGTTGGCTTTATGGCAGCCGACCGCTTGCGCTGCGGCTCGAAAACAGCCGCTGCGGATGATCTCTCGAGTCGGACGGGCGTCGTTGGGCGTGCGGATCATTTTGTCCAGGCTCAAGCGGATTACGCTTCGTTCATTGAGCAATTGCTCCGCGATACATGGCTTGTGGAACGGCTTTCCGATGCGTTGGAATTGGCAAAAAGTGCCCCAGACCAGAATTTTGTCTCGCGGGACGGTGCTTGGCTTGGCGCCGATGGCTCGATCTGTGTCGGACCGAGAAATCATCGTACCGGTCTCATCTCCCGCCGCAGTGAATTGCGCGACTTGAAAAAACAGATTATGGAATTGGGCGCTGATATCGACCGGCGGGAGGATGGCCTCGACAATTTGGAGAGTGAAGTGGCGGATGCGACCGCTCTGGCAGAGGTCACCGGGAATGATCGCGATGTTCTGCAGGGTCTTACCGCAGAATGCCGCCGGAAAAGAGCAACGGCCGAACAGCGAGCTGAGCAAATGGATGAACAGCATGGAGCGCTCACGGGGGAACTCAGCCGCGCTCGAACCGGTCGGGATGGGGTGAGTAGCGACTTGGCGCTTTTGCGCGACCGTCGAGTTGAAAATGACGCCCAGCTCAGTGAGTTGGAGCGTTTGGTTTCAGCGGATGGGTACCATCTGGCCGAAGCGGAGAAGCGGCGGCAGGAGAGCGTGGCCGAAGTGACTGCGGCCAAGGTTAATCTTGCTCGTTGCGATCAATTGCTAAAAAACCTTTCGGCCCGTATGCAACAATTCGAGCATGACCAGCATGAAAGGCAGCAAACAATAGACGAGAGTCGCGCGTCGGTGTTTGAAGCTGAAGAGGCAGTCAATACTTGTGAAACGGAAATCCTCGCTCTGGAAAGTCAGGTTGCGGCGCTGCATTTGAAAAATGATGACCTGTTCGCCAGCAATCGGGCGCTGGCAGAAAAACGAGAAACGCTTCGGACAGAACGAGGTCACATTCAGGTTGATCTACAGAAGCTGCGGGCCTCCTTGAAAAAACTTGAAGCGGAAAAACATACGGAAGATCTCGCTGCTGGCGAAGTGCGACATCAGCGGGATTCGTTGGCGGAGCGGATGCTTGAGGACTACGACATCGATTTGTCCGCAATCGAAAATGAACCCACAGCGGAACAGGAAGAAGAGCGGGACAGAATCGAAGAGGAGATTAAAGAGCTTCGTCGGAAGATCAGTAATATCGGCAATGTCAATCTCGATGCGCTGGACGAGCTCGAGGACTTGGATACCAGATTTGAGGATCTATCGGGCCAATATGAGGATCTGAAAAACTCGAAGGCATCTCTGGAACAGATCATCGAACGGATCAATACAGATAGTCGTCGGCTCTTCTCGGAAACGCTTCAGACCGTGCGCGAGCATTTTCAGATTTTGTTCCGAAAGCTTTTTGGCGGTGGTCATGCGGATATTATTATGGAAGATGAAGGCGACATCCTCGAAAGTGGTCTGGAAATCGTAGCCCGGCCGCCTGGTAAGGAACCGAGAAGTATTTCTCTGTTGAGTGGCGGCGAAAAGACCCTCACCTGTGTTGCTTGTCTACTTGCCATCTTCCGGTCTCACCCGAGTCCATTCTGCGTCCTCGATGAAGTCGATGCAGCCCTCGATGAAGCGAATATCGAACGGTTTGTAGGCGTATTGAATGAATTCTTGCAGTGGACTCAGTTTATCGTGGTGACCCACAGCAAGAAAACAATGTCGTGTGGAGGCACACTCTACGGCGTTACCATGCAGGAATCTGGCATTTCCAAGCAGGTATCTGTCCGCTTCGAGGATGTCAGCGAGACAGGGGAGATTCATAGAGGCACCGCTGAGGACGATGATACGCAAGCGGCATAGAGCCCGCTAGCGGCGACAGCCTTGAGGGCTCTTTTCTGGCCGCAGAATAGTTGTATTCCGAAAAATCGTTTACTTGCATAAATATTTCCCAAGCGAACGTTTTTTCCGAAACAGAATCTGGCATCTATTTTGCCAAAACCGGTCCAATAAAAAATGGCGGAAGAATTCTACCCTTAACACGAGATTATTAAACGATTTGTAGCAGAAAGCTAGTCAAAATCGTGTCTGTTGGCGAGTTTGGCACGAGCGGCTTTATCGAACTAGTCCGCATGACTTGCGAATCTCGCTAAAGGTTTACCCCCAGAATGTACGAAATTAACTCTCGGAAGGGAATCTTTCCGCAAATCAAAACGCCTTCAAGCGAATTGACCAGACGCGGAAAACGAATCTTCCAAGGGGGGAAACCAGCAAAGGCCTTGCCTGAATGAGTGCCTTTTCAACTTTAGGGTTGAAGAAACACTCTCGCTAGCTCTCCCTCCGAAAACGTGACCTTGCCGGTCGAATTGGAAGGCCTTGTCACGACGATGCCCGCGAAGGCTTTGTGCAAGAACATTCTTGTGTTCGCGAGTTTCGTCGATGTCCCTCCGGCTCGAAGTTGATAGCCAGGGCGCGGATCAGAAGGAACTGAACCACTGCCGGAAAAAAAATTGGGCCCCGACCCAGATGTTTGCGAATGGCCGTTTTATCCCAATGATTCAGGGAAGGAACGGAAGAAAAAGGGCCATTAGTTCGCGAGCAGGGGCGTTGTGGTGTGTAGTTGGAGAACTGAATTTCCGGCTGCAGACGAGTTAGCAAAAACAGCGAGAGTATTGGAGCGCCTGACATGAAGGTCTTCACAACTGGACAGGTCGCAAAGATCTGTAAAGTGGCCCCGCGTACAGTTAGTAAGTGGTTCGATTCGGGCCGGCTTAAGGGATATAGAATTCCTGGTTCGCAAGACCGCCGGATCCCGCGAGAATATTTGATCAAGTTCCTCAAAGAGCACGGTATGCCCCTAGGCGATCTCGAAGATGTTGCCATGGCGAAAGTGCTGATTGTGGGACAGGATCAAGTACTCATTGAGAATCTCAAGCGAGAACTGCCTGTGGAACGGTCATTCAAGGTTTCAACTGCCGCCAGCGGTTTCGAGGCGGGAATTCAATCCGAAAGTTTCCATCCGGATTGTATTATAGTGGATTTCTCGATCGGCCAG
>JASMGX010000056.1 GCA_030751095.1 Pirellulales bacterium | reverse complement strand
GAGCGTAAAGCGCAACGAGAAGCAACGTTGAAGCAGCGAGCGGAGGAGGCCCGGCGAAAGGCGAAGGAAGAAGTAGAGTCGCGACGCAAGAAAGAAGAAGAGAGTCGCAAAAAAGCAGAAGCATGGCGCAAGGACCATCCGGAAGAGTATCTCGAGGGCCTCGGCCTCGTGAAAAAGGGCAATGCGTGGCAACTCAAGGATGCTACCGAGCTGAAAGAACAAACCGAGAATCTCCACAAAAAGAGGGTTTCTCTGAAAAAAGATCTCGATGGTGCAAAAAAAACCGAACGCGAAATGCCTGGCCGCTACAAAAAGCTTGAAAAGATGTTAATGGTAAACCTCTTAAAACTAAAACAGACCCGCCCAAAGGATGAAGGTCAAGCAAAAAAGCTTGTTACATGGATCATCGCATTAGAGAACCCGGACTTTCGAAAAGATTTGATCACCGACGACTTTCCATCAAAAGAGGATTTGCCTCCGAGATGGCAGCGGTATGCAGAGAAAGGCCCCCAGACGAGGGACCGCTTGATCGAGTTCCTCAATAAACATGGAAGCTCTTTTGAGCGGGTACAACAACAATACCTCCAATCAATCCAAAAGCTAAAGGACCGGAAGAAGGGTTTGGACGAAGGCCTCAATGAACTCCTCAATTCAGCGAGAGAGGTCCATCAATTTAAAAATCATGTGGAAGAAGAATGGGCGGCAATAGATGCTGAAATGGATCATGTTGCAGAAGCGAAGGGCAGTGTTCCAATCAAGCCGATAAAGACAACGATCGAAAAAGCGGAGGAAAGAATCGCTGCAGTACTTGAGCTGAAAGAAGACATTGGGAACTTTCTCAAACCGCCCTCTCAGGAGCAACGCCGCCCTCCTCCGAGACGCCCCGGAGGCAACCGCCCGGGATAATCCATTCGCCGCTGTAACAATTGAAAACTGTAACAATTGAAAACTGTGACAATTGAAAGCTGCGAATCTTAAAACCGGAGTACAAGTGGGGAAGCCTGGTCCTTAGAACCGGCCCTGAGGCCACGGATTGTCCGCCGCTGCTCCCCCTCGCCCACATGCAACGTGTAGCGGCCCGGGGCAAAGACCCACGGCTGGAACGTGTGGCCCTTGATCCTCAGCGTGTAGAGAATGTTGCCCGTCTTTTCCTCAATGACCTGCACCACCGGGTCGGTCGCGCCTTCGAACGCAAGCGGGGGAAGATACGCGACCGGCTTGCGGCCATAATTGTCCCGCTGCGCGACCGTGATCGGCCAACCGGGATATTGTTTCGTCCCAGGATCGGTCACGTCCACATTCCGCGGCCAGCAGTTGAAGGTGATCGTGCGGTTCGCTTTATCGAACTCGATCGTGCCGAAACCGGCCGCAAAGGTGTTGAGCGCTTTGCCCGGCAGCGGATGCTCCATCTTGGGGTTGGCCGCCGCGGAGCAAGTTATCCGGTTGCCCAGTCCGTCCAGATGCTCTCCGGTGTAGGCGGGCGCTCCCGGCAGACGGTTGTTGCCGGGTGTTTCGGGCGACCACCAGCGGAGATAAAAATTGGCGATCGAAGGGACGCAGAACGAATAGCCCGCATCGCCGTGCGCATCGATTCCGTGATGAAACACGGTCCCGAGATGCTGATCCCCCGCAATGTGTACCGCAAAGGCCTTGCGGATTTCAGCGAGTGCCCGGTTGCGACCGCTCTGCGGCCAGCCGTTGCTATCCAAATCGGCTGCTAAACGGCCCGCGCCGCCATGCACATGCGCCCCGCCGCAAAAGATGGTCTGCGAAAGGACCGCCTTCATCTCGGCACTCTCCCAATCGGCGGCCCAGTGGCGCACGAAACGGAGCTGCCGCTCACCTAGCAGTTCGGCACCGGCCGCGTCGTAGTCGGCCGGATCGAAACCGGCCCGCTTGACGTGATCGATCCGGCCGCCCGTGTCTGGAACGAGGCCGAGCGGGGAGGATTTGAATTTTCGGTCCTCGAGAATCGCAAAGCTGATGCCCCCCACGTTCAGGTCGGTATAGTAGACGCCGATACCGCGGTCGACCGGTGCAGGATCGAACGGGTCGGGCAGGTGGCTCGTCTGGGCCCGCTCCACCTCCCGGACGTAGGCCGGGGACTTGAAATAGCCACCATCCTCTCCGCTTTCGCGGTTCGATTTTTTTCCGCCGGCACCCCAGAGGTTGGACTGCCCCACATCGTGGTCGTCGGGAATCGTCACCGTCGGCCGGTCCCGGGTCAGCGGGCCAAAGTCGCGACCGAATTTGAGCCAGTAGGCGAGGTGGTGGTTGTGGTCATAGACCTGATCGCCGGAAAAAAAGAGCAGATCGGGATCGATCTTTTTCACGTTTTCCACCAGATCTGTTCGCGGAATATCGCCCCCTCCATCGGGATAGATCGAGTTGCCCGTAAAGGCAGCGATGACAATGTTTTCCTTTTCCACCGGATCTTTACGGATCGTGCCTCTGTAAAACGCTTCGCTGCCGTGGACCACGCGAAACGGAACGATTCGCGAAGCGTCCCACGGCGCAACGCGGAACGTGGCCGAAAAACCTGGCTCCTCGACCTGTGCGCGGGCAATCTCGCGCCAACGGCCACCATCCTCGATCTCGAGCCGCACCTCGCGGTCGGCGCCGGCCGGCAGGGGGTAAAGCTGAGCGGTTAGCTTGAGGACGGCGTCGTGATGGGCATAGAGGACAAAACAAATCTGCTCGGCTGGCGATACTTGGGGGATGGCGAGCAGCCGATCGGTCGCCTTGGATTCATCGGCAGTGGCAGCAGAAAATGCGAGCAAGAGCCCGCTCGCCGAGAGGCATGCCAGTAATCGACAGGGGACATGAACCATCTTCTGTTGCCGAGCCTTTTAAAAAGAGGGGGGATCATTCCGGCGCCGGAGGGAGTGGACTTCCATTGCGGACGGGCGGGTCACTTTTCTGCCCCACTACAGAGTAACGCATAACGCAATCGTTGACAAAAGGATCGGCGGCCCTGCACCGAGCGAGGGCCCCCTCGGTGCGACCTATCTCTCCTGCGGGCAACAAACTATCCTTTAATAGAGACGGTCTTGTATCCGACAATCTTCCGATGAAAGGCGGCTATCATGGAATTCGTTACCGGTTCCGTGCTCCAGATCAACGGTCTCAATGGCCTCGGCGGCCTGGCGATCCTGGTGGGAGTGATCTGGACGGCGGTCATCGCCTTTCAGAAAGAAAATATCATCTGGGGTATTTTGTGCCTCTTATGCGCACCGCTGGTCGCGCTGATCTATGGCGTTCTGAATTTTGATCGCGCGATGGTTCCGGTGATCCTCATCATCGTCGGTATCATTCTCGGCGGTGTCGGCTATGGGAATCTATTGTTTTAGAGTCGGTTGATCACAAGGGTCTGTTGCTGGCGATGCAGATTGATTGGCGACACAGAGCTCCGCACCGATGCGTTGGGGGTTTCGTGCGCACGATCGTGCCCGGCTTTCAAAGAAGGGGAGGGCATTTGTCGCGCAATCCAAGACCATCTGGCAGTTGCGATGGGCGGGCACTCGGGCGGCACCAAAAACGCGGGTTTACTTGTTTCACATCTGTTTTTCAGTATAGTCAGTTTTTCGTGGTCGCAGGTGAGGCTACACGCCTCGGTCAGTTTCTGGCAGCGGCCAGAATCGTACCATTGGCAACGACAGGTCCACTGAGATGAAAGTCCTCATCACCGGAGGAGCCGGATACATTGGAAGTGTTGCGGTCGAGCGGTTGCTCGGTGCCGGCTATGAGGCGGTGGTTTTCGACAATCTGAGCCAGGGCCATCGTGCGGCGGTCCACCCCGAGGCGACGTTTGTCCTCGGCACTCTGCGCGACAAACAGGCCATCGACGACATCTTCGAGGCCCACGAAATCGGCGCCGTCATGCACTTTGCCTCCCACACGCTTGTAGGTGAGTCGATGCAAAAACCTTTTTTGTATCTGGGCGAAAATCTCGCTTGCGGCACAAACCTCCTGCAGAGCATGCTCGAACACGGCGTGCAGCGATTTGTCCTCTCCAGCACCGCCAACCTGTTTGATGAACCGGAAACAGTGCCGATCACCGAATCCGAAACGATCCGTCCGGGCAGCCCCTACGGGGAATCGAAGTACATGCTCGAACGGATCCTCAAATGGCTCGAGAAAACGAGCGGGCTGAAGTATGCTGCGCTGCGGTATTTTAATGCCGCCGGGGCTACCGCCGAGCGGGGCGAGGACCACACTCCGGAACACCATCTGATCCCGCTCGTCCTGCAGGTCGCACTCGGGAAGCGCGAAAAGATCAGCATCTTCGGCGATGACTACGCCACACCGGACGGCACCTGTATCCGCGATTACATCCACATTGCCGATCTGGCCGACGCACATATCCTCGCCCTCGAGGCGATCGAACGTGGCAGTCGCACCTACAACCTCGGCAATGGTCGAGGCTTCAGTGTGCGGCAGGTGATCGAGACGGCACAGCAGATCACCGGAGAGGAGATTGCAACAGACATCGGACCGCGTCGCCCGGGCGATCCTGCGGAACTGATCGCCAGCAGCCGGGCCATCACGGACGAATTGGGCTGGAAGCCAAACTACCCCCAACTTGCACAAATCGTACAGACCGCCTGGGATTGGCACCGGCAACATCCAGACGGCTATGCCGACGGCTGAAAGAGAAAACAGGTCCGATGCTCAACAAACTCAACATCCTCTTTCTCTGTACCGGAAATTCCTGCCGCAGCCAGATGGCCGAGGGCTGGACCCGATCGATGCTCGGAGAGATGGTCGATGCCTATTCCGCAGGGATCGAAAAAAAGGGTCTCAACCCGCATGCGGTGCGTGTCATGCAGGAGGTCGGTATCGATATCTCCGCGCAGCAATCAAAAACGCTCGAGGAGCTGGGGGAGATTCCTTTTGACTTTGTCGTCACGGTCTGCGGGAACGCCGATGCGAACTGCCCGAGCTGGCCCGATGCGGTTACCGTGCTGCACGCCCCGTTTGATGACCCTCCACACCTGGCGGCCGATGCTGCAAGCGACGAAGAAGCCTTAAAACACTACCGCCGGGTACGCGACGAAATTGCAGCCTTTGTGGAAACCATTCCCGAAAAACTCGCAGCCGGTGGCGACGGAGACGACTAAGAGCGACGACTAAGAGAGCCGGTTAAGACAGACATCTGTCGCAAGAGAACTTGCGGCAAGAACATGCGGCATTCAGGAACGGAAACTCAGTGCGCCTGATCGATCAGGAAGACCCAGTTTAGGAAGACCCAGTTTAGGAAGACCCAGTCTCTGCCATCATGCGGTTGCGACGGTTGCGGCGCTGGGCACGCAGGCGGGCACGACGTTTGATTTCGCTTGGCTTTTCATAATATTCCCGGCGTCGCATTTCTTTCTTGATGCCACTCCGTTCGACCAATTTACGAAAACGGCGGACCGCCTCCTGAATCGATTCACGATCCCGAATCGTCAGCTTAACCACATCGCTCCCTTTCGGATAACAAATAGAAACAACCACAAGCCCAGAATAATAATAAATTTCACCGCAGCTTGTCTAGTCACGTCGACGGTTATTTCGCCCCGGATGGGCCTGTGAAACCGGCTTAAAATCCGGATTTGTCACCGGAGACCTTCGCCCAGGTGGACCATTTCGGACAAACCGTATGATCGGCATCGACGCTGCCCTCCGGACAACTGACAGGCTCAAAATGGCAACACCGCGCTAAACCGCAAACTTGCCCCACGTTCCGCGGCGGCCTTTGGAGATACAAAAAACCCCCTGAATATCACATAAATCATGGGCCGAAGGTATCGGTAGACAGGCTTTGCCGGCCTATGCCCGCCATCCTCCCCAGGCTCGCCCAATGACTGAGAATCCTACGGAACAGACGACCCCCGCGAAGAACGAACTGCTCGACGACATCGAACGCAGGCAGGATGAGGTTCTAGCCGGGCTCGATACGCTCAATACGCAACTCGAACAGGTCCTCAAGCTCTATTCCGGCCCGGAAGAGCAAACTGTCGCGGACGAAACAGACGCCCAAGGAAACGGGGCCGGGCAGCCAATCACCGGGCAGCCAATCACCGGGCAGCCGGCCACCGAAGAGTCAACGGTCTCAGAAGCGGCCGGGGAAACGATCGCTAAAGACACAGAAGTAGAAACGAATGCCCAGCCGATACCTGCCGAGGTACCAGCGGCGGCGCCGGCCATTGAGCCGGCCAGCGAGGCACCGGTCGCAAATGCCGGTCCGCTGATGATCGTGCCCGTGCCGGAGATTCCCGTGCCGGAGATTCCCGTGCCGGAGAATGGTGCTGCTCCCAGCGAATGCTAGTCGCGACGCAAATCGTCAGGCCGTTCCAGATGGCCCGATTTATGGATCGCCCGCAACAGCCGCAAGCCCAACAGCAGGCTGATCACGCAGCCAAGGCCACCGAGCACCCTCAGTGGCCAGATATCCTGACTTAAGAGGAGCGACGAGCCAAGAAACAGCGCACTGGCCAACATTCCCAACACCAGGCGGTTCACCGAAGGTTCCAGGCCCCGATGCTTGAGATGCACGTCGAATCGACCGCTCTGGATCTGCGCAAGAATTTTGTTCATGCGGCCGGGCAGCGTCTCGACCAATTGCTCGACTTCCATCATCACTTTACGGATCTTCTTCAATCGCCGCCTGGGGGATAACCGCCTCCGGATGACTTCCTTCTGGAACGGCTGCATGACCTCGATCAGGCTGAATTCCGGACTGATTTCACGCGCCGTCCCCTCAAGCATCACAAGCGTTTTGAGCAGCATGCCGATCTGTGCCGGCAACATGATGTAGTAGCGACGGATGATCTCCATCATCTCGCCAAGCAATTTGCTGAGATTGATTTGATTGAGCGGCTGGTTTCCGTAGTGGGACACAAATTCCGAGATATCCATCCGGAGGAGGCCTTCGTCCAGATTGACCGGCACGTCCCCGATCCGAATAATGACGTTGGCAAGCGACTCTTCGTCCGAATTCATGATCGCCATCAACATATTTTCAATATCTTCACGCAGCGACTCCTCCAGCCTGCCCACCATCCCGAAATCGAGCAGGCCAATCACATTTCCTTTGAGTAGCAGGATATTTCCCGGATGGGGATCTGCATGATAAAAACCGTATGTAAAAATCATCTCCAGGTAGAGTTCCGCACCGCGACGGGCCAGTTCCTGCATATCGAGCCCCGCAGCGAGAATCGCATCACGATCCGAAAGCTTGGTCCCCTCGATCAGCTCCATCGTCAACACGCGTGACGTACAAAAGTCGCCATAGGGCTGTGGTATTTTGATCGTGTCGTTATCTTTAAAATCGTTGATGAACTGCAACAGATTGCGCTCTTCTCGGGAAAAATCGAGCTCGCGCAGGAGGGTCCGCTGAAATTCGGCGGCTGTCGCCCGCGGACGATAGTTCATAAATTCCGGAATTTTTTCCGCCAGTTGCGCAAGCCCGGCAAAAATATCCAAGTCGACGCGGACTTTGCGCTCGATGTCCGGATGCTGGACTTTCAGGACGACCGCTTCGCCGGTCTTGAGCCGGGCGCGATGGACCTGACCGATCGAAGCCGAGGCGAGGGGTTTCTCCTCAAACGCGTCAAAAAGATCCTCGATCGGTTGGCCGAGTTCTGATTCGACGAGCTTGCGGATCTTTTTTGGATCGGTCGCTTCGACATCGCATTGCAAACGGGCCAATTCATGGGCGAACGGAACGCCGACAATATCGGGCCGTGTGCTGAGGATTTGCCCCAGTTTAATAAAAGTGGGGCCAAGTTCGACGAGCGCTAGCCGGATTCGCGTCTCGCGAGAGAGGTTGGCGAGCAACTGACCATCTCGGTCCTTCAGCCACCCCTTGGCAAAATTCAAATCGAAGTGGCTCAGCCAGTCCGCCAAGCCATATTTGCTCAGAATGGTGAGAATCTCGCCCCAACGGTTCACATTCCGGTAAACGTGGGGGAGCGTTGTAATCTTCATCCTGTCAGTCCCTATCGTCGGGAGTACCTACGCCTCTGTGCCGATTGTAATCGGCTTTGAGATAGCAGACAACGATCCACAACCGGCCCTTCCTTGACCCGATCTGCACAACGGGCGAAACTAAGAGGAACGGGAAAGTAGCTTTGGCCGCTAGTCGGACCTTTGCTCTCTCCCAAATGCCGTTTCACTCGCCCGACCGCCCTCTCCTAGGAGTCCTTGAACATGTATCGAAATGGAATTCTCTGCGGTCTCTTACTGGCTACCTGTAGCCTGCTGCTGGCAGCCTCCCCGGACCAAACCCGCACACAGGAGGCTGAGTGGCCGAGTTGGCGCGGGCCGACGGGCAATGGGATCAGCACCGAAACAAATCCGCCCCTGCATTGGAATCGAGAAGACAATGTCCTCTGGAGCCTTCCTCTGCCCGGACCGGCAGGAGCAACGCCGGTCGTCTCGGGCGACCGCATCTTTTTGACGAGCGTCGGCGAAAATGGCAACGACCTGTTGCTGCTCTGCGTGGATACCTCCGGCAAACTGCTCTGGACGCGAAAAGTGGGCGGGGGCAACGAAGCGGTACGCGGCGATGAGGGAAACTTTGCATCGCCCTCGCCAAGCACCGATGGGCAACACGTCTGGACGTTTATGGCCAATGGGCTTTTGGCCTGTTACGACATGGATGGCAATGAAATCTGGAAGAAGGACATGCAGAAGGAATATGGTATCTTCGACATCCAGTTCGGCCTTTCGAGCTCGCCCCTGTTGGACGGGGATCGGCTGTATGTGCAGTTGATCCACGGCCCCTGGAATGAAGACCCACACACAGGCCTCATTATTGCGCTCGATAAAAAGACCGGCAAAGAAATCTGGAAACACGAGAGGGCGACCGATGCAATCGACGAATGCAAACACTCCTACACCTCACCGATCCTCTACGAGGATGAGGACCAACGATTTCTCGTCACTCTCGGCGCCGACTATTGCATTGCCAATCGCCTCGAGGACGGAAGCGAAATCTGGCGCTGTGGAAATTTAAATCCCAAAAATAGATACAACAAGACGTTGCGATTTGTCGCCTCGCCCGCCTGCAGCCCCGGACTCATCGTGGCCCCCACGGCAAAAAAGGGCAAAGTGGTCGGCATCCGACCGGACGGTGAGGGCGATATCACCGATTCGAAACAGTTTGTCGCCTGGACCTTGCCCCGAAACAGTCCCGATGTCCCCTCGCCGGTAATCCACGACGGGTTGGTCTATCTTTGCCGGGAAAATGGCAACCTGCTCACGCTGGATGCCGAAACGGGGAAAATCGTCTACGAAGAGCGGACGACCCGCGATCGACATCGCTCATCTCCGGTGTTTGCCGGTGGCAACATCTATCTGACCGCACGCAATGGGGTCATTACGGTAGTCCGGGCCGGTCGGGATTTCGAGATCGTTGCCAAAAATGATCTCGGCGAACCGATCACCGCATCCCCGGTGTTCGTGGACGGGCGACTCTACCTGCGAACCCTCAAATCACTCTACGCGATCGGCCCAAAATGAGATAGGCTGCATCGCTTTTAGACTCCCACCCGGCGCACATTGCACCAAATTGTAAGCCGCCAGAAGAGACCACTGACGATTCCCCCATATGTCCACAACTCGCCGTAACGACATCCGCAATGTCGCCATCATCGCCCATGTCGACCATGGCAAGACCACACTCGTCGACTGCCTGCTACGGCAGAGTGGCCAGTTTCGCGCGGGCCAACTCTCGGGAGAGCGGATTCTCGACTCGGGCGACCTGGAACGCGAGCGCGGGATTACGATCCTTGCCAAAAATATTGCGCTGCAATACCAAAATGTCAAAATCAATATCATCGATACACCGGGGCACGCTGATTTTGGTGGCGAAGTAGAGCGGGTACTCCGCATGGCCGACGGGGCGCTGCTGCTGCTCGATGCGGCCGAAGGTCCCATGCCCCAGACTCGTTTTGTGTTGCGCAAAGCGCTTGAATACGGTTTGAAACCGATTGTGGTCGTCAACAAAATTGACCGGCCCGATGCCCGCTCCCAAATGGTGGTCGCGGAAACTCTCGAACTGTTTCTCGAACTCGGTGCAGACGACGACGTAGCTGAATTTCCCTATATCTTCACCAGTGCCAAAGAGGGATTTGCAACGCTCGACCCAGAACAACCCGGTGAGACGATGCAACCGCTTCTCGACATGCTTCTCGAGCGTGTTCCCGGTCCGAAAGTCGATCCCGATGCGCCGCTGCAGATGCTGGTAACGACCATTGATTACTCGGAATTTGTGGGGCGGATCGCCATTGGCAAGATCCACTCGGGGTCGATCCGCAAAAATCAGCCGATCGCCTTGATTCAAGAGCAAGACAACATCGTCCCGAGCAAAGTCTCTCAGGTATTCCTGTTCGATAAACTTGGCCGCATTGAAACCGACGAGGCCCTCGCAGGGGATATCGCTGCCTTCACAGGTATCGAACAGGTCGAAATTGGCGACACCTTTGCAGATCCGCAACAGCCCCTGGCACTTCCACGCCTGAAGGTCGATGAACCGACACTTCGGATGGTGTTCAGCATCAACAGTTCCCCACTCGCCGGTCGCGAGGGCCAGTTCCTCACGACGCGACATCTTCGCGAGCGTTTGCACAAGGAGTTGGAACGCAACGTGGCCCTGCGGGTAGAACAGGTCCCCAACTCGGACGCCTTTGCCGTGAGCGGGCGTGGCATCCTACATCTCTCGGTCCTCATCGAGACGATGCGGCGCGAGGGCTACGAACTTTCAGTCGGCAAACCCCAAGTTATCATGCATGAGCGGAATGGAGTCAAAGAAGAGCCGTTCGAAACTCTTTCGGTAGAAGTTCCGCCCGAGTACATGGGACCGGTCATGGAGATGGTGGGAGCCCGGCGGGGGAAAAACCGGGATATGTCGACCCGCGGTGATCTGACTCATCTTACCTTTTCCATCCCTTCCCGGGGTCTGATCGGATTGCGGACGCGGCTGCTCAATGCTACGAAAGGGACAGCGGTCATCCATCACCGCTACGAAAGCTACAGGCCACTCGAGCCCGATCTGCCCGGACGGGCAAATGGCGTGTTGGTCTCGATGGTCGCCGGTCGGGCGGTCGGATTTGCGCTCGACGGCCTTCAAGAGCGATCCGAGTTGTTTGTGGGTCCGGGCGACGATATCTACGAAGGAATGATCGTCGGGGAGAATAGCCGCAGCGGGGATATGGACGTGAATCCCACCAAGGAAAAAAAACTCACCAACATCCGTGCCGCCGGCAGTGACCGGAACATTCTGCTCAAACCACCACGTGAATTATCGCTCGAAGCGGCACTGGAATATATTGATAATGATGAGCTGGTGGAAATTACTTCCGGCAACATCCGGCTTCGTAAAACGGTCCTTCGCCAGAGCGAGCGCAAGCGGGCCGGGAGACAACTGGCCTCGAAATAATTAGCGATTGTTGAAACCACATCGAATGACACACAAATGGAATCTTATTTCCCCGAAAGGAATGCACGATGCCGAAAATCAGCGTCACGATCCCCCATCAATTCGATAGGGCAACTGTGATTGAGAAGGTCCAGCCTGCCATGGAAAAAACAGCCAACGACTTTCAGGGCCAAGACCTCGTGATCGACTGGCAGGAGGACAAGGCAAATTTCCACTTTAAGAGCCTCGGATTTTCGATCAAAGGCGCCGTTGTGGTGGATGACGCGGAAGTCACAGTAGATCTCGAGCTGCCGTTTGCGGCCATGATGTACAAAGAAAAGGCGAAGAAGGGGATCACCAAAAACGTGACCGCCGCGCTGGGGGGCTGATGGGGCCGCGCTGATGCAACATGCCCGGGAGCCGTACGGTCTATGAACTTTTTGACGTCAGACAGACGATGCGTCCGTCGAGCATGGTGACCACGATTCGGCCTTCTGCGTCCACCAGCAAGCCATCGGGCAAGGGATCGCCGAGGAGTGCCTGCTGGAACATGATGCTGCCGGTGGTACTGTCAAACCCCACAACATACCACTGCGGGTGCGCCCGATGGCGGGTCTGCGAACGGGCAACCGCTACGATCGCGTTGGGGCACACGACCAGGGAGACCGCTTCGAATTTTCTGGCACCGTCGAGATTCGATTGCCAGCGAAGCAGATTCTCCTGCTGCGCCCTGGCCGCCACATTGGCCCCAGATTGCTTTTGCGGTGCTGGATCGCCACTCTCTTTGATCCGCAAATGCTCCGCCACCTTGTCCGCATCGCAACAAATGATTTTTCCTTGCTTGTAATTGATGACGGCAAAGGTGTCATCGTCCCAGGCCGGGGGAATGCCTCCGAACGCGACATGAAAACCGTTGTCCTTGGTGTAGGCTGCAAAATAGCCCTTCGTCGCCACATTCTCTGCCGCCGAATACAAGATGCGGCCGCCGACAATTGCGGCGCTGTCCCGAAAGACGCCTGCGAACCGCCCGTTGTTCGCCTTAGGGCGGCCCTGCTCAAACGGCTGTGCGGAACATTGGCCCGTTGCCAGATCAAACCTTGCAGGAGAAACCTGGTTACCACCGGCCAGCAGCAACTGATTGTCCAACACGGTCAGATTGCCTTGCACGCTCACTCCCTTGCGAAGCTCGGGACTCAGATGCCCCGTCGCGTTGTTCTGCCACAAGATTTCGCCGGTTTGCGCATCGAGCGCATAGACGTACGTCCCATCGTGGTCGATGATTCCCGCCGCGAAGTAGGCGACACCATCTTTGACCAACACGCCGCTGGCGACCGGCCAGGTCGAGGTGATGTTTCCAAAGACCATCAGATGCCGCTCGACGGGAGCGGCCCGGAACCGCCAGAGCAATCTCCCCGTCGCCGCTTCGAGACAATAGGCATATCCGTCGCCGCTACCGAAGTACGCGCGTCCGTCGGCAATCGTCGGCGGAAATTTGATCGGAGCAGGGGTCGAAAACTCCCACACTACGTTCCCGCTCTCCGCGTCGAGCGCCCGCACCATGCCGTCCGAGCCTGCGACGAAGATCATCCCACCGGCGGCAACCGGAGCGGTCGGTATGTAGTCCCTGTCCGGAGCATAGACCCAGGCCGCGCGAACGCTCTCGGGTACTTTTACCGGGGTGCTGGAGGAACGCTCCTCATTGGCGCGGTAGGTTGGCCAGTCGTTCTCGCTGACGGGAAAATCCACGACCGATTGGTCATTGTCCTCTCGCTCGAGCCGATCTTCTTCCGTCGCCTCGATATCGAAGTTGAAATCTCCCGCCGAACATTTGGCGATCGAGCCGATCAGCGACAATCGGCAGTCGCATTGCCACGGCCCAAGATAGAGCAATCCATTGGCAGGAATCGCTCCATCGTTGCAAGCAGGCCGCTGGGCACCATCGACGAGGACCTTTTTTGACTCGCGATCGAACCGCAACGTCCCCTCGCCGCGAACAAAGAACGAATCCGAACTGGCTGTCAGACGCGTACAAGCGGTTTTGCCGAAATTCAGATTCTCTTTCTCCTCACCCGACACCGGATCAATGACAAGGTGGCTACCACCTTTGCCGATACCGAGGATGACGTTACCGTCAACATAGATGGCATTCGGATTGTTGGTAACTTTCGGCTTCTTCCATAGCAAATACCCCTTGTCGGTCGAGACGGCCACCACGTTGTTGCGCGTTTGACCTTGAACGATCAATGCGTCGGGTGTCGCCACCATCATGGTCTGCGTCCGCCAGCCGGGTGTGGACGTTAATCCTTCGCCGGGCTGCTCGATCGAGCCGAGCAACTCCTCTTGGTTGTTCGTCCATACCACACTTCCATCGGTGGCATCCAAGCACCGCATGTGCCGGTCCGGGCAATAGAGAAAGAGTTTGCCGTCGCGAAGCGCCAAGCCGCGCGAATCGATCAAGCTTTCCTCCTTGCGAATCCAAAGCACCTCATTTTTTTTGACATCGAAAGCGGCCAGGGTGTCCCCGAATCCCACCGGGATCCGCTGGCCATAATACTCTTTGCTCAAATCAGCCCAGCTCCAGCCGCCAAAGGCACCATCCCCTTTAATCGTCGATACGCCCCCGTCAGGTTCGCCGGCCAGCACATACAGGATACCGTCATGCATGGCCATCCATTTCCACTCGCCGGGAAGACCATTGATGCGTATCTCTCCCTTCTCCTTGCCGGTTTGCGCATCGAGCAGCAGGCAGCGATCGCCGTCGATCATATAAAAGGTATCCGGCGTAGCGATAAATGCGCTGCGGTGTACCAGATAATCCTCGGGCAGCTTGCGCTGCCAGAGCAGCGTGCCGTTGTAGCCGTTGCGGGCGATGATCATGTTCAGCCAATCCCACTCCCTACGGTGATGGGCAATATGACCCACCGCCAAAAACGTCCGCCCCCCGGAGATCGTGGTAACGGCCGGCATCCCGATGTAAAACGGCCCGGCCATGAATTGGGTCATGTAGGGCGCTTTGATGTGTAGGTCTTCAGAGACCGGGTTGTTGGTCGCATTCTTTTCCCAATGGCTCCATTCGTCGGCGCCCGCCAACATCGGCTTGTTGCATTGAAGCCAGGTGCCAAAATCGTCCGAGGCAATCTTCAGATTCGCGGGCGCTGCAGATTGGGCCCATCTGTTCAGTTGCTCGCTCGCAACATCGGGCTCGGAGATGCCGGACACCTCACCCACAATCGCAACTCCTTGCGGGCGCAACACCCGGAGTACCTCAACGGCCGACAACGTATCGAGCAACTCCTCGGATGCTTCGGGGATGATTACCGCATCGAGTAGATTTGTCGCAAAGGGCATCGCATCGAGCGGTCCCGCTTCCACCACAACACGGTCGATGCCAAAACCCGCCTGCGAGGCTTTGGCCCGGATCTCCGCAGCCTGCTGCGCATCGAGTGCACGAACGTAGAATAGCCACTGGCTATTTTTTGCCAGGTCAATGGCGATCTCGCCACCCTCGCCAACGATCGCACAGAGTCCGCGCGGCGCGGTGAGTTGCTTGAGAATGTTCTGGCTCAGTTGCTGCGCCTCAGCAGCGGTTGCGAGTCTGGCGACCTGCGGACCGGACAGCAGCAATGTGATGACAGCCAGAAGCAAACCGATCCGAAAACGAAATTGCGGGGAGCGGGCCATGAATCGATTCCTTATTCGTCCAACGGCTAACCTGGAATGTTCTAGAACGCCACGATGATACCAGCTATGGATTCCGACGACCACCAACCGGCTTGCTGCCCGGCACTGCCTGCCCGGCAGAAAAGGTGTCCACCTGTTGCGACTTGCATCACTGGTCCGTCGGGGCGCGGAAGAGCATGTTGATCTTTCGCAATTCTTCGGGATCGACCTTGACGACCTTGCGGTCAAAAGTGATGAAGCCATTGATTTCGTGATAGAAATCGGTCAGCTCCGTGTAAATGATCGCACAAAGATGCTGGGTATCCCGCATCCGGCGCGCCTGGACGAGGAGTTTCTTGTACTGAGAGAGAAGATCCTCCGGCGACGTGGCATGCGGTCCGTAGCCGCGATAGTTCTCATGGTTCTCGGTATTCTCCTCCACCTTGTAACCAATGCCGCCGAACTCGCCGAACGTCGCCGGGATATGCACGTCGTAGTCATAGAAATGGAGGTGGCGTTCGTAACAATGCTCGTCAAAATAGTCCGCGTTGTAGCGTCGCCGTCCATGGTCGTTGGGCCAGACGTGGCTCGTCGCGTTGATTAGCCGGGAGGAGTCGAGCTTTCGCGCTCGCTTCGTCATGTCGCGAGGGTCAAACTGTCCCCAGGTTTCGTTGAAAATCACCCAGCTAATGATGCTGGGATGATTGTAATACTGCTGGATCATTGCACGCATATCATCCCGCGCGAACTGTTTGTCCTCTTCGGTTTTTACCACTCTCTCATTGAAATACATCTGGCATGGGAGATCCTGCCACACCAGCATCCCGAGCACATCGCACCAGTAATACCACCGGCTCGATTCGATCTTCACATGCTTGCGAAGCACGTTGAAGCCGAGCTCTTTGGCCGTTTCGATTTCCCACTTCAAGCACTTGTCGGAGGGTTGGGTATAAAAGCTGTCGGGCCAGGTTCCCTGGTCCAGCAGGCCGACCTGGTAATAGACCTCGTTGTTCAAGAAAATCCGCGGCACCCCATCGACCTCACCGGTCGAGATCTTCCGCATGCCAAAATAACTTTTGATCCGGTCGATCACGACATCGCCACGCTTCAGCTCCAGCGTGAGGTCGTAGAGAAACGGATGTTCCGGACTCCACAGCTTTGGATCCTGCATGTCGAGCAACAGAGTCTCACCGCTACGCCCCTCTACGCGTGCGACTTCTTTGCCGTCTTCATGAGCGGTAGCAACCAGCGTGAACTCGTCACCGGAACAAGTGGAGTCCACCTCAAGGATCAACTGCCCGGCATCGATATCGGGGGTCTCTCGAAAAGAGCGGATCGAATCCTCCGGAACCGGCTCCAGCCAGACGGTTTGCCAGATGCCCGAGACGTGCTCCGGTTTTCCGCGAGGTATTCTCGGGTCGGTGTCGTCAAAGTGGATGAGAATCTCATTGGCCTTGCCCGCCTCAAGCTCAGGCAACTCGAAGCTGAACCGGTTGAAGGAGCCGGTGTTTTTTCCCAGTTTTCTGGAATTGAAATACACCGTCGCGGCGCCTCCAACCGCTTCAAAATGCAGAAGCACCTTTTTCCCGTGCCAGGCGGAGGGGATCTCAACGGTTTTGCGATACCATCCACGCTGCCATTCTTTTTCAAGACAACTCGTGACAGCCTGGGTGGCGGAGGGGACGAGTGCTTTTTCGGGAAACGTCTCGGGCAGTTCCGGAGGCATGGGACCATCGCCTAAAAAGTCCCATTCGCCATTGAGATTCAGCCAATCGTCGCGGACCATCTGTGGTCGCGGGTATTCCGGAAGGGGGGTGCTTAGCGACAGCTCTTCGACCCATCGCGATGTCAGCTTCGGCGTCCGCTTCCAACGCAAACTGTGTTTTGTCTGATCCTGTTTCGACGCAGTGCCCGATTGGCCCGACTGCCGCTTTGCGTCCGCTTCCTCACCCTGCGCCGCAGCACCGAGGAGACCTAACACCAACAGAAACCATGCGGAACATTTTGTTGCAACATTCACAGTATTTGACCTTTCATCTCAGATCCGGTGCGCCAGCGTCCAAATCATACTCTATCGCGAATGGCCGGGGCCGAATAGCTTGGGCGGCAGATGGATCGTTCTCAGCGGCGCAAGTCTTGCTGCGCCATAAAAAACCGTACGATGTGCTCGCTGAAGGATAGGGGGGAGGGGGGGAGATTGTTCCGTGGCCGGATGAGCCGCGCAGATTGCTCCGGGCGGACGATGCGTCCGTTTTATCGCTCGGCGGGCGTTTTGATCTGTTTGAGCAAAAGAACGGCAGTCTCTACATCAACAGCAGGTGCTCCGTTGGTATAATGCCTTCTTGTATCGACTCGCTCCCAGAGATGCCGAGAACATTGATGAAATCGCCGGTTGTTTTCTGCAGCATCGCCATCCTCATGCAGGCATCGGTGGCCCGGACCGATGAGCCCGATCGGCAGCTTCATCTGCCCGACGGCTTTGTGATCGAACAAGTCGCAGGCGAGCAGCAGGTCGTTTTTCCGATGTTCGCCACCTTCGACGATCGTGGGCGCCTTTATGTGGCGGAGTCTTCCGGGCTCGATTTGTACCAGGAACTGCAAAAACAGACGCGGCGCTGCCGAGTGCGACGACTGGAAGACCGGGATGGCGACGGACGATTTGAATCGTCGCAGGTATTTGCCGACCAACTGGTCTTCCCGATGGGGCTCTGCTGGCACGATGGCAAACTGTATGTCGCCGACCCGCCCGATCTGGTGACGTTTGAGGATCGTGATGGCGACGGACATGCAGAACAGCGAAATGTGATCCTTACTGGCTTCGGGCATACGGACAACGGCAGCCTGCACGGATTGGTCTTCGGTCCCGACGGGCTTCTCTACATGACCATGGGGGAGCCGGATGGGTATCGGCTGAAGCGTCAAGATGGCAAGATGTTGACCGGAAAGAGTGGCGCTTTGATTCGCTGTCGTCCAGATGGCACCGATCCGGAAGTGTTGTGCCGGGGGTTCGTCAACCTCGTGGAACTGGTATTCACGCCGCAGGGCGAGATGATCGGTACCGACAATTTTTTTCGAAAGCCGGTCGGGCCGTTGCGCGATGGCCTCGTTGATCTTGCGCCCGGTGGGCTTTATCCGCTGTTGCTGGAAGATAAGGGAACGCCTCAGCCGATCACAGACACGTCGCTTCCAGCCATTTCGCTGTTTCCCGCCGTAGCGCTGAGCGGTCTGGTCCGTTACGAAAGCAGCAGATGGGGCAGCTCGTTTCGTGGCCAACTGTTTTCAGCACAGCATAATTCGCGAAAGGTACAGCGCCATGAGTTGATTCGTACCGGTAGCACTTTCGCTTCGCAAGACGTTGATTTCCTCACCAGCGACGATCCCGATTTTCATCCGTCCGACGTGCTGCAGGACGCCGATGGCAGTCTGTTGGTGATCGATACAGGCGGCTGGTATGTGCAGCACTGTCCTACGGGTCGGATCCGAAACTCGCACGCACCCGGTGGTATTTACCGCATCCGACGCGCCGACGCGCCGAAGCAGAATGCGAACCGGGGTGACGGGTGG